>NZ_JBWYJA010000003.1:0-239636 GCF_056780035.1 Acinetobacter sp. ANC_7503 | reverse complement strand
TCGCAGCAGAATTAGTATCGAGCTTCGCAACAATTTCTTCCAATGTCATACGACCTTGACCAATATGTTCGTTGTCTTGGAACACCATTGGTACAGCCATGATTTTGCGTTCTTCAACTTCGTCTTGGAAGAATGCACCATCAATCATGGTTGCTGTTGTGCCAGGGTTGTAAATTGCGATCAAGTTAAGTGCTTGAACCACATCTGGACAGTTATGACAGCTTAAAGATACGAATACGTCAAAGTCAGATTTGATTTCTAAAGCTTTGATGGATGCCAATACTTCATCAGATACTTTTGGTGCATACCCAGAAGTTTGTAGCAATGCCAAAATCAAAGAAGTGAACTCATGACCCATTGGTAAACCTGCGAAGAAGACACGCGGTTCTTCACCTGCTTTTGCAATACCAAAGCTCGGTGCACGTTTATTTTGACCATCAAAACGAGCTGTGACGAATGGAGAAAGTTCAGCCACTTCTTCCACAAGTTCTTTGATTTTTGCAGATTTGTCTGAATCATTTAAAGTCGCAACCAATTCGATTGGACCTTCAAGGCGTTCTAAAAGCGTTTTTAATTGATCTGAAGTATTTTGATCTAACATTGCTAACGTCTCCAAAGGAGTAATATTTATTTGATAAAGCTATATTAGAAGAAATACAAAAATAGGTAAAACAGTTAATTTACATAAAGACTATCGAAAAATTGAATTAAAAAATCATCCAATTAAGAATGAATGATTCTTTTATGATGATCGTAACAGTACAAACTTTAACTATATCTCCAAACGTTGAGTGATCGTTTGAATTCTGCTTTTAAAACTACGAGCTAATCCAAAGAAAATAAGCATTAACAATAACATGATGGCTGAGAACACCATTAATATCATCTTGACGACTTCTGAAATTTGTCGTGCCTGATTTGCCCGATGATCTATCGCTTTTGCCCAAGGAGTAATAGATTGACCATAAACTTGTTGCTGCATTGACCATAACTGCTCTGCATTAAAACCATATTCGACAAACTGTTTTTCATTTCTTTCAGCTTGCGCAAGTCGAGCTAAATATGCAGTTGCTAGCTTGGTATCTTCAGGTTTGTGAATCAAAGCCACTTGCGCAAGGACGTAGGCTTGTATAATTGGATTGACCTGTTGTTCAGTCATGATGACAGCAATCTGACTTTCGTGAATCGATTTATCATAATGACTTAATTGATATTGTTGTTCCAACGACTCATCATTCAAGTCATATTGAACATAGGTCAAACCTGACCAAATTAAAATGACAGCAATTAACCAACCAACAAACTTAAGTACAAATGATTGAAAGCGCACATAGAAAAAACGTATTTTCTTTAAAAAATGAACGATAAAAAAAGCACCAATGACTGAGCTAAATACTTTTAGAATGAACCAACCTAACCAAGATATCAAATTAAAAAAATAGTCAGGCTGATGTTGGTACACGTTTACGACTTCATCTAAACTATGTGGCAAATGAAGCTGCTGAACAGTTTCACTCATACCCATAAAACCATAAATCATGTCCTGATGAATAAAAAGCGACACAACTGAAATAATGAGTACACTGGTACTCAAAAATCCCCATAAATTAAGTATGCGATTTCGTTTGTACAATTCAGGCAATCTTTTCTGAATCTCAGTCTGCGCCACAAGATATTCATTGGTTTTATTCAAATTTAAACCTCAAGAAATTAGTGTTTTGGCTGATTTTGACTCGAATCCAAAACAAGTTGTTGAAGATTTCCTTGCAAAGCCTTAATACGGATTGATGCCTCTTCACGTTTTTGCATCCCTTCTTTCTGAATACTAATAACATCATTCACTGTTTTAATGAGGGTATTTTGAACATGTTCAAGTGTTTCAATGTCAATCACTGAGCGTTGATTTGCTCGAGCAGTATCTACTGAGTTCTGGTGTAATAAATCTGCATTTCGTTTAAGTAACTCATTCGTCGCATCATCAATAGTATTAGCCAATTGGACGCTATTTTTTTGTTCCTGTAATGAAATCGCTAAACTAATTTGATTTTTCCAGGCAGGAAGCGTGATATTTTTTATCGCATAAAACTTATCAACCAACATTGAATTATTTGATTGAATAATTCGAATCATCGGTAATGTCTGCATCGCAGATTGTTGCAATACCTGTAAATCACTCACTCTTTTTTCCAAGTTGTTTGCTAAGTGATTTAAGTCGTAGATTTTTTGATTAGTTTGCGCATCTTGTTCTAGCGTACTTAATTCAGCTATTTGCTCCTGAACTTCTTGTTGTTTAATTTTCCCTGCAGCAATATAAACCCCTAATTGTTTATATTCGTCCTGCACACCATCAAACATACGATCCAATGTATTTACACGGTCTTTTAACCCTTGTTGAGAGGTTTCAATTTCTTTAACTAAAGCATCTATTTGTTCTTTAGTGGTATTGAACTTTTGATCAAAACTCTGTTTAGCACCCTTAAATCGATTTAAGATACTACCCAAGAAGCCTGAACTTTTAGCAGGACTTAAAATACTGTTTGTATTGAGCTGTTGAGCCACTGTAACGACTTCATTTAACTTTTGACCAGTTGCATCCAAATCTTTATTTTTAACTAGATCCAGTAATTCATCCGTATAAGTCGCTGTTTTAGTCGCGATATTTTTCCCATATTCAGCAACCGTTGCATGATTCATATCAGCTAGTTCTTGGTGAACTGATTCGACTGCTGCAAGGTCTGACGTCGTCAACCCAATTTCTTTTAGATCTAACTTGGAAAACTTTTCCTCCGTAGAGATTAAGCTTAAGGATTCATTTTTCTTTTGAATTGGAAAATCAGACATAACACACCTTATTCTTTAATTAGTGATTTTTTTAGAGATCGAATCAGTTGTTCGCGACTTTGATCTAACTTTTCAATATCGACTGCGCCATTATTAATTTGAGTTTGCTCAAGATGATATTGCCAAGCTGGGATTAATACTTGCTGCGCTTCACGAAAACGATCCGTCAGAGTTAATGAAAGTTGTTGATTCAATTGCATTTGCATGAGAGAAATATCATTGTTTGCTTGTACCGACTCTAATGTTTGTATTTTTTTAGCCAATCGCTCCTCAAAGTTATCGAGTGGATGGCGATGATGAGAAAAATCTGTGTATTCTGTTAAAAATTGTCTTGCTGCTTGAATGTAGCGCGCCATTTGCTCTCTTAAACCAACTGCTTGCTGAAATCGAGAACTAGACTTTTGGATTTCAATGTGAATACGTTGGGACAGCTGATCAGCATCTAGAATGAGTCTATCTAAATCACGAATATAAGAAATTTGACCCGCACCGAACTCCAAATCCAGACCTAGCCACTTTTGGAAAGCATTAAATTTTTTTTGTTTTAATTTCTTTTTGGATTGATTCAATTTTTGAATAATATCTGAAATTGTTTCGCTTAATTTTTTATTTAAAGTGGGGTCTATACCTACCAATAGAGCATTTTGTGCCTGCACAATATGTTCAGCATATAAATTAAGTTTAGACGAATCAGTCAATAAAGGAACAAGATCATGCCTCTTAATTGATAGCAAATCCGAAGGTTTAACTTCAATTTGATTTAAGGGTATAAGCTCATTAAAAGATGACATTGGTGTAATTTAAGAAAGTGATCAGCAATCTTCAAATGTAGCAATAAACTGTTCAAAATATACTAATTTTTTGCAAAATATTACACAAAATCAAACACAAAAAAAGCCAGCAAATGCTGGCTTTTTTATTAATGAGGTTTAGATTTTCTCATTCTAAGCCAACTTAAACCAATGAGTCCTAAAAGCCCAAACCCACCTAGGCTACCCCCTCCACTCGTACGAGAACTTCCAGGCCCTGTTTCCGTATTTAGAACAGCTAATGTTCCCTCACCTGATGAAGCGCCGTCTGCGTCCAATACTGAGTACTTAAGATCATAGGAAAAGACATCCAAATTATTGTTCAACTGAACTCGAATGTTTCCACCATAGCACTTTTTAAAACGGTCATTAGCACATGGCTCTACCCGATCCGCGATAATTGAAACGGGATTCGGTACTCTTGCAAAATAAATTGATACCTCATCTCCATTAGCATTATGGTAAAACTCCTTTTTATTTGGAGGATTGATTGCATTTCTGTTGCCATCACCAGCATCACTCGCTTCAGCCAGTAAATTTACACTGATTTGAGTCGATTTTTTTGGATTGATTGTATATTCCACACGTTCAGGAACAGTTGGCACGATGTTGATAAAATTACCAATTAAATATGCACTTGATGTTTTTTTACTGTCGCTTTTTGAAGTAAGCGTATATGTACAGAATTCAGAGTCTCCACTCGGTGTTATGCGACCATCTGTTCTATACATGACTATCTGCTTAAGCTGCGGTTTCCACTCACATTTCAACCGCTCATCAAACTTACCTAAGAACGTTTTATCGATATCTAATTTCCCAACTCCCACAACCTCAACTTTGACATCATAATTATCAACATTAAGATGCTCAATTTTTCGCACCGTACCATCAGGAGAAACAATTTCATCTGGTAAATTCAATTTGAATGGATCGAATAATATTGGACGATATTGATTAAGATTATTTAATTCATTCAAAAATGCTTTTTGATCGGTGAGCTCCTTATTATAATAATCAATCACTTCTTCTTTGGTTTCAGGATCGGCAATAGCATCTTCGAATGCTTTAATTCTATTCTCAGTTGATTTCTTTATTTGAACCAGTGATTCATTTGCTTTACTTAAATTGGAAACAGTCAACTTTAAGGTTTCTATCGCACCAATATCGCAAGTATTGGGAGTCACATCTAAACTGTTGAGCGAGTCCAATCCAATCCGATTTATACCTCGTTGATCAAGTTGCGAACAACCATCAGTACCAAAATCAACTAAATCTGTACCACTAGAATTAATCTTCGGAAAAAAGACAGGATGAAAGTTAGTATTCTCATCATTAACCGGTAACGATGTTGAAAACAGATCATTGATACTCAATTGACTAACATCAAGACTATTTTTTTGTGCATTTTCTGACGCTTTTGCTGGTAGATCACAGTCTATAGATGGATTACTCAGTGGAATAGCATTTGCCAATAATTCAATACCTGCTGACTCAACTTGGCTCACATCACCGTGACTATATATACAGGCTTTAGCCTGATTAAAACCTATCACATTATGATTTAAGGCTTTTGCACCTGTATTTCCATACCAAAGCACAGATCGCGCGGTATTCGCGATAATCGTATTACTATCGAGCTTCAAAATAGAATTGGGACTCAAATTTATTTGACCCCCATCTGTTAAACGATCACTAAATTGAAAAATTTGACCTTGTGTATTATTTAATACATTGGAAGAGATTGTATTTGCTTGCAATTGTGCTGTAGGTTCACCACAAAATGAGAATAAACTGTTTGAAGCTGTATTTCCATTTTCGGTAATAGACATACGGGATAAATCAATCTTACGACGTGTGAACACAAGATTATCCAAGCAAGACATTGCGATAACAGCGCCTTGCTGAGCTGTATTACCACTCACCCACCCGACCGAATAACTTAAAGAGCTATCACTGTCATTCAAAAATATCGCTCCACCTCTTAACGCTGAAGACTTTGTGATATTTACATTGTATAAATCAGTCTCACCCCCCAATAGCAAAGCGCCACCATTGGTAGATGATTTACCATTTGTCAGCTCTATATTTCTTAAACTCAAACTCGGTCGATTTAGATTGGTCGTATTGAAAATGCGATGTGTATTTTGACCATTAATTATAGTTTGAATTTTAGTTTGCGCAGGATAACTATTTGAAATAACATTCGGTTTGGAATAATCGACAGGCTCTTTACCCCTAATAATCACTGAAGAAGTTGGCTGAAGCTCTGCATTCAAGCTATAAGTACCAGCTTCAAGCTGAATAATGTCAGTTTGTACTCGATCCGTATTACCTTTAGCACAACCTCCATAAGCTCGATTAGTCGAAGCAGCCTTCAACGCTTCTCTGAGTGAACACTTTGCATCATTAGTACCGTCTTCATCATCGAAGGTAGTGACATAAATTGTTGTATCTTCAGCAGCCATTAATGACATTGCAGAAAGGACTGCTAAAGTCAAAAAAGCTTTTCTACTTTTCAACATACGATTCCCTTATTATTTTTTTCTACGTATCGCGATTAAAGTCATCAGACCTAACACAGAGATTAGACCTATACCTCCACCAGAAGTTTTTACTTTATTGCTTGTATAAGTATCTCTGGGGTCTTGTTTGATGACAGTTGGAATTTCGATATAAGGATTCATTGACTCATTTAATTGACGTGTAGATACAACGACCAAAACTTTAAAATCATCAGTTCCGTGCCAATTCCCTTGAGGCGTATAAGTAAACTCCCCATTTTGGAGTAGTTCTGCTTTACCTTTACTTGGAGAATTATTTTGTTGGATGATCATACAGCCCGCTTGCCATTCTTCTTTTTTGGGATGAGGTCCGACTAAGGCATCACATTGACTAGCAGGTATTAGCTCACCATCTCCTAGAAAATCATTAATATTTAGCTTAACAATTTCTCCGTAAAAGATATCCTTGCCAAATCTGCCTGAAGACGTACTTGACTGAATAAGTTCGATTGCGCCTCGATCACACAAAATACGATCCTTACGTGCGTTGCCACGCTGATCAACTGTTTCACATGATGTACCATTTGAATCTGGTCCACGATTAATGATCGGAGAATCTGTCAATTGTCGATAACTAGGCAACACTCTAGGGCGGAAATATCCTAAAGCATAGCCAGAATAGACTTTGAACGGACATAAAATACCAGATGAATTAACATCACATTCACCTTCTACATCAGTCCCAGCTAATAATGTGCGCTCGCCCAGTTTTTCTGAAGCTGTGCCCTCACAACCAAAACCATATAAATTATTGTTTAAATTTGATTGATCGATTGCAGTCTCTACACGACAGTCTCGATTGCCATTTTTTGCAATTATATTGTTAGTAAGCGATGCCTTCTTAAACGGTGCATTAAAAATCAAGCCAAAATCATTAAAGACCAGCGTATTGTTATTAAGTGCAATACCATCCTTCACATTGATAATATAGCCCTTATTATTAAAAATTGTTGAATTAGTCACTTTGGCATAATTGAGATTGGTCACCTTAGTTTCGTCTTCACTCAACACTTTATGGCTATAGATTGCGAAACCTTCTGAATCTGTTATTTTATTACCTTTAATAACAGAAGCACTAATGTCAAAATCAGGATATTCACTATACAAAACAGCACCTTGTTGTGCTTGATTGTTTTCCAATAACGAATTAACTAAATTCACTCGCGCGGAACGAATTTTGCTGGTTTCGGATTCAATAAATGATTCAACATTATAAATCGCACCGCCAAAATTCGCTTTGCCATTGATAAGATGGCTTTTATCAAATTTTAGCCGTTCATAATTGAGAATTAACCCACCTTTGTCTTTGCATACTGTTGCGGCACAACCTTGCAAGGTAATTTCGTAAAATTCCACACCAATTGCAGCATCTCTAATTTCATCATCAGCTTTAGGACGAATTCGCTCAATATGGAAAATTCTATCAGTACCCTTCATTGTTATGACGGCATTTTTTGTACCAGGAATATCGTCGACAATGGTAGTTTCATACTGCGTTCTAAAAACCATCGGTTTAGAGATGCGAACTTGCTCGTTTAGGAGATATTCTTTCGTAGATAAGATAATATTATCTGTGGCATCTTTACCACCACAGCCATTGAGACCTGCTTCAGGTTTACCCTGATTAATATATTCAATTGCTTCACGCAACGAACATTGATCATCATTTTTGGTGATATCTTCAGTGGTCGTAACCACAATATCCGCACTGAATACATGCCCTGTTGCACACAACAATACAAGACCTAAGCCCCGTCTGAGCATTACCATCTCCTTAATTTTTCTTTATTTTTTTAAGTAGCGAACTTTAATTATGTAGCGCTATTTGTCCATTTTGACTAATCTGTCACAAATTTTTAGAATTCTCAATTATTTTTAAGTAAAAAATTGCCGAGTTCAGATAAAATCTACATTTTGAGTTTTGAATAACATTTAAAAAGCATTTAAGCATTATACTGATCGATGAGCGCGTAGATTTGCTTAAGGGTTGCGTTGGATAGCTTAACTTTTTCACCCTGTAGTAACTTTGATAATTGATCAACCGTTTGTAATAAGGTACTGGTCTGTATCGGGCCATTGGTCAGCAGATAATCAATAATTAAAGGATCAAAATGCACACCTTTACGCTCCAACACAGAATGTAATAAGGCATAGCGGTCAGCGTAGGATTGACCTGTTGGCACTTTAACACTCACCGCTTGAGTTAATCTCGACTGAAGATCTGGTAATTCAAGTTTCAATTCAATTGGCGCAGATCTAGATGAAAAGACTAGTTGTCCTCCACCATCATTATTATTATTTATTAAATGAAATACCGCCTTTTGCCAATGCGGTACACCACTGATCGCTTCAATATCGTCTAGAGCGACCAAATCATAACGATCCAATGAAGTAATCGCCTCAATTGGAGCATCGAGCAATTCTAGCAATGAAACTTTAATTGCAGATTTCCCAACATCTAGATATGAGTCACATATCGCAGTTAATAAGTGACTCTTACCTGTGCCCGCACCGCCATAAAGGTAAAATCGATTCATTAATCCAGCATGAAGTTGGCGAACTGCATCAATGACGGGTCCCCAACCTGGGCCGGAAAAATCACTGATCCGTGCATCAAGTTGAGGTTCTATATCAAGTTGCAGTTGCCGCATAAATGCTTGGTCACCTTAAGGTTCTTTATTTTGTTTCTGCACATCGATTTTTTCAGATGTTGCAATATCTTGTTGATTATTGATTGATTGTGGTTTGAGATCAAGCTCAATATCAACCTGATCGGTTTGGATTGTAATTTCACCACCACCATGATCAGCTACGGCAACAGCTGGCGTACCATAAATTGTACTCCTTTCATAAGTGTCACGTGCATGTCGGAGCAGTACCACGATTACAGCTGCAACAGGTAATGCAATCAACATACCCAAGAAACCAGCCAATTGTGCACCAGCCAATACAGCGAATACGACCGCTACTGGAGAAAGACCAATTTTATCTCCCAATAAGAATGGCTGAAGCACATAACCTTCAACAGCTTGCCCTACCATGAACACCACTGCAACTAAAAGGAGTTGAGTCCAATCCATACCAAATTGGAAGAAAGTTGCGATCACGGCAGCAATAATTCCTACTGCAAACCCTAAATATGGGATGATACTTGCCAAGCCTGCAATCATGCCAATAATCAAACCAACTTCCAGACCAATCAGTTGTAAACCAACGGCATAAACAATCCCCAAAAGGATCATCACGAGGAATTGTCCTTTTACAAATGCGCCTAGTACGCTATGGCATTCACCTACGATTTCAAGCGTTGAAGCTTCATAAGGACGTGGAATGAGTCGACGCAAACTATTGAGCATTCGATCCCAATCTAAGAGGAAATAAAATGCAATAATTGGAATCAGTACAATTGTCCCACCAATCTGAATAAAATTCAGACCAGATTGTGCCAATTTGAGTGCCATCGCTTGGATACTGTCAGCACTATAATTGGTTTGAACATACTCCATAACAGCTGCTGAAATCTGGTCTACATCTAATTCTAGTGGCACTATATTGAAAGTATCTGATAACCACGGTAAGAAGCTATAATTTACCCAATGAACTACTTTCGGGATACTGGATTTAGCATACATTAGCTGTTCCCAAATTAATGGAACCAAATACCACATTGCCCATGTGATCACGACACCAATACCAATAAATACCAAACTGATAGACAACCAACGAGGTAAACCTATCTTATGCAATCGATCAACCAATGGACTGAAAAGATAAGCTATTAAAAATGCACCAATAAATGGGATTACGACCGGTTTTAATAAGTATAAAATCCAGAGAAATAAAGCTATCCCTGCAAGGATAAAAACACGGCGTAGGGTACGATCTACCATAGAAACTCGCCTTTTTTAAGATTATTCGTTATGTAAAGGAAAATATTTTAGTAAAGATAACATTTTAGTGCATAAATAACATAAGAGTTTCGTATATTCAGGTTATAATCCCCGCGCGAATGCGGAGACTTCAATATGAGCAACTCAACTTCTACCCCAAACACTGGTTTAAGCTACAAAGATGCAGGTGTCGACATTGAGGCGGGCGACGCGTTAGTCGATCGTATCAAATCTGTCGCTAAACGCACGACTCGTCCTGAAGTAATGGGCGGTCTTGGTGGCTTCGGTGCACTTTGTAAAATTCCTAAAGGTTATGAAGAACCTGTTCTCGTATCTGGCACAGACGGTGTTGGTACAAAATTACGTTTAGCATTGAATTTAAAACGTCATGACACAATTGGTCAGGATTTGGTTGCAATGTGTGTGAACGATTTACTTGTCTGTGGTGCTGAACCACTCTTCTTCCTTGATTACTACGCAACTGGTCACCTCAATGTTGATGTCGCAGCAAATGTAGTGACAGGTATCGGTCAAGGTTGTGAGCTTGCTGGATGTGCGTTGGTCGGTGGTGAAACTGCTGAAATGCCAGGCATGTATGAAGGTGAAGATTACGATTTAGCTGGTTTCTGTGTAGGTGTTGTAGAACAAAGTAAAATTATTGATGGCTCTAAAGTTAAAGCTGGTGATGTATTAGTTGGTGTTGCTTCAAGCGGCGCACACTCTAACGGCTACTCTCTTCTTCGTAAAATTTTAGATGTAAAAAATGTTGATTTAACTCAAATTGTTGATGGTCGTCCACTTGCTGATGTTGCAATGGAGCCAACTCGTATCTACGTTAAACCTATTTTAGAGCTTCTCAAACAGGTTGATGTTCACGCGATGGCACACATCACAGGTGGCGGTTTACCAGGTAACTTACCTCGCGTATTACCAAATGGTGCCCAAGCTGTAGTAAACGAATCTTCTTGGGAATGGCCTGAGCTGTTCAAACTTCTTCAACGTGAAGGTGGTGTAGAACAATTTGAAATGTACCGCACATTCAACTGTGGCGTAGGTATGGTTCTAGTTGTTGATGCTGCTGAAGCTGATAAAACAGTTGAAATCTTAAATCAACTCGGCGAAAAAGCATGGACAATGGGCCACATTGTTGACAATGCTGAATCTGTCGAAGGTGCAGACGAAAAAATTCGTGTGATCTTCGCTTAATCAGTTTATTGTTAAAACATGATTAAAATTGCTGTTTTAGTATCAGGTAACGGATCAAACCTACAAGCATTAATCGATGCAAACCTTTCAGGTCAAATCGTCGGTGTGATCTCGAATAAACCTGCTGCTTACGCACTTGAGCGTGCTGCTCATGCCAACATTGCAACTGCAGTGATTGAACATAAAAACTTCCCAGATCGTGAAGCATTTGATGATGTTATGCACCAGCAACTGCTCGACTGGGAAGCTGATCTTGTGGTTTTAGCGGGGTTTATGCGCATTTTAAGTGCTAAGTTCGTTAAAGCATGGGAGGGTAAAATGATCAATATCCACCCCTCTCTGCTGCCAAATTACAAAGGAATGCATACACATCAACGTGTATTGAATACTGGTGATCTATGGCATGGTTGCACAGTACATTATGTCACTGCAGAACTAGATGCAGGTCAAGCACTTGCTCAAGGCGTACTCAAAGTTTCTCACCATGATAATGTTGCATCTTTAGCAGATCGTGTACATCAACTTGAACATTTAATTTATCCTCAAGTTGTAGAATGGATTTGTAATCAAACCATTCAAGTCACATCCGAAGGCGTGCACTATAAAAATCAAATTTTGAAAGATCCAATACAGTTCTGTCATATTTGATTTAAAAAACGCAGCTTAGGCTGCGTTTTTTAGTGGCGTCAAAATAGTTTTTAAATGTGCAGCCAATTGCTCAGGATGTTCGAGTGGGAACATGTGTCCACCTTCAAAAATACTAAAAGGCACACCAAACTTTTTCCTCACTTTATGAGGGAATTTACGTGCTAAGAATGGACCTTCAGAAGCAACAATTAATTGACTTGAAACTTTGAGCTTAGGTTGAGGCAGCCACCACAATGAAGGATTGGTTCTAAAAATATCCACTTCAATAGATTTTGGAATCGCCAATTCAACGCCGCCACGCGTTGGATCTTCAACTAATGCAAATTGAATATAGTCATTAAAACATTGCTCATCAAATGCTGCATATAATGCTTTGGGTCGAAGTAATGTTGCAGCTTGCTCTCGGCTATCCCAATGATCACGTCGACGTTTAGACAATGCCGCTGGCGACATTTGATCCACTGCTTTTAACTTCAAAGACTTTGCAATATGCATAACAAATGATTCCACCCCCATAATGAGAGGTGGATCGAGAAGAATAGTTTGACTAAAAAGTTCTGGGCATTTCAACGCAGCTTTGAACGTCAAAACTCCTCCTAAGGAGTGCCCGATACCAATCACTTTACGACCATGGGATTTCTGAACAATATTATCAATCACTTGCTGTGTCATACTTTCCCAGTGTTGATCTACAGGATAACGTTGATCAACACCAAGATTGGTCGTATAAATCACATCGAATTGATCAGACAAAGCATCAAAAAATTTTTGATAAACTTTCGATGGAACCCCGTTGGCATGAGCAAAATGGATCAATGGTTTCATTGGATTCGATTCACCTGCTCAGATTGAATCTGCTTGGAAATTGAAGAAGCAAAACCTTGACCAATTTCACTTCCAAGTCGTCCAAGCACAGAATCAAAGGGGCTACGTTGAATAGTATAATCTACCGTTTTTTCGACTTTTAATTCGCGTTTCAGTGTGTGAATACTGCCAATCCGATCTGCAATACCGAGCTTCACAGCCTGCTCACCAGTCCAAAACAAACCTGAAAATATAGCAGGGTCTTGCAATTTCAATTTATTGCCACGACCTTTTTTGACTGCATCAATAAAATGTTGATGAACATTATCCAATACACCTTGTACGTGTGCACGTTGTGCAGGATCAACTGGTTGTGTCATCGACAATAATGCTTTGTTCTCACCTGAAGTCATGGTGCGATCTTCAACGCCAAGTTTTTGCATCAAACCACTCACTCCATAGTTTGGCATAATGACACCAATTGAGCCGACTAAACTTGATGGATTAACAATAATTTCATCCGCAGCAGACGCAATGTAATATGCACCTGAAGCACCTGTGTCACCAATTAATGCATAAAGTTTTTTATCTTTATAAACCGACTTTAAATATTGGATCTCTTGCCAAATTTCATCAGACTGAACTGGAGATCCACCCGGAGAGTTAATATTTAAAACAACAGCTTGCGATTGCTTGCTTTCAAATGCTTTTTTCAAACCTTTGATCGTATCTGCACTATTCACACTTTGCTGGTCTGCAGCAATCGTTCCTACAATATCGACTGTAGCAATATGCTGTGATGACACCGCACTATCAGTGGAAGTCGTTGAACAACTTTTCCCCATGACCAAAACTATAAACAACAGATATGCGAAAGTAAGAAATTTAAAAAAGATTCCCCAACGTCTTGCACGTCTCTGTTCTTCTACAGATGCGAGAACAGCTTTTTCTAAAATTTGCCATTCTTTTCCGTTCGGTTGGTTATTTGGTTTTTGATTTTCATTTTGTGGTTCAGGCGGCCAAGCGGACATACATACCATCCAAATTAAATTTAAGCTGACATTATATACAAGGAATGAGGTCAAACTATTTATCAGTCAAGATTTAACATATAATAAACCCAAATCACAATATTCTATGAACTTACCAAATTTTGAATCTAATGCCTGAAACCAAAACATCGACCACAACCCGCCTGTTAAATTTCTTCAGTCGCCGTCCGATTCGTTTTTCTCGTTTTTTTGCAAAAATGCTTGCAGGGCTGATTAATACGCTAAAAATTACAAAAACTACGAACACCATCCGCCTCAATATCGACATTTGCTTACCACATCTTTCTGATGAAGAAAAACATTTAGTGACTCGTGCAGCGGTAAGAAACGAACTTCAATCTTATATGGAATTTTTTAGTATTTGGGGAAGCTCAAACGAAACCAATATTTCACGAATACGCCATGTCACGGGTGCTGAATATTTTCATGAAGCAATGGCTGAAAAGAAAGGGATTATTTTACTCGCACCACATTTTGGTACATGGGAAGTCATGAATGCGTGGTTCGCACAATATACCAAGATGACCATCATGTATAAACCCATCAAGAATGAAGAAGCAGATCAATTTGTGCGCCAGGCTCGTAGTCGAGAACAAGCAACTTTAGTCCCTACAGATGAGAGTGGTATAAGACAAATTTTTAAAGCCCTTAAATTAGGGGGGACAACTGTGATTCTTCCAGATCACAATCCTAAACACGGTGGTGAAATGATCGATTATTTCGGCATACCACTCGAGTCCAGTAATTTAAGTGCCAAACTCATCCAAAAAACTAAAGCCAAAGGCCTTTTGGTCTATGCAATTCGCAATGAAACTGAAGATTTTGATGTATTTATTGAACCAATGGATGCTTCGATTTATGAAGGCACTCCCGCTGATGGAACGTTAGTAATTCACCGTGCAATAGAAAGCCTGATTCATCGTTATCCTGAACATGCTCATTGGAGCTACAAACGTTTCCGTGCAAATCCTGATCTACATAACATTTATCGTATCCCTGCAGAACAAGCCAGAGCAAAAATAGAACAAGTCAGAAAAGCAAGTTAATCTATGGGGATATTCCGAGTTAACCACGCTTTTTGATCTCGATGATATCGAAATTGTACATCTCCGTTTTTATCGAAGGTCATTCGAATGCTGCCCTTCGATTGGGTATCAAGTAGCGGAATATTAAGCGCTTTTAAACGCTCTTTGACAACAGGATGTGGATGATTATAGCGGTTATCAAAACCAGCCGATGCAATGGCAATTTTAGGTTTGGTATTTTTTAAAAAGTCGTAAGATGAACTATGTCGACTGCCATGGTGTCCTAAGATTAAAATATCTACTCTAAGTTCAGGATACTGCTTTAAAATACGATACTCTGTCTCCCACCCTGCATCCCCCATAATCAGAATATGCTTAAAATCGTTAGCATAGGGTAATGTCAGATACATTACGCACGAAAGCTCATTACGATTTTGACTGACAAAATTTAATTGTGATTCAACTGGTGAAAGAAATTGTATATTGATCTTACCCAATTGTACCTGTTGATGCTGTCGACAATAATCAAATTCAACATACTGAAACCTATCATCTTTTTCATTTGAGATAACTTGATCAATTTGTATATGTTTTCCAATAGTGCGGTATGCTCCAGCATGATCTTGATCAAGATGACTGATAAAAACTTGATCTAATTTTGATATGCCACGTTGAATTAAGAAAGGGACAACTACATTTTCTCCGATACTAAATGTATTCTCATCAAAGCTCCCGCCTGTATCAACTAAAGCAGTTTTCCCTGATGACTGTAAGAGTATGGACTGCCCCTGCCCTATGTCCAAAATTTCAATGATATCGTATCCATCATCACGTTTAGGCATCAGCAATGCCACACCTAATACGGGTATCCATAATCGAGGGATTACATTCTTTGGCATAAAGAACATGAATACTGCCAAAGCGAGCAAAAACATTTGTGCTTTCGTTAACGCTACCCATTTCAATGGATTGTCTAATATTGCTCCCAGCTTAGTCAGTAGCACCAAAAGAACCGATATCAATACATCAGCCAGATGAAATAAAAATTGACCAACAAAAGGAATAAAGCTGAGACAATAGCCCAGTACTTCCAATGGCACGATCAAGGTACCAATCATTGGAACAGCAACTAAATTAGCAAATGGCGCAAATAAAGAAATCTGTTGAAATATCAGTAGAGTGAGTGGTATCAGTGCAATAAATATTTTCCATTGGGATTGCAAAAGTATTTTAAGATACATTTTTGCTTTATCTATAAAACGATGCTTATTGATTAAAGCAGTGTTTTGCTGTTCATGAACGATCGTTTGGTATACACGAATCAAAATCAAACATGCGCCGTACGAAAGCCAAAATGCAGCAGATAAAATACTAAAAGGGTCTAAATAGAGCATTAAGCTTGCACTGATAAGTAATAGTACAAAAGGCTTAATCTTAAATTTAAATAAAATAGCGATACTAATTAGACAAACTGACAATGTAGTTCTTAGTGCAGGAATTTCGAGCCCTGAAAAAAAACTATAAATAATTACCCCACATACGAAAGGGATTAAAAGTAAATATGTTTTGGGAACTTTTAGAAAAATATGAGGACGAAAAATTGATACAAGATACCCCATGAACCGCGATAATAAGCCAGCAAAAATTAGAACATGTGGACCTGAAATAGCCAATAAATGCGTAATGCCTAGTTTTTTAAATAATTCTTCTTGTTGCTCCGTCAGTAGACTCTTATCACCTGTGAGTAACGCGACTAGCAAACCCTTATTCCTGAATACTCCCTGTTCGATATCATCCCTAAAAGCTAAACGTGCTTTTTCAATGCTCAGGCTCAATCGTACGATAAGGCTCCGATGCACATCGGTTGAAGATAAATAACCTTCAGAATATAACACCGCTTCACTTACAGGTACGATCCAATCTACACGCATTGTTCCAGCTATATTTTGCTGCAACAACCATTTCTCTTGATCAAAGACTCCATCTACTGCATAACTATGTGCGGGTCTTAATTTTCCCGTAACTTTATAATAGCGCCCTAGTTCTAATGTCGTATCAAGTTTTGACTCTCGCAAATATAATAATAGCGTTTGAGATTGTCCTTGCTTCTTGTCGATCACTTGCGCACGCTGCTGTATTGATCGACCTTCCTGATCCATTTTCAGCTGATTAATTTTATTGATATAGACAACTATTTCTTTTTCTTCAATATATTGAACACGTTTCTCTAAACGATCGTGTAAGGCTGTTTTTGCATGTTGATGCCCCAAAACAAATGTGATCAGACAAATTCCCGTTAGCACAAGCATTCTTGATGATGACTGGACAATACTTGAGGTGTGAGGATAAATGAATCGATCAGGTTGCCTCATTAATCGTACAAAGTAACCCATGATCAAAATGATACTTGCCATGCCCAGCAAGAGAGTTGAATATTCAACTTCACCCTGAAAGCTGATCGTAGCAACACCAATAATCCAACAGATGAGAATAAATATTAAAAACATCTAACTTTTATGTTTATTTTTCTTAAATAGATTAAAGCCCACCTAAGTGGGCTTTAACAAGACTGTTAATCTGATTTTGAGCCTATACCCACAATCCATCTTGCATATGCAAAATCTTATCAGCAGTTTGTGCGAGCTGTTCATCATGGGTCACGATGAGCATTGACATATTAAATTCTTTACGCAGATCGGAAAGCAATTCAAAAATTGTGACGGCAGTTTTACGATCTAAATTTCCAGTAGGCTCATCTGCCATCATCAATTTAGGTTGAGCCACTAAAGCCCGTGCAAGCGCAACGCGTTGTCGCTCACCGCCAGATAACTCACCTGGTTTATGCGTTAAACGATGTGATAAACCCACTTTATTCAACAAATATTCTGCACGTTCTTTTACTTCTTTAAAAGTTGCATCTTTACGTAACATCAGCGGCATTGATACATTTTCTAAAGCCGTAAACTCAGGAAGTAAATGGTGAAATTGATACACAAATCCGAGGTGTTCATTACGTAGGAAACCGCGTTCAGCTTCGCCTAAAGTGTCAAAACGCTGACCATTAAGCATCACCACACCTTCGGACGGACGATCAAGCCCCCCTAATACATGTAACAGCGTACTCTTACCCGAACCACTTGATCCAACAATTGAAACAAATTGTCCTTGCTCAACAACTAAATCCAATCCCTTAATCACTTCAACAGTTGATTTACCATCTGTAAAATGTTTATGAATATTTTTGGCTTCTAAGACAATATTACTCATAGCGTAAAGCCTCTGCTGGTTGAACTTTGGCAGCACGCAGCGCTGGATAAATTGTTGCAAGGAAACTTAGCGCTAGTGATAAGCTAACAATCACCACCACATCTTGCCAACGTAGATACGATGGTAAATAGTTAATGAAATATGCATCGAACAAATTTAGTCCAAAAGCAGTGTTCAACCAGCCAATAAATCCACTAATGCTCGTTGCAAAGATGATACCTAGTGCTGCTCCTGCCAGTGTTCCTACAACACCAATCACCGTACCCTGTACCATAAAAATCTTAGTGATCGTTGCTGGTGAAGCACCTAAGGTTCTTAAAATAGCAATGTCAGATTTTTTATCAGTAACCACCATCACCAATGAAGATACAATATTAAATGCTGCAACCAAGACGATGAGGAAAAGTAAAAGGCTAACCATTGCTTTTTCCATCTGAATGGCACTAAAGAGATTGCCGTGCGTATAAGTCCAATTTGATGGATAGAAATTGCCTCGTAAATCCATAACAACTTCTTCAGCGACTTGTGGTGCTTTGAAGATATCATCTAGCTTCATACGGATACCTTGTGCACCATCCGGCAGTCTCAACAGTGTCGAAGCATCATTTAGCGCGATGTAACCCATCATCGAGTCCACTTCCGCACCAATACTAAAAATACCGACAATTTTAAAACGTTTAAATCTTGGAACAACGCCAGCGGGTGATGGTGTCGCTTCAGGTAATACCAATGTTACATTGTCATTGAGACTTAAACCTAAAGCATCCGTCATCTGCTTGCCCAAAACAATCCCGAACTCACCTTTCTTTAATGAGTTGATGTCGCCTTGAACCATATGATTTTGAATAATAGATACATTTTTTTCATAGTCAGGCTCAATACCTGTGACCATTATCCCTGCAACCTGTCCTTGGGCTGTTAACATCCCCTGCAACTGTGTAAAAGGTGCAACACCCGTCACATGTTCATGTTGGTCTATTTTCTTTGCAAGCTCAGGCCAGTCTGTTAGAATTTGTGTAGAGGAAACAGTCGCTTGAGGTACCATTCCCAAGACACGGTTTTTTAATTCACGATCGAAACCGTTCATTACAGATAACACAGTAATGAGAACAGCGACGCCCAAAGTCAGACCGATCATGGAAACTAAAGCAATAAAAGAAATAAAGTGATTACTTCGCCGTGCGCGAGTGTATCTCAACCCTATATACAGCGAGATCGGTTTAAACATACCATCTAGTCCGAGGTGTTTTAATGGAAAATCTTCAGCATCAAAGTGGCAATATTGAAAGACGCGTCATGTCACGTATTGATGCTGCCTTAAGAATAAATTATCAGATCATCACTAAAGATGTCGCTTTGAATGATCCCTATGATTCAAATTTTGTACTACCGCGCTATTTTCTCTTACTTGCAGAATTAGATCAATTTGATCATGCGCTTATGTACGAATTAGAACAATTAAATCAAAAAGATCAACAAATTGCTCGGATATTATCCTTATTTAATCAAAAATTAAACCTCATTACGGGCTCACTTTACGACTCTATTGTACAAACCATGTTACCAGTACCTACTCAAGTCAATTTGTCTGAAACGGGTTTTAGTTTTTATGCTGAGCAACATATCCCTGAACAAACCTATATACACATCACATTGAGTCACCCTGAAAATGATTTTCATATCGCTGCAACTGCACAAGTTGTCTACAGCAATCAAGAAGAAAATGGGCTGTTTAGAACCGGTGCATATTTTCTAACGTTACATCCCCAAGACAAAGTAAAGTTAACAGAAGCCTTGAAGCATTTAAAAAACTCACAGAATCGCTGAGCATCCAACTTAAGGCTTTAATACTTTTTGTTTAAATTTCTGATTCGCTTCTATATCACGATAAAAATACATAAACAATCCCAGAAGTAGGATCATTGCTCCCAGTATCATACCTAGCGTTAATTTCTCATGATTAAATGCAGCGCCTACACCAAGTGCTAGAACTGGAGTCATTACATTTGTCAGTGACAATGTCGTCGGTTGGATTTTTTTGACCAAATAGAAATAACAAAACATAGCCACTAATGAAGCCATAACAACAGAATATATGATCGCAAGTAATGACTTCATTGAAGGTAATTCAGTAGGTAAATATTTCCATATAAATGGCACAATTAAACATGCAACAAAGGTAGAAACAAGTATTGAACCTGTCGCCTGTGCCATCGGTGCTACATCAGCATTTATTTTTTTTACCCAAAAAATTGACATTGCGTATGAAAAAACGCTAAGCAACATTAAACCAATTCCAATGGGATGGATATGTTGTGATGATCCAGTAAAACTGATCACTACGAGCCCAGTAATCGCGACGATCATTCCTAACCATTGCAGCTTATGCAAATCTTGTTGAAAGATAAATTTTCCAATAAGCCCTGCCATAATTGGTGCTAATCCAAACATCAGTGCAATCATGCCAGAACTTAGATAATCAGTAGCTACATAAGTAAAAAATTGTGAACCAATCAAGCTAAATGAACCAGCAAAATAACTATGCAATGCAATTGAATTTAAAGGAAATTTTACCTTTAAAACAATGAGAAGCAATGCCGCGATAGGCAGTGCCAAGCCTAATCGAATCACCAATGCCCACATTAAATAAATATCTTCTACACTCCACACAATCGCAAGTGGAGTTGTTGCCCAGATGATGACCAATAAGGCATAAATGAGCATAAGTTTAGATTTTTCTGGCATGTGAACTCGATTGATAAGATAAATCAGGCAGTTTTTCTTTTTTGTTTTTGAATCGTTTGATCCAAAGCACTTGAAAATTCACGCTTATCTCTTTCTGAAATTGGCGGTGGTCCACCGGTTTGAACTCCAGCCCCTCTCAAAGTTTCCATAAAATCACGCAAATGTAATCGTGCCTTAATATTAGCTTCTGTCCAAATTTCACCACGTGGATGAATTGCAACGCCACCCTTTTCGATGACTTGAGCTGCTAGAGGAATATCCTGCGTCATGACAATATCATGTTCTTTCATACGTTCGATAATTTCTTTATCAGCTTGATCTGCTCCACTCATCACCTGTATTGAATTAATACGAACAGAAGGAGTTATTCCTACATTTTGATTGGCGACAAAAGTTACTTCAAGTTGATAACGATCAGAAGCTCTTAAAATGACTTCACGCAAAATTTTAGGTAATGCATCAGCATCGACCCAGAGTTTAAATGGCAACACGCCTCTTTCCTTCGTTGTCTTACCACGTCATCTTATCAAATTTTACAGATGGCTGGTTTGATATGATGAATATAAAGCGGATCGTTTTTTATAGTGAGGACCTTCTCTCCATGTTATTTAAATACATGAAAAATCTTATTGTTGTCAGTTTAATCAAAATTAAAACTAATTGATTGTTTTTGCTTAATGTATGAACGATTAAAACTTTTTTTGATACGAAGCTTTTGACAATTGAAATGTCTATCCTTAATATACAAGCACCTCGCAACGTCCCTATCGTCTAGAGGCCTAGGACATCGCCCTTTCACGGCGGTAACCGGGGTTCGAATCCCCGTAGGGACGCCATTATCGTTTCATACGATCACTCAATATTCAAAATTACTATTATTTCATTGAAGAATTGTAGTTTTTCACTACAATAACTCGCTTCATTTGTTTCGAATTTTCAATCCTATGCACTCATCTCCGAATGATGCTTCGCATCAGGGCAATTCTGCGCCTTTACAACGCGCTATGAGTACTCGACATCTGGTTATGATTTCGCTTGGCGGCGCAATCGGTACTGGACTTTTCTTAGGTTCGGGTGAAGTCATTGCACAAACGGGGCCTATAGGTGCCATTATTTCTTATATCCTTGGCGGGATTATCGCCTACATGGTTATGCTGTGTTTAGGTGAGCTTGCCGTTCATATGCCTGAGTCTGGTTCGTTTGGTGCTTATGCCAAAAGATATATTGGACCAGGAACAGGCTATACCATCACTTGGTTATATTGGTTAACTTGGTCGGTTACATTAGGAACTGAGTTTACAGCCGCCGCCCTCCTCATGCAGGAATGGTTCCCAGATAGTTCCATGTGGATGTGGACTATAGTCTTTGGTGTATTCGTATTTGTTTTAAATATGATTTCCACAAAATGGTTCGCAGAATCTGAATTTTGGCTGGCATTAGTTAAAGTTATTACTGTTGTTGCATTTATTCTCTTAGGCCTACTCGCAATTTTTGGTGTAATTGGCTATCAAGGTTACGAAACGGCGCCTTTATTTAGCAATTTAACTGCACAAGGTTGGTTCCCTGAAGGTCTATTCCCAATTTTTGCTACGATGCTTATCGTAAACTTCGCATTCTCTGGAACAGAATTAATTGGGGTTGCTGCTGGTGAAACTAAAGACCCAGCTAAAAATGTTCCTAAAGCGATTAATACAGCGATTTTTCGTCTGTTGATTTTCTTCGTAGGTACAATCATTGTAGTAACGTCACTTCTTCCACATCAAGAAGCTGGCTTAGCTGCTGAAGGTGTGAGTAGCTCTCCATTTGTGACTGTTTTCCAGCATATTGGTATTCCCTATGCAGAAGATATCATCCGTTTTGTAATTATTACCGCTTTATTATCAGCTGCTAACTCTGGTTTGTTTGCTGCGTCACGCATGATGTGGTCTTTATCTTACAAAAAGCAGCTCCCTGCAGTATTTTCTAGAGTGAATGCACGTGGTATCCCCTATGTTGCAGTGATCGTGACAATGATCGGTGGGTTACCAGGCTTATTGTCAGAACAATTCGCACCTGAGACTATTTTTACCAATTTATTAGGTATTGCTGCTTTTACAATGGTCGTTGTGTGGATGAGTATTTGTTTAAGCCAATTTAATTTCAGACGCGATTGGTATAAGCAAGGGCGCAAAAAAGAAGAGCTGGGCTTTGCTGCTCCATTATTTCCAATTGTCCCAATCTTAGGTTTTGTGTTCTGTTTTATCACATGCTTAAGTATGGTATTTGATCCAAGTATGCGTATTAGCTTTTTCGGGTGTTTAGCGTTCATTGCTGTATGCTATGCCAGTTATTACCTGTTTTATCACGATAAATCTTGATTTTGAAATAGCGACTTCGGTCGCTATTTTTTTGCTTAGACAGTTCCTATTTTCCAAATGCTTTTCTAATATTTCTTGGAAATTTGATCTAAATTTAGCCTTTAAATTCAATATTGTTTTATTTTCATACGAACACACCATTTTTTTAATTTTTTTGCTGAAATGCGTTTGACACCCCCCTATTTTCACCCTATTATACGCCCACCTCTGAAACGTCCCTATCGTCTAGAGGCCTAGGACATCGCCCTTTCACGGCGGTAACCGGGGTTCGAATCCCCGTAGGGACGCCAATTTTCAGAAGTAGATTTTATTAAGTCCCTATCGTCTAGAGGCCTAGGACATCGCCCTTTCACGGCGGTAACCGGGGTTCGAATCCCCGTAGGGACGCCATTAATTTCAATTGAAATAACATGGTTTAAAATATATTTCTGCACTGTCCCTATCGTCTAGAGGCCTAGGACATCGCCCTTTCACGGCGGTAACCGGGGTTCGAATCCCCGTAGGGACGCCATATTCTAGATGATACATCTCATAAAAAAGCCCAAGCATTTAAGACTTGGGCTTTTTTTTATAACTTAGTCACCCTAAAAATCGAACACAAAATAAACAACATTATCATCTTTGCAGGTTATGGTGGTTTAAACCCTTAATAACGCTTGGAGAAGATGATGTTGGACAACACCGTACTTAATCCCCTAGCATCCCCATCACAATTAAATACAATTAGTCCTAAAACAAATAAAGACTGGGTTGAGTTTTTTTTAGACCCTAAAGTGAGTCGTGAATGTAAAACAGAATATGCTGAAACCTATGTTCTTTCACTATTCGATCAACTCAATACGACTCATTTATCGTGGATTGATCAGGTAGACCAAGTTAGGCAACATATACAACACGAACATGATCAAACTTGTTCTAAATTTCAAAGTTATCTAGATCAACGAAAATCAGGCCTTGGGCGTGACTACTTTCCAACCATCTCTCATGCTTTAGAATTTTTATATAAAGTTGCTCCAGTTAAATATGTAGATGGCTCCTGGCTATATTCATCTCTTACGCACCCCTCTCTGTTTGAAAGCAAAGATCTAAGCTATATCTACTTAGAAGAACTTGGCTTGGGAGATGCTAAAGCAAATCATGTTTGCATGTATCAAAGCTTACTGCGACATTTCGAGCTTGAACCGTACATTAATTATTTAGATGATATTTATTTCGAACAAGCCGCTGTTCAACTTGCTCTCGCATATGTACCACATGATTTATTTCCACTGGTAATTGGATTTAACTTGGGTTATGAACAATTACCACTACACCTGTTAATCACCAATTATGAGTTAGCAGAACTTGGAATTGATCCTCATTATTTTAATGTTCATATTACAATTGATAATGCACACAATGGACATGCTGAAAAATCAATAGAGGCATTTATTGATCATTATCATCAAGCTCAAGATAAATCAAAATATCTTGAATTGGTTAAAATGGGTTTCCAAATGAATGATCTTGGCTTGAGCTCAACAAATATCATCCAAGAAATTGATCTGACTCAAAGCGTTTATCAACTTCTGCAAAGAAAAGCAGTTGTCGGTCAACATATCCATAACCAAAAATGTCAATTCAGTGGCAAGTCTATTAATGAGTGGCTCGCTCAACCTCAATTAATATCTGAATTTGTTCAAATCTTAATTGATAAACAATGGATTATTAAAAACAGACCTGTCGAAGAAAGTCGTTTTTGGAAACTTATTCACGATAGTGATGGCAAAATGTTTGGTGTATTTAATGCAACTGAGAAAATGCTGATCAAAGACTGGATTCAAGGGGAATCATTAACTATTCGTTTAAAAAGAATGCCTGTAACAGGAGATCAAAACTGGCTCTCAAAATACAATAATCAACATGAACTTGAACAGATCAAACATCAATGTCATTCATTAGATGATACAAACGATAAACTCACATTATTAATTCCATATCTATCACCTTACTATCATCCACGAGCGATCGGATTATGGGCAACCCAAGAAGTTTCTAAGATACTTTTCCCTTTTCAAACGCTTGCGCTTTAGTTCTAAGTCGCCTCATAAAATAAGGAGCCATCAAGGCTCCTTATATATATTGATTCACACTATGCAGATTTTCTTGAATTAACTTTACCTTGAATGATAGCCTTCACATTTCCTTTTGCATAATTCAGAAAAACTTTTAAAGGTGAAAGTTTTGGATTAGGTTGATTACCCTCACCAATCGCTTTGAATTGTGCCGCATACCAAATAATTTCCATAATTGCCATTTTATCAATAAATGGAATTCCTGTTTTAATTGGTTTTACTGCATACCTAACATCGTGTCCTGCAATCAAACGATCAGTTAAATCCGTTTCTACAGCGAGCGGGCGTGCAATTCCAATAAAGTCACATGCACCACTTTCTAAAGCATCATTCATCCCTTTAACGGTTCTGAATCCACCTGTAACCATCAGTCTGCATTTTACTTCTTTACGTATTTTCTCTGCGAAATCTAAAAAGTAAGCCTCACGTGCAATGGTACTTGCTTTACGCTGTTCAGCTTTAGCACCTGCCATTGCGGGCGCTTCATACGTACCGCCTGAAATTTCAATTAAATCGATTCCTGCATCATCAATAGCTTTAAATACTTGAATCACTTCTTCTTCAGTAATTCCACCTCGTTGAAAATCTGCGGAATTCAATTTCACTGAAACGATAAAATTATCAGATGTTGCAGCTCGAACAGCTTTATAAATTTCTAATAAAAAACGCATACGATTTTCAATGCTCCCACCCCATTGATCATTACGTTTATTGGTCAGTGGCGATAGAAATTCACTTATTAAATATCCATGAGCACCGTGTAATTGAACACCTTCAAAGCCCGCTTTTTCGCAAATCGCTGCAGAGGTTGCAAACCTTTGGATTAAATCTAGGATTTCCTCATGCTCGAGAGCCCGTGGAGTAGCAAAGGTAGTAGCCAACATAGCACTAAATGGAACAGCAGACGGTGCAACAGTTTCTTTATTTAAGCCTTTAGGACACTGTCTGCCCGGATGAGACAATTGAACAAGCTGGACCATACCATAACGTTTACCTAGGTCAGCCCATGCCTTTAATTTAGGTAAATCTCGCTCATTTTCGACCACGACGACACCAGGCTCATTCTTCGCACGTAGATCAACCATTACATTTCCTGTGATTGAACCCCCTAAACCTCCTCTTGCCCAAGCTTCATACAAGCCTGTGTGCAAATGATTTGGTTCACCAGCAGTATTCGCTAGAGCTTCACTCATTGCGCCTTTAATAATGCGATTTTTGAAAGTTGTATTGCGAATTTGAATCGGCTCAGCAATTTTACTCATCTTGAAGTTCTCAATTTTGTGCTTATCTAAACCTAAAACCAATTAGGCGTGACTTCCCTGAATTTCAGTCTAGAATTGACAATCCTTCTTGTCAAATAACTTTTATAAACTACTTTGTATAAGATGTTGCGTATAAGCATGAATCGGTGCACGGAATAAACGTTCTGTCTCTTGAATTTCTATAACTTTTGCATCTTTCATCACTATAACTCGATGGCATAACGCTTTCACAATTTTCAGATCATGACTAATAAAGATGTAACTGATCCCTGTTCTCTGCTGTATATCTTGAAGTAATTTCACCAATTTTATTTGTGTATTACGATCTAATGCAGATGTTGGCTCATCCAGAATGAGTAATTGAGGTTTCAGAATAAGTGCTCTGGCCAGCGATACTCTTTGTCGCTGGCCACCCGACATTTGATGAGGATAACGATCAAGAAATTCTTTTGTGAGATTAACCTCTTCAAGGGCTTGGATCGCGAGTTTTAATTTTTCACTCTTTCTCAATTTTTTTAATCTTAACCCTTCAGTTAATAATGACAAAACATTCATTCTTGGGTTGAGACTCGAAAAAGGATCTTGAAAAACGATTTGAAAATCTTTTCGATGCGCTCTAAGTTGCTTGTCAGACAATTGATTGAGATTGATACGATTTAATTCAATGGTACCTATTGACTCTATGAGTCGTGCAAGCGCGAGTGCAGCACTGGTCTTTCCAGATCCACTTTCACCTACAATACCAAGCGACTCTCCTTGTTTAAGCTGAAAACATAAATCTTCCACCGCTATAAATTGAGTTTTAAATACATTCAGAAAATTCAGCTTAGGTGGATACCGCACTCGAAGATGTTCAGTATTTAAAAGTTCTTTGGCCTGTTCACTGATGGGTGAAATCGAATCAAACTGCTGATTAAGGAGCAGTCGAGTATATTCATGGCGAGGCTGCAGGAATATTTGAGAGACATCACCCTGTTCAACTGTGACACCTTTAGACAAAACCAATACCTGATCAGCATATTGTTGCACCAACCTTAAATCATGACTAACCAAAACTAAGGCCATATTTTTTTGATGTGCTTGGTCTTTAATTAAATTTAAAATTTGTTTCTGTAGTGATACATCAAGGGCTGTTGTTGGTTCATCTGCAATTAAAATTTCAGGTTCTGAAATCAGAGCTGTTGCGATCATCACCCTTTGACGCTGCCCACCAGACAACTGATGTGGATATCGCTTGAGGATGTCTGATGAGTTCCCCAACCCTACATCACAAAGCACTTCTTCTATTTTTTTTCGAATGTCTTTCTTCTTAAACCCCTTCGACCATAATGGTTCTGAAATAATTTTTTCAACGGTATGTAATGGATTAAGCGCTGTCATTGGCTCTTGAAATATCATCGCGATCTTATTGCCACGTATTAAGCGCAACTGATCTTCGTGTTTTAGACGCAGATCTTCATTTTGAAATATGATTTCACCACTTAAGTCTAGAGCGCGATCTTGAAGACCTAGAAGACTTAGACAAGCTAAAGATTTTCCTGAACCACTTTCACCAACAATGGCTACTGTCTCACCCGCCTTTAGCTTAAAAGACAAATCAGTTAAGATTTTTTGTTCATTCAACTGTATATTGAGCTTGTTGACTTCAAGTATTGGTTTAGCCTCTTGGATCAAATGCATCTCGAGCAGCCTCTCCAATATAAATAAGAATAGATAACACAACTGCTAGACTAAAAAATCCAGATAAAACCAACCACGGTGCTGATAGATTATTCTTACCCTGCAATAAAATTTCACCAATTGAAGCTGTATCAGGTGGCAAACCATAGCCCAGAAAATCTAATGCTGTAAGTGCGGTAATATTAGCGGTAAGAATGAAAGGAAGCTGTGAGAGTGACGAACTTATAGCATTGGGTAAAATATGTTTGATAATAATTTGACTATCTGTAGCACCGAGTGATCTCGCAGCTCGCACATAGTCCAAATTTCTGGCTTTCAGAAACTCTGCACGAACAAGACCAACTAACGCAGTCCAACCAAACATCAGCATAATTAAAAACAGCCAATATACGCTTGGTGTAAACATGCTCACTAAGATCATCACAATAAATAACATTGGTAGACCACCCCACACCTCTAACAGCCTTTGACCGATCAGATCCAACCAACCGCCAAAGTAGCCTTGGACAGCACCAATGGTAATTCCTATGAATGCAGATCCAATAGTAAGTGCAATGCCGAACAGCAAAGAGATACGAATACCATATATTAATCTCGCCAAGACATCACGACCTTGATCATCTGTGCCTAACCAATTCACGGAGGTCGGTGGAGATGGTACAGCTTCTGCCAATTCATAATTAGGTGTTTGATATGAAAATGGGATGATAGGCCAAATCTGCCATCCATGCTCATTAATCAATTCTTGAACAGCTGGATCTTTATAATCAGACTCAGTCTCAAAGACACCACCGAATGTTGTTTCAGGATAAGGCTTAAAAATTGGGAAATAAATTTCTTCTTTATAATAAATAAGTATTGGTTTTTCGTTGGCAATAAACTCTGCCCCCAAGGATAAAATAAAGATCGCGATAAATAAAATGAAGCTGAAGTATCCGAGTCGATGTGACTTAAATTTTGAAATTCGTTGATCGAAAAGTGGAGACATTTTTTATGCTCCTTGACGATCAAAATTGATTCTTGGATCAATCAATTGATATAGAACATCACTGAGTAATCTCAAAATTAGACCGACCAACGTAAAGATAAACAATGTTCCAAAAATTACAGGATAATCACGCTGCTGAATTGCCTCAAATCCGAGCAATCCCAAACCATCAAGATTAAATATAATTTCTACAAATAGATTGCCAACAAAAAAAATTCCGATCAGTGCTTCAGGTAATCCTGCTATAACGATCAACATGGCGTTACGGAAAACATGATTGTATAAAACGCGTGGCTCGGTCAGACCTTTAGCACGAGCTGCCGTCACATATTGTTTATTTAATTCTTCCATAAAAGAGTATTTTGTTAGATATGTGAGGGTCGCAAATCCACCTAATATAATAGTAAGGACAGGCAATGTAAGATGCCAAAAATAATCTTTTACTTTATCAATGAAGCTGAGTTCAGCGAAATTCTCAGAGACCAATCCTTGTAATGGAAACCATTGCAAATACGATCCCCCCGAAAAAATCATAATAAGCAGAATAGCAAATACAAAAATTGGCACTGCATAACCTACGGCCAATACTAGGGAGGTCGTTTGATCAAACAGACCGCCATGTTTATTCGCTTTTCTAATCCCTAGAGGAATGGCGATACTGTAGATCAGTAAGGTACTCCATAAGCCAAGGGAGATCGTGACTGGCATTTTTTCCAAAATTAATGTTGTTACTGATTTATTTTTAAAAAAGCTCGTTCCAAAATCGAGTTGAAAATATCCTTTTAGCATTAGAAAAAAGCGCTCATGCACAGGGCGGTCAAATCCATATTGCGCTTTGATCTGCTCGACCATTTCAGGACTGAGTCCTCGTGTACCCTGATAATGACTCTGGACTTCATTGATATGAGATGTCGAACCAGACACAACACCAATGCCTTGAAACTGTTCAGCTCTCTGTATTGCCTGTTCTACAGGTCCACCAGGAGCAATTTGAACGACGGCGAAATTGATCAGCATTATCAAAAATAAAGTGGGAATGATCAGCAAAAGTCGTTTAAGTATATAAAGACCCATAAATTTAACCTTTAACGTGAGCCTTTACTTCGACCAAGATAAGCAGACACTTTGCGAGCTTGCTGTTGATCTACCCACCAATAATCTTCACCAACAGCGAGTTTGGGTTTAATCTGTGGTTGTTTATACATATTCCAATACGCATACCATTCACGATCATTTCCATAAGTAAGTATCTGATAATATCCTGCACGTAATAAACGATCCAAGATACGTGTATTTAATATTAATTTTTCACGATTAGGCGCATGGATAATACGTTGTATAATTCCATCTATAACGCTATTTTTTACACCAGAAAAATTATAATTTCCCTCTTCATTTGCAGCATGACTGCTCCAAAATTGCGCTTGCTCATTCCCAGGATTAAGCGATTGCGGCATCACCATCGTGGTTAAATCAAAATCATATTGACGCATCCGCTGTAAATATTGAGGCATATCGACTTGCCGAATCGAAACCTGAATACCCAATTTTTTTAAATTTCGAATATAAGGCATGAGCGTCCGTTGTAAGCCTTCTTGATGAAGAAGCAATTCTAATTGAATTGGTTTTCCATCACGCGCATGCAAACTACCATTTTTAAATGAATACCCCTGCTCAATTAAAATTTTCCGAGCAGTGAGTAAGCCTTTACGATTGTAGCCTGTACCATCAGTGATGGGATATTTCCACGCTTTTAATACCCCTTCTCGTTGTAAAGGATGCAACCGAGATAAATAAGGTTTTAATATTGTTAACTCTTTTGGACTTGGGACTGACTTTGCTTCGAGCTCACTAAACTGAAAATGACTTTGTAAACGTTGATATTGTTGATAAAACAATGCTTTATTTTGCCATTCAAAGTCATAAGCATAGGTCATTGCTTGTCTAAAATAGATATCGTTTAGCGGTTTTTTTCGTGTGTTAAAAACGATACTTTGTGTCGGAGCAGGATTTTTTAAAGCTACACTATATTTTTTAACCAACCCTGAGTTAAATGCTGGAAAGTTGTATTCCGTCTTCCATTTACGAGCAAATTTCTCTTGGTGAAATGTATATTGTCCAGCTTTAAATCCTTCAAATGCAATGTCCGAACTACGGTAATAAACATATTTAATTTGATCAAAATTATAACGACCACGATTTACAAGCAAATCCTTAGCCCAATAATGGGGATTACGCTGATAGGTAATACTACGACCAGCATCAAGATTTTTAATTGTATATGGCCCTGATCCTAAAATGGGTTTGAGTGTTGCTCGACTAAAATCTTTAGATTGCCAATCCTTTTTAGAAAAAATGGGCATCTGTGAAAGTATTGCTGGCATTTCAGTATTACTTTCTGATTTAAATACCATTTTTACGGCATGTTTAGACAGAACCTGAATTTTATCTAAATCAGACAAATACATCTGTAAACCGGGATTGGTTTTTGTTAAATACATTTCAAACGTGAATTTGACATCCTCAGCAAGTACAGGAGATCCATCACTAAATCGAGCACGTGGATTTAAATGAAAAATCACAAATTTTGTTCGGCTTGGATCAAACTGAATTTTCTCAGCCAAAAGTGGATAAAACACATTTGGTTCATCTAATGACTTGGAAAATAGCGTATCGAACAAGTAATTTGTACCTTCAACCCAACTTCCTTGCCCATTCATACCGTTTAGATTATCAAATGTCCCATCAGCCGCTTTCACCAACTTTCCACCCTTTGGTGCGTCTGGGTTGGCATATGGCATCGCATCTAAATTCAGATATTTCGGTTTTGACTGTAAAGCAATATAAGGCGTCGTTTGAAGATTTGCCCATGCACTGATATGAATGGGCAAGAAGAGGAAAATAAACTTTGCTTTTGACAAAGTTGATGAAATGCACATCTCGATATGAAATTCCTGATTGCTTAAGCAGACTTAAGAATGTGGAACTTTAATCGTAGCACCAATCTGTAAAGGTGTGTTTGGTTTCAAACCATTCATTTCTGCAAGCTGATCAATGTCTATACCAAATCGATTCGCAATTCTGTACAGGGAATCACCACTACGGACTTTATAATCTGTGACCACTTTAGGAACTTGAATAATTTGACCTCTTTGCAATCCAGCACGTAGGTTCAACTTATTTAGATCTGCAAGTTCTTTTGCAGTCATATCAAATCGTGTAGCAATAACATGGAGAGACTCACCTGATTTGACAGCATAATCCTCTGTATCACGCGATTTTGATTGACGGACTGGTGTTTTTTCAGTACTCGTAGCCGCCTTTTCAACATCGCGACTTACTTTTAATTTTTGACCAATTTGAAGGACTGATCTCGCATTTAGATCATTCAGCGTAAGTAATGATTGAAGCGGCATATCATATTGTCGCGCAATACTTGCTAAGGTCTCTCCACTCTTCACAGTGTGAGACTCTACTTTCTCAGCAGCCGAATTATTTCGTGTCGAACTCTGCTTAGTTGAAGCTTTATTTTCATCTTCTTTCAAATTCAGCTTTTGCCCAACTTGCAATCCTGCATTCGTTCGCAAGCCATTCATTTCTGCTAACTGTGCGACAGAAAGATTATATTTGCTCGCAATGGCATTCAGGCTATCACCTGATTGAACAACATATTGCTCTGGTACTTTAGATCCCACTGGTACTTTAATGGTTTGACCAACCATCAATCCTTTTTCAATATCCAAATTATTCAGTGTCGCCAACTCAACAACGGTTAACTTATTCGCATTTGCAATGTTGTACAACGTATCTCCTCGTTGTACGCGGTAAGTTTCAGTCTGAATTTCAGGTACAGTTTTAGCATTACTCGCGCGAGTTGTTGATGAAGCTGTAGCAGATTGCACTTCTTCTAAAGGAACATTAATTTTTTGACCCGCGTACAGGCTACTATCAGCTTTCAGTCCTGAGCTTAATGACGCTAACTCTTGAGTCGAAAGTCCGTATCGATCAGCGATTAACTTTAAGTATTCGCCACGTTTAACCGTATAAGATTTCGTTTGAACCTTTGTTACCGCTTGTTCTGTTTTGCTTGATTTAGATGCTTGAGACTGGATTAGATTTAACTTCTGCCCAACCAGTAAATTACTATTGATAGTTAGACCATTCAATTCAGCCAATTGTTGGACACTCAAATCAAACTGGTTTGCAACACTAGTCAGACTATCATTTGCTTTTACAATATAACTTGCTGGCTTTATATCCGTTTTCTGAGCAGATGCTACTGGTTTAGCATCGTAGAGATATAGAGTCGCACCTACATATAAGGTTGCATTTGGATCTACTTGGTTCCATTTTGCAATATCTCTCCAACTTACGCCGTTTTTCATTGCAATAATTGCTAGCGTGTCACCAGGGAGTACCGTATACGTACTACGCTTACCCTTAGGTGGTTCTACAACCACTTCACTTTCAGTTTTCTTAAATGCCTTACCTTGATTAAGCTGGGCTTCCTCAGAAGTAGGCAATGTACTTTCTGCCACAGATTTAGGATAAGCAAAGCCAACTTTAACTTCTGAACCTTGTCCTGCTGCCACAGATTGACTTGTTTGAATCGCAGTTAATTTAATCTTGCCATCCAACGGATCGACAATCTCAGTACCTTGAGGTGCAATGGCGCTAATCTCTCTAACGACTTCCGCTTTTTCTGCTTCAGTGGCCTGTGGTTCAATGACCGAGGCAATAATTTGATCAGAACTCGTAGTTGTTGTAGTTTTTTCAGGTGCAATTGAAGCTAAGATTTTGGCTTTTTCTTCAGCAGTGATTTCGGGTTCGACACGTACAGGTTTAACATTTTGCGCCGGTGTAACAGCAACAGGTATACGAGGTGCGCTTGGCACCACTGCCGAAGCAGCAAAAGCTGCCAATGCATCAGAACCAGAAGGAGTCCTACCCTTCGAAGTTGAAATTGTTGTAGAAACTGAAGCTGTTTGAGTATTATTAACTGGCTTCACTGTTTGAGTTGCCAATACGGAAGCATTTGAAGCTTTTGGTGTATTTACTGTCGTTGTAATTGTGGTTGCTGGCGTAGATGTAGAAACAGGGCTTGAAGCGCTCGTCCATAGACCTGTACTGCTTGGTTTGAGTGCTTTCAGTTTACGATCAATATTTGGATTTAAATCTGCTGGAATTAAAATTCGCTGTGGACTTTGAGGATCAATGATATCACCACGATGCCCTGGATTCAGTTGATAAAGTTCTGCACGACTTAAGCCTGTCAGAGAAGCAATTTCGTTTAAACTCGCACCTGCTGGAACTGGAACTTCTCTAAAGTGAGGACGATTCGCAATTGGTGGTAATCTGACGCCATACTTTTCAGGGGATTTGATAATCTGTGCAACCGCAAGGAAACGTGGAACATAGTTCATTGTCTCTTGAGGCAAACGTAATGACCAATAATCTGTAGGCAAGCCAGCAGCCTTATTACGGTTAATCGCTTGTTGAATACGTCCAGGACCAGCGTTATAAGCCGCTAAAGCTAATTCCCATGAACCGAATTGGTTATATAAACTTCCTAAAAACTCGTAGGCTGCACGTGTAGACTCAACTACATCACGACGTCCATCATACAAATTGGTCTGTCTTAATCCATAAATACGACCTGTACTTGGGATGAATTGCCACATCCCTGCAGCTGCCGCTGAACTCGTTGCAGCTGGATCATAGGAACTCTCAATGACGGGAAGTAAAGCAAGTTCAGTGGGTAATCCACGGCGCTCTGCTTCCTTTACAGTATGATAAAGATAACGAGAAGCTCGAGCGGATAAACGATCCAGATAAGGCTGACGCGTAATAAACCAACTTCTTTGAGCATCAATCCGTGGATCCCACTTTGTTTCATCCATTTTAAAACCAACGGTCATACGTTTCCAAACATCGCCGTGTTTTAAAATAAGTAAACGATCACCTTCAACTGCACGCATATCAGTTGCAGATAAAAGATCTTCAAGTGAATCTAAGCTACTGGCATCTAACATGCCGAGTTGATTCGACTTTTGCGTCTTTGCAGAAGTGGGACTCGCTGTACAGCCAGTCATTACGCCTAATCCGGTTACTGCGGAAGTAATTACTGAAATTTTAAATAAAAAAGTTGCAGATGGCTGCCACACTGCGGTGGTTGTTTTAGACATACAAATTCCGAAAGACGCATAGTAAATTTATTGTATATAAGCCATTTTAGAGGAGCTCGTTGTTCAGGCAAGTCTCTTCTTGATGAGTAATTGCTTATAAATGTTACAAGACATTAAAAAATATCCAGTTATCGCACTGATGTTTCGCATTTACGTATACAATAAAATTTCCGAACTTGATGTTCAACACTTTATTCGATTGATTGGTTCAAACTATGTCTGAAATAACACTTTATGTTGATGGCGCATGTCGTGGTAATCCTGGGCTAGGTGGCTGGGGTGCTTACATCATCACTAAGGATACAGAACATAAAATATGTGGTGGTGAACCAGACACGACCAATAATCGTATGGAGTTAACCGCTGCAATCGAAGGAATCAAATTTTGTCCTGTTGATACAAAGCTTATCATTTGGACAGACTCAAACTATGTAAAACGCGGTATTACTGAATGGATCAGTGGTTGGAAAAAGAAAAATTGGAAAGACGTAAAAAATCCTGATTTATGGCAAACTTTGGATCAAGTTTGTCAAGGTCGAGACATTGAATGGAACTGGATTAAAGGTCATGCAGGACATCCAGGCAATGAAATGGCAGATCAGTTAGCTAATCAAGGCGCTGACCAAACGGCTGAACAATTAAAAAATTCCCTGCAAGCGAATGATAAAAAAAAACAGTCTGAAGATTGGTTGCTCAATGATCCGTTTGGTTTAGATCTCAATGATCAAGATGAAGAAGTCGAAGAAGAAGTGGAAATTGATTTAGCACAAAATGATGATCAAGCTAAATACCGCACGGACGAAGTCACCTCAAACTCCTCAGATATTATTAAGGATATTATTAAGACAGTTGATGCACAGGACTTAGGTTCTGAATCTGTAGATCAAAGCGTTCCTCAGTTAGCTGAAAAATCGCATCCACATATTGTGGTCACGCCTGCTCGTTTAAATTTACAAGGACCACGCCAACTGATTTTAGATACGGAAACTACAGGTTTTTATTATCAAGATACAGACCGTATTATCGAGGTGGGTGCGATTGAAATGATCAATCGTAAACTGACAGGAAGTTCAATTCACATTTATATCAATCCCAAAAAACCAGTCGGTGAATCTGAAGCAATTCACGGTATTTCTGATGATTTTTTGAAAGATAAACCTATATTTGAAGAAATCGCTGCTGAACTGTACAAGTACTTAAAAGGTGCAGAAATTATCGCACACAACGCAACTTTCGATATGAACTTCTTAGATATGGAGTTCAAACGTGCTGGCTTTGGTACGCTTTCAGAAGTCTGCACAGTGACTGATACACTTGCAATGGCAAAAGCGAAACATCCAGGTCAAAAGAACTCATTGGATGCATTAGTGAAGCGCTACGAAGTTCCACAGCGTGATCGTACCTTCCACGGTGCTTTACTGGATGCAGAAATTCTGTCAGATGTTTATTTAGCCATGACAGGTGGTCAAGTTTCATTTGATATCGATGCACTCTCAGCGCATGATCATCATTCTGAAACTGGACAAAATCAGTACCAAAAAATTGAGGTAGATTTACCAATCATTTATGCTTCTGATGAGGAATTAGCAGCACACCAAAAATGGATCGAAGATTACCAAGAAAAAAATGGCGAGCCGTGCTTATTTGCTAAATAATCTTCCATCTGCTTGATTCATTTTGTAAAGTACGATCAGTTCGGCTATATTCATTTAGAGCAAAAATTCCCCTTATCTGGGTCTGAGCAAAATTAACGGCCAACATAGGTTTCGATCGATGTCTTATCAAAGTTCAATTTATTTTGACCCTACAGCATTACTTATTGTTAAAAAAGAAATTGATCAAATCATCGATCAGGTCGAAAATACAGTATCAGAGCTTATTGAGGATCAAACACTTCCTTTTGGGATAGATGACTCATTCATTCGACTTGAACAATCCAATCAAGTTTTTGCCATGATCCAGCTTCCTCATCTCGCACAACTTGCACACTACTGCGCGCAAGTCATGTCAAAGATGATGCAAAATCCAACTGCAAAAAACCTGAAATACGCTGCTGCATTAAGTGATGGTACAACGATGCTAAAGCGATATATCGAATTTATTTGCTTACGTGAAGTCGATGTCCCCCAATTTCTCTTAGATACACTTAACCATCTTGAGCGAGTATTGAACATCCCTTGCACAGCTTTGGGTAATGGAATTCAGACCACTCAGAAACAATTAACTTTAACACCGCAAGCTTCATCGAATCAGATTAATTCATCTGATTATTGGAATACACTATATAAAGATTGTTTAATAAAATTAGTGACGCAAAATGAAACTGAAGACTATTTTGATCGTTTTAAACTCATTGTAGATCATATAGCACTGCTCTCTCTTGAAACACCGAGTCAACAATATTGGCTTCTGATGCAAATCGCATTTAATCAACTTGACCAACTCATTCTCAGTGATGCACGCCTAAAATGGTTGGCTAAAGTTGGCAGTCAGATCCGAGAGTTTTTAAATGCACCCCAGCATTTTCAGGTCGATGAAACTGACTTTGCTAATGCTTTAGCGATTTGTATTAGCCAAGAAAACTACGATTCACAAATGCTTCGTGAGTATTTTCAAATCTCGGACAACATTTTGACTGATGTTCAACTACAAATTTTTAGTCGCCATCTGTTTGGACCTGATCAAAGAACAATCGATACCGTTGCTCACTTGATTACAGAAGAATTGAATCAATTAAGGTTAGATATTGAAAGTCACTATCAAAGTTTTACTGACGATCAAATTTTAGATATTCGCTTAAAGCTCTATCGTATGGCAAATATCTTTTTAGTGATGAATCTTAATGAAGCTTATGCAGAAATGAAACTGCAAGCAGAGCATTTTCATCGAACCTATATTCAACAAAATGCCGATTTTGCTCAACGATTAATGAACAGCATGCTGTCGGCTATGAACTCTATCGGGATTTTGAAGCGAAATTTTGCACCAACTCGCATTCAACTTGATGTGAATAATATGAATATATCACTGGATCGGTTAGATGATGCGCATGAAACGCTGCAAAAAGAAGCTCGAATTCTCTTGCAAGAACTAGGCGATAAACTTTTTCAAAACAATGATGCTCAAGACACAAATGATTTATTAAACATCACAACCAATTTAAGACAATTAAGCGGTGCTGCTCTATTTCTTGATGCTCAAATATTAAGTAATGCGCTAAAAAATAGTGCTGAGGCGGTTGAACACTATTACGATATTCAGAAATCACTCACCCACCAACAACTTCAGCACATTCTAGATGTGCTTGCCAGTCTAGAACTTCATCTTGATGGCTTGAAGTATGATTATCCTATTCATAAATCAGTATCTGAGACTGCACTCATCAGCAGTCAAAAAATTAAAGCGGTTGCCTAATGTCTGAACTCTCTGTTGCTTATATTTTTAAACAACATCAACTTCTCGTCGATGAAAACTTCCAATTACCACGTGTTGAACGTTTAGAGAGTGATCTGATTTTCCAATCTGGTGATCAAGTAATTGCACGAGATCTACATATTGAAGAAGCAATTCCTAAAGGTTATCAACTTGTGCCAATCCGACAGTTGATCACTCAATGGTCTAAGCAACAATTTGAACAAGCGAGTCGAGCAGTTCAATTATTAGAATGGCGTCGTAATCATAAATTTTGCAGTCATTGCGGTACAGTAACAGATGTGCACCGTTCAGAATATGCCATGATCTGCCCAGCATGTAATTATCACCAATACCCTCGTGTTCAACCTTGTGTCATTACGGTAATTACACGAGGTGACAATGAAATTTTGCTCGCGAAAAATGCAAAAAATAAATCCAATATGTATGGTTTGATTGCAGGTTTTGTCGAAGTTGGTGAAACTTTAGAAGAGGCTGTGCAACGCGAAACCATGGAAGAAATTGGTCTAAACGTTAAAAATATTCAATATCTTGCCAGCCAACCTTGGCCATTCCCAAGTAATTTAATGATTGCTTTTCGAGCCGAGTATGATTCAGGTGAAATTGTGCTTCAAGAAGATGAAATTAGTGATGCCCAATTCTTTAAATTTGATGACTTACCAGAAATTCCATTTGCAGGAAGTATTGCGCATGCCATGATTCAACATGTCATTCACAATACTCCTTTCAAATCTGAATAACTCAAATCCGAATCGTTATAGATTTATTTGAAGGACTCTTCTAAAACTTTCAGGATGAGAGATCGAGTTTTGAAGAGTCGATCAAATAATGTGGCAGTTGTTGCCATGATTGATACATGTCCAGTACGAGGCACCCGAATGAGCTGGCTATGATTCTCTACAGCTAACAGTGCTTGATGCATCTCTTCAGAATTATGATCTTTTACCAACGTATCTTGATCTGCTAGAAAAATATAGTGCTGAATATTATTTTTCTCTACAAAATAGTATGGCATCACCGCTTTGAAATTTACTGCTTTATCGAATGCATGTTCAGATAAATGATCACCTAGATAGTTAAAGTGATAGGGTCCAGCCAAACCAATCAACGCTTTAATTCGATCTCGTCCTTCAAAGTCAATGAATGAAGGATGGTAAATCAGTGACATCACATTAAAAGCACCAGCAGAATGTCCGATAAGCGCTATTTGATCTGCACAAATACCATATTTATCAGCACTTTTGATTAAATATTGAATTGAATCTGCAAGGTCAGTTACGTAACGAGGAAAAATATGTTCTGGCGCCAGATGATAGTTTATTACGGCGAGGTTATATCCAGCACGTGTCAAACTTTCTCCAAGAAACTTGTAATCGTCCTTACTTCCTCTACTCCATGCACCACCATGCACGAATATAACTAAAGGTTTATTCGCTGGCGCTTGGCAAACATAAAGATCCAGTCGTTGCCGAGCTTTAAGACCATAAGCAATATTTCTTTTTACAGAATAGCCTTTATTTGAGGTCAATTGATTTAATGCCAAACCACCCAAATTATATGGGCGAAAAGCATTCAGTTTTTGATTCAACTGGGTAAGTTTTAACTGAACTGATTTCGGAAAAAATTGCGCAATCTTATTCGACATTATTGGTAACTAACACCAGCATCAGGATCAATTGCGACGGGTGTTTCAACATAAGGTTGAGTACTCACCGCTGAAGGGTTCATAAGTGATGATGATTGAACACCTGCGCCTACTTGAGCAGATTCCACGTTATCAATCAAAGTAACAATTTTCGTGACATTCCCTACTCGTTGTAAAACTTCAATGAGATCTTGCTCTTCAGCTGTATTTAAGCGTCCCATCACATATAACACGCCATCTTCAGTATGAACCAAGACTTTACTGTCTGAAACAACTGGCGCACGCATAATTAAGCCACGTGTATTCGCTGTCGCAGTCGCATCTTGCATGATGGTAGAGTAACCAATTTGAGGACCAACTGTGATGTAATTATGAATAGATTTCACATCACTCATCGCTCGAACGTTATCTTCTGCTAACTGTTTCAAATGCGCATCAGGCACTTGACCTGTTAACAAGACATTACTGTGAAAGCTATTCACATTGACTCGAGATTGTTTAAAACGAGCATCCAATTTGTATAAATTGATCTTTGCTGTACGTTCAATTGAAGAGTCAATAAATACCTGACCTAAAGAACGAGCTCCACTCACCACCCCAACTGGTTCTGCGCCAGTTCCACCTGAAATAAAACTTGCACAGCCTGAAAGACTAGCAACACACGCCATCGAAATTACAATACGCTTCAACACTCAATCCGTCTCCTCGTGAAACTTGAATTTTTTCTATTGTTGGAAATGGCTTAGCTCATTCGGTTCATAGATTAATCAAGTCTGCATTTATTGTAAATGCATTTTCAATCCACTCAAGATCATAATCCATATCAGAAATTTCATGCTGTAACGGTTTTGCAATTTTTTTATGAAAATCAAAACAAAACACATCAAAACGATAATAAAACTCTGTATAGCTTGGAAATTTTTGAAGAAATGACATTGCTGTTTTCGCAATTTTAATTTGCTTGCTCGATGATATTGATTCTAGGGCTGAAGCATAGGTTGTTTTTGATCTGGCTTTGACCTCAACAAATATAAGCTCAAGATCACGTTGAGCAATCAGATCTATCTCACCATAAAGAGAATGAAAATTTCGAGCCAGCACAATATAACCCTGTGAGATCAAGATTTTTTCAGTTTGGTCTTCAGCCCATATACCTAATTGTTGAGAACTCATCCATTTAAGTCCTCTTAAATATTTTTTAATCTAAACCATGTTTTCTCGAAACACGCAGGTTTTCTTTCGATCCGATGCTCTTTAAAACTCAAATGCCCAGTCTGACCTTGAATTGATATCTGATCAGGATTCTTCGTTTTCAACATCAAATCCGCCAAACGCCAAACATCTTGACCGAAGGCATTGAGACGTTGGAATGCAGCAGTATTTTCTGTTGTTTGATTAGGTTTTTTTAAAAATTGAACCATGACTGGAACATCACAGAATTTAGTTCCCTTCGGAATATCCATATTATGATCAATAGCAAAAGCCTGAACATACAAACGTTTTGAAGGCTTATTCTTCAATGAGTTGATCCACGCCATACTGCCTAAAAGCAACACACCTTCATTTGACTTTATATCAGGCAATTGTTGGACTAGAGAAAATTTACCATGAAAATTTTTAAACACGGCATTTACAAAGCTTAAGCTCTCAGACTCAGTACCAGACTCACGCAAGATATAGAGATGCTGAACTCGATCACTTTCAATCTGTTTAATTAAAACTTGAGCATCATCAGTTTTCGATAAACTAAACTGCCACACTTTTGCATGCTTAGAAGGAACTTCATTAAGTGCTAAAACAGGAATTTTAAGCGGTTCTTTCATTATTGCTTCGACATCCTGTCTGGCTAATGGACCAATAATAAGTTTGGTGTTTTGACTGACTTGCATCTTTAGGATCTCTTTTAATCGTTTTTGATCCGAATTGACATATCTTATTGGCATTTCACTTTTAGACTTTTGATAAGCCTCATCAATACCATTTTTAATACTATTACTTGCTCGCGCCATAGGGCCTGAATCAGGTAAAATAACCAATACTTCCGCTTGGGCTTGGAAAATCATTCCACATAAGCCAATACCAATGAATTCTTTTTTTATTCTTAATAGATCCAACATGGAGAAACCTTATGAGTGCTCAGTTATTTGTTGTAGCGACGCCAATTGGGCACTTAGATGACATGACTTATAGAGCAATTGATGTTTTAAAGTCTGTCTCTCTTATCGCGGCAGAAGACACACGTCAGTCCGCTCTTTTAATGAAACACTATAATATCTCAACTCCGCTTACAGCGTGCCATGATCACAATGAAAGTAACAAAATTGATATAATTATCGATAAGTTAAAAAATGGTGAAAATGTTGCACTCGTCAGTGATGCAGGTACACCATTGATTAGTGATCCTGGTTTTAAATTGGTTCGTGCAGCTCAGGAGCATGGTATTCGTGTCGTTCCTGTTCCAGGTGCATGTGCAGCTATTGCAGCATTAAGCGCTGTAGGTCTACCCAGTGATCACTTTAGTTTTGAAGGATTTCTATCTTCGAAACAATCACAACGTCTTATTCAATTAAATAAACTGAAAGACAACACGCATACCATGATCATCTATGAGGCACCACATCGAATCCTAGACTCTGTAACGGATATGGTCTCTGTGTTCGGGGCTGACCGTGAAGTCGGGTTTGCACGTGAAATTACCAAAACCTTCGAAACAATCAAAAAAATGACCCTTGGAGATTTACAATCATTTATTGCAAATGATCATCACCAGCAAAAAGGTGAAATTGTACTGGTCATTGCTGGAGCAGCCACTGAAAAAGACATGCATCAAGAAGAATTAGATAAATTACTCAATCGCTTATTGCAAGATTTATCTGTAAAAGCAGCATCTCAACTTGCAGCTGATCTCACCGGAATCAAAAAGAAAGTCGCATATCAACGCGCGCTAGAGCTCAGTGGTGCGAATGATTAAGCAAAATAAAAAAAGCACCATATTGATGGTGCTTTTTTATTAATCTTTTATTGATTCATCAGGTGGAACTTCAGTAATACGACCACCACGTGCTAGAAAAGCAGCAACTTCATCTTCCAGTGCCTGACGTTGTTTGAGTTTAGCTGTCACTGTTAATGTTTCAGCTTCCGCGACATCGGCATCAGATACAGTAACGTCACTTACGGCCGCACCTTTTTCTGCTGCTTGTGATTCATTTTCGTCTACAACACTGTCTTCGTTGTCATCAAAATCATTTGCGTCTGTCATTTCAAACTCCCCATCAATGTTTTCACGCACCTGATTGGAACGTGCTTTGATTTTTAGAGAAATGTATCAAGCTCTTTATCGTTCGCATAGTATCTAAAGCACCTCATTTGTATATTTTTTAATCATATTGGTAAAAAAATATATACTGATGATTCTTTTTAGATCAGATTTCAATTCACTTGATATCTTGTATTACTGAGCTGACTCAAACCATTCGCTTGCGACATAAACGCCGATTTTAACGCACTGATATTTTCAACTTGTTTCAAACCAAAGTTTCTCGCCCAAACAATAGGAAAAACAGGAGCAGATTCCATCCACCCAATCATAGACATACTATGCATCATGGCATCGTTTTGAAATTTACGGCGATGCTCATATTTCAATAAAGTTTGCTCATGAGCCCAAACGCCACGTGCGTAGTCCGAAAGTAGCGCATCGCATAGAATTGCTGCATCAAGGCAACCAATATTCACCCCCTGACCTGCAAGTGGATGAATAACATGGGCTGCATCACCAATTAGCGCTAAGCCATTTTTAATATATCGTTGAGCAGCTCGTGCTTTCAGTGGGAATTTTGCTCGAGGCGTTGCGGCTAATACTTTGCCCAACATATGATGACTCTCTCTTGTCAGTAATTGTACAAAATCTTCATCTGAGAGTGACGCAAATTCGTCTGCATAATCATCTGGTAAAGTCCATACAATGGATTGCCAATGACCATATTCTTGATCTTCTAAACTTGCCATTGGGAGAAAAGCCAGTGGCCCTGTTTCTAAGAAGATTTGTCTCGCAACATGTTGATGAGCTTGTTCCGTCTTGATCGCACAGCTAATACCAGCCTGATGATAATCCAAAACATCCAAATCAATCATGGCTTGTTCACGTACGAATGAGTTTGCACCATCCGCACCAATTAAAAGTTTCGTTTTCAATTGAGTTTGATCAGCGAGATGAAGAATCCAACAACCATTTCCTTGCTCAATACGTTTCACTTGAATCTGAGTACGGTAATCATCAATCTGGTCGATCATCATGCTCTGAATCGCAAGGTTCAAGATACTTGGTTCGACCATTGAACCTAATATTTGTGCTTGATCAGGTTTAGAATGCGCTGATGTTCCAAAATTGATTTCACCAAAGCCATTTTTGTTCCACACCTGCATTCCCGTGTAGGGTTGTTGACGAGCCAACTTATCCCATACATCAACATGCTTAAGCAAATGAATAGTGGCTTGACTCAATGCAAGTACACGAGGATTCAATGATTTTAAGGTCTTCTCGTGATCCAATATCGGTGCTGCATCAAGTACAGTCGCTTGAACTCCACCTTTAGCCAGCAATAAAGCAGCTAATCCTCCGACTAAACCACCGCCCACAATCACGACATCTAAAATAGCATCATTCATGCTTTTAACCCCATTGCATAATTGGCAACGAGTGGCTTAATACCTGGAATATTTTCAAAGCACATTAGACCTGTATTTCGCACAAATTTTAGGATTGGATTTTGATTACTAAAGCCTCGCACCACAGAATCACAAAACTTGATCACACGTTGCTGATCTTTGAGTCGAGATTTTTCATACTCTTTCAGTACAGCAGCTTCACCTAAATCGGCATTTTTGATGACTTGTTGTTTTAAATATCGGGTCAATACATATGCATCACGCATACACAAATTAAAACCCTGACCTGCGACTGGATGAATCGTATGAGCAGCATTACCCATAAGTACAACTCGTCCTACTGCTTGTTTTTCAGCCAAAACCTGAGACAAAGGAAAACTAAATCTACGTCCAGTTTTCTCAAATTTTCCAGCTCGATCGCCATACGTTTTTTGAAGAGCATCTAAAAAATGCTGATCATTTCCATCACCTAGCCACTCTCCCTCAGTACCTTTAGGCACTGGCCAAACAACAGAGCGACGGTATTCACCAGGTAAAGGCAACAATGCTAAAGGACCAAGTGGGCTGAAACGTTCAAAACCGACATGGGAGTGAGGTTTGGATGTCTGCACTGTAGTGACAATCGCCACTTGATCATAATCACACACTGATGCACCAACACCGAGTGCTTTTCGACAGAAAGAATCACGTCCATCTGCTGCTATGACTAATTTGGATTGAAACTGCAAATGTTCATTCGCTTTTAATGCTTCAAGATAAGCTAAATTCTCATCCTGTTTAAGCGACGTCACTTGAACACCATCAATTAACTCAATGAGTGGATTTTTTTTGACCTCTGATAACAATACTCGTCCAAGCCATGCATTCTCAATCACTTGACCAAAGCTCTCTACTTTCTCTTGAGCCGCGATTAAACGTGCCTTACCGAAGCTTCCTTCTTCTGTGATATTTACTTCTAAAATAGGCGTTGCATATTGTTGCAGTGAATCCCAAATTTCCAATTCTTGATAAATTTGCACGCTTCGACGTGACAGCGCACTATTACGGGCATCAAAACTTGAATGATATGGTGCAAGGTTAGCATCATCATAGTTAGGATAGCTGATCGCCTCTAACAATTTCACTGCAATGTTAGTTTTAGCCAGCATAAGAGCAAGGCTTAATCCGACCATTCCACCACCGACAATGATGACTTCTTGTTGCATGTTTTGATCCTTATAAAAGCAAGCAATAGCTGCATACACATAAATTCTTAATCAAATTCATCTTACAATAAAGTTTTTACTTTTTATAATGAATTAGCGTTATTGAAGATGAAGCCATAATTCATTTTTCAATATTGAATATGACATTAAAAAAAAGCCGATGTTTCCATCGACTTTTTAGATTTGTGAAAATGGTTAACTCGCCATCAAGGCTTCGATATCTTCAATGGTTTTTACTACTTTAGCAGTCAGGTTTCTCGGTCCATCTTGAGTGACAACAATATCATCTTCAATGCGAATACCAATCCCTCTCCATTTTGGATCGACAGTTTCATCATCAGGGGCAATATATAAACCTGGTTCAATGGTCACCACCATACCTTCTTGATATGTTCGCCATTCTCCATCGACTTTATATGCCCCTACGTCATGAACATCCATGCCTAACCAGTGACCAGTTCCATGCATATAAAATTGACGATAGGCTTCTGTCTCAATGATTTCATCGAGATCACCCTGCATGATTCCAAGATTAAGCAAGCCTTGCACTAAAATACGAACAGCAACGTAGTGTGGCTCTTTATAAGAGTTACCAATTCTAACCGCATCTATTGCAGCGATTTGTGCATCGAGCACTATATTATAGAGCGCCTTTTGTTCAGGATTAAATTTACCATTTACTGGAAACGTCCGTGTGATATCTGACGCGTAAAATTCATATTCACAAGCTGCATCTATTAAAACTAAATCGCCGTCATTAAGTTGTTTGTTATTTTCAACATAGTGCAATATACAAGCATTTTCACCACCACCCACAATACTGTTATACGATGGTACACAACCATTTTTACCAAAAATATAATTCAGCTCCGCTTCCAAAGCATATTCCATCATTCCTGGTCGTACAGATTTCATCGCTTGCGTATGTGCTTGAGCAGAAATATCAGATGCGATTTGCATTAACTCTATTTCTTTTGGCTCTTTGTGTAGACGCATCTCATCTAAAATTGTATCTAACTGAATCAATTGTGTCGGTGCAGCGGTACCACGTCGGCTTTCACCACTTGCTTCTGCAATCCATTTTGTAATTTTTGCATCAAAACTGGCTTGTTGACCAATTCTATAAAATAATCTTTCTTTTCCTTGAAGCTTTGCGATGATTTCTTCGTCTAGTAGATCAATCGCATAAGCTTCATCCGCATCATAATCATCGACTGCACCATCAATCCCTGCACGGTAACCTGTCCAGATTTCCATCTGTCGATTGCGTTCACGACAAAATAAACTGTAGGTATAACCTTCTTCTTCAGTATCAAATGTTTCAATTACAGCAACTGCTTCAGGCTCTGCAAATCCTGTTAGATAAAAAAAGCTGCTATCAGCGCGATATTTATAATCAGCATCACGATTTCTAAACATTTCTTCACGTGTTGCAATAATTGCAATGCTTCTTAGGCCTATTTCAGCGGCTAATTGATCACGTCGTTTTTGAAAATCTGATTGAGTAAGTTTCATATCTTTTCTGCAGCTTAGGCTATTTAATTTAAGAAAATACAGTACTACTTATATGTTAAGTAGTACTCTTGATTGAATGTAATCAACTTGGTCGATGAGGTGTAAACATCTCAACGACACTTTGCTCATTTTTTTTCGAAATTGTTGGTTTTACATGTTTCAGTAATGAGCTTTCTTCAACAGCAATCTTGGTTCGTCCAACAGATAAACTCACTGGAATTAATCGAACAAATTCATAAAGTTCTTGATAGCTAATTTCACCTTCTTCATCATTATCAGAATCTTCAAACTCGACTGCTGCAATATCTTGCAAGTGTTCAATCAACTCAGCTTCATCAGCACGAATATGCCCAGACGCTAATCCAAACCCCAATACCACTCCTGCACACCAATCTGCTAAAGCTTGAACACGCTCAGACAATACATGTTCATCATCAGGCAAAATGGGTAAATAATCTAATTCATCTTCTGATAAAGCATGCGAAACATCTTCAGATTCCTCAGCCAGTAAATTAAGCGCCGTAGGTTCTAATTGAGGCACATTCAATGTAGACAAAATTTGTATCCACTCCTCATGAGATGGCGGTTCAGTTACACAAACAATACCTGTAAGTAGACCATGTAACTCACTAGGACTAGTAATTTCCTCAATTGAACCGAATTGTTGGTTCCAATCTGTCCAACCTGAAATATCGTCTTGCATTCGCTTTTCCAATCTCTATACTTCTGTATATATTACCTTTGATTGCGAAACTACGCGACCTCGTTATGTTAGAACAATTACAGCGTTTACAAACGCATTTAGGCACGCTTAAACATCGTTTGTCCGAAACCGAACAAATGAATAGTTCTCTTGAAGCTAAGCAGAAAGAACTTCAGGAAACTCATCAAACTCAAACTGCTCAAAAAAATAGCGTCATCACTCAAAAGCAAGAACAGATTGAAAGTCTAAATGACAAATACAATCAATTGGATGGTATTTATAAAACTTTAAATCAAGATGCTACTGCTTTAGCAGAACGTTATAGTCGTTTAGAAAAGAGTTGTACTGATTTAAAAAATAGATTTCAGGAAATCTTGGCTGAAAGGAATGAGTTGAGAGTCATCAAAGAAAAAATGTTGGCTGAACAACGTCAAGCTCAAAAAGAAATTGATGAATTGAAGGCTGAAAATCAACGTTTAATCAAAAAAAATGAACTCGCTAAAACTAAGGTTGAGCAAATCATTCAACGATTGGCCATTTTAGGTACTGATCAAGATCATCATGCCCAAGAAATCCAACAATTAGAAAATCCGGCTGAACAAAATGAGGAAGCATAATTATGTCTGAAGTCGTTACAGTCGAGTTAAGACTAATTGAACAAACATTTAGACTTTCAACCACTCAAGATCGGAAAGATGATTTACAACGTGCTGGTGATTTGCTGAATGAGAAATTTCAAGAATTTCGTAGAAAAGCACCTAACGTAGAACACAATAAGCTCGTTATCATGGTGGCTTTAGAGCTTATGCAAGAAGTTTTAACAATGAACAAATCCTTACAAGAATATTCTCATTGTGAACGCTTACTTGCAACAATCTTGGAAGACGTTGAAGAAACTGTATAAATTTGATCTAAGTTTGCACAGTCAGTTTTACTGAGTGAATTATCACGCAAATAATGGGTACACCAAGGTTTGCCAATCTCACTCATTTCGTTATACTTAATTTAACTCTGGGATGTTCGCCAGCGGGTCTATTCCCCTGCCGATACTTAAACTTATGGATTGTGTTCTGTATATTTAGAGCGTATGCCCACCTCGAGTGGGAAACCCAGCAAGTATACGTCGCGTCCACCTTGAACTCGTCGGGTTCAGGGTAACGACACATGCAGCGGCATCTCCGGAGTCTTTATTTTATTTTCTCTTTTTTCTTATTATTTTATTTTCTCTTTTTTCTTATTTTTGAATAAACATCCTTGTGCTTTATCCCAAATTAATAATCAATATTAATAATTTTTGATTTTTATCACATTATCATCACCATAAACAAATTATTACACACTTTTCTAAAATAAATATATTTAATCCTCAATATTATTTAATTATTTAAACCTATTGCTTTATATATATTTAACAATATAAAAAAATTGACATATTATTTGTAAATTTGGTTAATAATGACCTAGTAACTTTTCTAAAATTTAAATTATTATTCCCCATAATAGAAATTACACAAAAAGTATTTCATTTTAATGTCTTCTTATTGTTTAAAGACTTCATATTATTAGTCAAACATTATAAACAATGAGAATAGATTTATATTTAAAGGAAGAGAATATGTCTAAATTAGCAAAATTGGCTGGGGTTGCGAGTATTGCTGCATTACTAAGTGCATGTGGTGGTGGAAGTGACTCGAAGCTTGACACGCCAAATGATAATTATATTAAACCAGGCGATGTGAGCTCTACATTTATACCTTTTAAAGATAAAGATTTTTTAACAAAACTTAAAGAAACGCTTGGTTTTTCAGAATCTTTAAATGTCATGGATGATCGATTTAATCAAGCATTAGGGCACATGATTGGCGAAACATTGGGTGATGGACCCATTACTCGTACAGGTAGAGTAATTGAATTAACAGATCAAGGAACAAGTGCATTTACAATTTTTAGAAATTTAATTTGTACTGAGCTAACTAAAAGTGGAACTACTCAAATAATCAAGCTAAAAAGTGGTAATGATTCTTGTGCTACTAGTTTCGGCAAGGAAGTCGTAACATTTAAAGGAGGATCTATTTCGCTTACTGAAACATTAAGCTCAACCACAGTAGAGTTTAATAATGCGCTTTATACACCGTGGACTGATACATCTAAACTATATTTAGTCACTGGTAAAATTGTAAAAGATACAGTTGGTTCTAATGGCGCAATTTATTCTGTAAAAGATCCTTTAAAATTCCAGATTTTAGATAAAAACAACCCTAGCACTACATTGGAATATATGGGGCTACAAGATTATGAATACCGTTTCTTTGATGATCAATTACAAAGTGTGTCAAGTAAAGGTACAATCGTTGGCCAACCTAAAGATGCTAATTTTTCATATGCATTCAACTTCAGTGTAACTCAACCCTTCGAAAAAGAGTCGTGGAGAATTTACCCGAAAGCAGGCGGTAAGTTAGAAATTATTGATGAGTACAATCAAAAGATTGTCGTTGAACAAACTAAAGATTATTCATCATCCGCATCAGTTCGCTTTAATTCAGGCGTGCCAGCTAATGTGTCTTGGAGCGATATCGTTAAAAAGAAATAGGCATAAAGCCCCCATCTGGGGGCTTTTTTAACCATTTAATTTCATGTGTTGCGCGTTCTCTGACATTCTAAGCTGCTCATAATGCACTGGATCATATGCGCATGCACTTATCAACAAAGTATAAGTAACCACTGCGATAAAAATTTTCATCTCACGTTTACTCATGAACCAAGATGTGAGTAATTTAACGCATGGCTAAAAACAAATAAAACCGATTAAAATTATAAAAACCATCTATTTTATAGATTATTAGTTACTCATCTTGAAGCGCACACTCATAATTCTTAGGATCATCACTACATCGTATCTTTTTAAGGATAGACATCATTTCAGGATGATAATGCCCTTCTTTTGTCATCTGAATTCTAGCTTCGCGCATAATTTTCAAATATCCAGGTTTCTCAGCATCTCTTATATTCATCCAAAATTGAGAATCAATTTTAGATTCAGTTTGATCAATAAATTTATAAGCTGGTGTTAATTGCTTGGAAATAATCTCCCTTGCTATGGGCCCCATTCCAGCAGGAAATTTATTTCGATGCATAATCAATGTACCCGTCACTTGAACCAGTGGAAAACGAATAATTGCGCCTCGTACCTCGCCCTTGTTTGTCATTCCACGATAGAGTTCCAAAGGTTCAAATAAGATTGCAGGTGCTGCGATAATATCAACTTCCTTATTGTTGAATTTTCCGCCTACAGAAGTTAAATCCACTGAAACTGGTTGAGCACCAACATTTTGGACTAATTTTTTTTGGGTTGCGTCAAAACTCATTACAGCAACTTTTTTCCCAGCTGCTTTAGATAAAGTATCAATTTTACGATCATTTACCATAATATAAGCAGCACCTAAAGGCACAATACCGACAATCTCATAATCCTTATTGACCATTTTCGAGTCAAATTCAGGTCTTGCTAACAGCTGAATCACTTTAGTCAGTTGTTTATAGTTTTGAACTGCACCTATTGCATCAATACTTCCAACAAAAGGGTTGAATTGCTTAGCACGTAAATTACTTATTCCAGCACCATCACAACGTTTACTTCTAAAGTCTTCAGTTAAAACCCGTTCATCTGTATAGACTTTTAAATTAACTTCAGTGGATGTTTTTTGCTTTAATTTTGGATAATTCAAATCTATCTGCATTTGTAGCTTAGCCGTACGATTGACAGTCATTTGCACGCCAAAATCTTGAGCAACTTTAGCAATTCGTGGTAATTCACTCATATAGCTCGTCGCTTGCTCAAATGCTTCACCATGAGCACCGCTCGGTGAATACACACATAAGGTGACTTGTTTCGGAATCTGTTGCCAAACTTTTGGATCATTCAGTAGTTTTTTTATTTTATTCACAGAATGGCTGGACAATGATAAATCCAACTTAGAGTTAGTTTGAGCATTTACATGATTTGTGATTAGACCAGAAAGACTAATTACTGTCGTGAGCATAACCATACGATAAGCATGCTTGCTCTTTTTAAATAGACTACCGTTTTTTTTATTTTTCATTATCGTTCCCTTTTCTATTCTTTATGATCAGAGCTTCATTGATCTGATAGAGTTCAGCTTATCGGCTTCAATTAAAAATTAAATTGACCCCAATCTTTTATTTGTTACACCTAGGGTAAATGAAAAATATACTATCGAAAATATTCAAATCAGGTTGATTAAACCTGAGTAAAAATCGATAAACTACTTACCCTTACACATGCACTTAGATTGGTACAGTTTGAAATGCAGTTGCAGACACAACTTTTAAGAAAAAATCTACGTTCTCGTAGAAGACAACTCTCAATTTTTACGCAACGACGTTCTGCTTTTCAGATTTTGTCAAAAATCCAATCTCATTCTAAATTTAAATCTGCACAAAAAATTGGGATTTATTTAGATGCATTCGGTGAAGTTCAAACACATATCCTAATCATGCATTGCTTTTCAAAGCATAAAGTCGTCTATCTCCCAAAAGTCTCCAGACTTGATTCAACTTTAAAATGGGTTCCAATTTCAAAGCATCAATATCTAAATAAACGTTTTACTAAACATAAATTAGGCATGTATGAGCCTATGCATAGATTGGGGAAAAATGTACAACAAATTGATTTACTGTTGATGCCCCTAGTAGCCTGTGATTATCATGGAACACGTATGGGTATGGGAGGTGGCTTTTATGATAGAACGTTAAAGCATGCGAGCAATCAACCATATCGCATCGGTTTAGCGCATGACTTTCAATTAATCTTAGATCCTTTAAAGCGCCAACCTTGGGATCAGCCATTAGATGAGTTAATCACCCCTAGAAAACGATTAAAATTCAAACGAAGAATATTAATTCACCCTAAATCCAACTGAATTTATCAAGATTAGTAGAAATAAATCGAATTTTATCGATTTTCACCCTTGTATTTTTTAAATTACACATCACTATAAAAATATGGCAACACCGTTGTCACTCATTAGGAGTGCTCATGACTGATATTATTATGAATGAAGAAAACTTAGAACTTCAGACCCCTAGCGTGTTACCGCTATTAGCTTTGCGTGATGTTGTGGTTTATCCCCACATGCAAATTGCGCTTTTTGTCGGCCGTGAAAAATCGATTAAAGCAGTTGATGTAGCTCGTAACAGTGACAATTTAGTTTTTGTAGTAGCTCAACAAGATTCTCTTACAGAAGAAATTGATCACGACAATTTATATCAATACGGTACTGTCGCGAAGATTGTACAAGTCGTAAATCATGAAAACGATGAAAACTGCATTAAGGTTTTAATCGAGGGTATTTATCGCTCTAAATTGATTAATATTTACGATCAAAACGATTATTTAGAAGCTGAGCACAGCCTTAGCCCAATGACGATCCGTATGGAATCGTCAACTCAACAAACTCGCCTCGAAGAATTACGTGGTCTTTTCAGCCAATACGCTGAAGCAAAACTACGTAATGCGCGTGAGTTAATTAATGCTGCAAATAAAATCGATGATTTATTGCAACTCATGTTCTTTGTCGCTACACGCGTGCCGTTAAACATTGAAGTGAAACAAAAATTCCTCGAACACGATGAATTTGAAGCTCATTTACAAGAGTTAATGACTTATTTGCTTCAACAGTCTGAAGAACAACAGATTGAGCAAAATTTACATGACAATGTAAAACGTCAAATGGAAAAGAATCAGCGCGAATATTTTCTAAATGAAAAAATGAAAGTTATTCAGCGTGAACTTTCTGACATGAATGGCGGTGCTGAAGATGACATTGCTGAGATAGAAAAACGCTTAGCTGAAGCGGATCTTCCTGAGCATGTTCGTAAAAAAGCAGAAGGTGAATTCCGTAAGCTCAAAGCAATGCAGCCTGCATCGAGTGAAGCAGCCGTAGTTCGTAATTACATCGAAACTATTTTAGATACACCATGGAATAAGGCGAGCAAAGTAAGTATCAATCTTGCTAAAGCTCAAGATATTCTTGATGCTGATCATTATGGTTTGGATGAAGTTAAAGAACGTATCGTTGAATATCTTGCTGTTCAGTCACGTGTAAAAAAACTACGTGGACCAGTATTGTGTCTCGTAGGTCCTCCTGGTGTAGGTAAAACCTCATTAGGTGAGTCTGTAGCTAAAGCAACAGGTCGCGAATTCGTTCGAATGGCACTTGGTGGTGTTCGTGATGAGGCTGAGATTCGTGGACATCGCAGAACTTATATTGGTGCGATGCCAGGTAAGATTGTGCAATCACTTTCTAAAGTCGGTGTAAAAAACCCTTTATTCCTACTCGATGAAATTGACAAAATGGCTCAAGATCATCGTGGTGATCCTGCATCTGCCTTGTTAGAAGTGCTTGATCCTTCACAGAATCACAAATTCAACGATCACTATCTCGATCTTGATCTTGATTTATCTGAAGTCATGTTTATTTGTACTGCAAACAGTATGAATATACCTGAAGCTTTGTTAGATCGTATGGAGGTCATTCGCCTTCCTGGTTATACAGAGGAAGAGAAAATCAATATTGCTGAGCGTTACTTAGTACCTAAAGCAATCAAGAATAATGGCTTACGTGCTAAGGAATTAAGTGTACACGAAGAAGCAATTCGAGATATCGTACAACGCTATACACGTGAAGCTGGTGTTCGAAGTTTAGAGCGTGAAGTCTCTAAAATCGCACGTAAAGTGGTTAAAGAAGCGGTTAGTAAAAAAGCGAAAAATCTTCAAATTGAAGTTAATTCGGCAAATCTACCTGACTACTTAGGGCCGCATAAATTCGATTTTGGTATGGCTGAAGAAGAAGCTCAAGTCGGTCGTGTTAATGGTCTAGCTTGGACTTCAGTTGGTGGTGAACTACTGACAATTGAAGTTGCAGCAATGAAAGGTAAAGGCAAATTTGTAACCACTGGTTCTTTAGGTGATGTTATGAAGGAGTCTATTACTGCAGCCATGACCGTAGTGCGTACACGAGCTGATGCTTTAGGTATCGATTCTACTCGCTTTGAAGAAACCGATATTCACGTGCACTTACCTGAAGGCGCTACGCCTAAAGATGGTCCTTCAGCTGGTCTTGCTTTGACGACAGCATTAGTTTCAGCGTTTACTGGCATTGCGATTCGACCTGATATTGCAATGACTGGTGAAACTAGCTTGAGTGGCCGTGCAATGCGTATTGGTGGTTTAAAGGAAAAATTACTGGCTGCACATCGTGGCGGTGTAAAAATGGTCTTTATTCCACAGGAAAATGCACGTGATTTAGTCGAAATTCCTGATAATGTGAAAGAAGGTTTAGATATCAAAGTTGTAAAATCAATTGATGAAATTTTACCACTAGCATTAACCTCTATGCCTAAACCATTAGTCAAAACACCCATTGTGAAAGCAGTTGACGAATCAAAATCTGCTCGACACTAATCGGTCTTTTAAGTGAAGAAAGAGAGCTTAGGCTCTCTTTTTTTTATAAGATGCCAATGGATGCAAAATTAACAACCCATTATGTTTTAACTTTTGATTTTATAAATTCATCACTTTGAAATGTATAATAACGTGAAACTTCTAGTGACACATTTTCATGAAAATTCGTATCTTGACCATTGGTCAAAAAATGCCAGCATGGGTTCTTACTGGTTTTGAAGATTATTTCAAAAGAATTCAACCTTTTGTACAAACTCAAATTGTTGAGCTTCCTATGGCGAAACGCGGAAAGAATGACTCTGAAGCTGATATTTTAAAATACCGTAATATCGAAGGCGATAGCATTTTAAATGCACTGAAAGGAAATGAACTTTTAATTGCACTTGAAGTGGGAGGAAAAGAGTTTAGTACAGAAAAATTAGCTGAAATCATGAAAGGTTGGATGCTAGAAGGGAATGATGTTGTACTCGCGATTGGTGGACCTGATGGACATTCTGATGCAGTTCGTAAAGCTGCTGCTTGGCACTGGTCTTTATCTAAATTAACGCTACCCCACCCTATGGTTCGCATTCTGTTGATTGAACAACTTTACCGTGCCATGAGCATTAATCATAACCATCCGTACCATCGTGCTGGATAATCGTTCCGAATTTGCAACATGATGTTCAAATTTAAATGGTTACTCTGACTTCTAAAATTTGCGATGATCACCTCATACATCTAAGAATGGAACCACCCTCATGACTATTCAAACGCTACCTGGCTTATTCATCTCACATGGCTCTCCAATGCTGGCTTTGAATCCTGAACAGGTTGGTCCAGCTTTACATCGCTTGAGTCTCAATTTGCCCAAACCTAAAGCGATAATCGTCATGTCTGCGCATTGGGAAAGCAATGCACTCGAAGTAAGTACGGGGACTAGACCTGAAACATGGCACGATTTTCGAGGTTTCCCAGATGCACTCTATGAAATTCGCTATCCTGCCCCTGGTGCTCCAGATGTTGCTGAACAAGTTTTAAATTTATTCGCTGAGGCACAAATTACTGCACATGCCAATAGTACACGACCTCGTGATCATGGCGTATGGATGCCTTTATTACATATGTATCCAGAAGCTGATATCCCCGTAGTCGAAATCTCTTTACCCATGACGATGTCTGCTGAAGCGATATTTAAAATTGGTCAAGCTCTCGCTCCATTAAGAGATCAGCAAATATTATTAATTGGCTCGGGAAGCATTACCCATAATTTAAGAGAGCTTGCTTGGCATGGTGAAACGAGTGAAGTTCCAGAATGGGCATCAACTTTTAGAAACTACGTGGTGCAGCAGCTCACTCATTCGGATTATCCTGCTATTTTAGCGTGGGATACGATTCCTTATGTTCATCGTAACCACCCTACGATAGAACACTTTGCACCTTTATTTTTCTCTATGGGCACTGGTGATCGTTTTAGCATTGTACATAGTAGTTTTACCATGGGTGCTTTAGGGATGGATATTTATCGCTTTGATTGAGAGAAAATAAAATATCATTTTTTTAAATGGCCATCACGAAATAATCATCGATCAATGGATACATTTTGATACTGAAAAGTGCAAAATGTATCCATAATTTTTTAGATCTCCTGCGTTATCCTTCCTCGGATCAATACAATTTAGAAAGCTTGTTATGAAATTAAAATTAATTACCTTGGCTATTTTGCCTATCACACTTGCTGCGTGTCAGACTTCCGATCTACAAAAAGCTGGGGATTTAGCTGTGTCTGTGCTTCAACAACAAAATGCGGATCAAACTCTCGCTGCATACCAATGGCAAGCCAATCCACAAAATGCGCCTCAACCAATCACTTTAAACTTCACCGCTGATAAAAAACTTTCAATTCATACGAGCTGCAATACTTTATTTGGCGGGTTTGAGCTAAAAAACAATACTATCGTAGCTGCTCAACTTGCATCTACCATGAAGGGATGTAATGGTTCGGCTGCCGAACAAGAACACTTTGCTGGAAATCTATTTTCCCAAGCTGCTGTTCCTTTCGTGCTTAATTTAAATGATCGTGATAATCCAACGTTGACTTTGGTACAGCCGAATGGTGAAAAGATTATCTTCACGGGTAAAATGACACCTGAAACCAAATACAAAACTCAAGGTGAAACCATATTTCTTGAAATTTCGCCAGAAACTAAACAATGTACTGGTGTAGCTCCCCAAACTTGTCTACAAGTCAGAGAAATAAAATACAACGATAGTGGTATTAAAACGCAAGTCGATAAAGACTGGACTTTATTCTACGATCAAATTGAAGGTTTTTCACATAGTCCGAATGAACGTCAAATCATTCGTGTAAAACGTTATGAAATTAAAAATCCTGCTGCAGATCAATCAAAGTATGCTTATATTTTTGATATGGCTGTAGAGCGTGAAGCTGTAAAAGGTTCTTTATAAAGAATAAAAAACCGAGGCTAAGCCTCGGTTTTTTTATTTTTGAATATATTCTTAGAATACACCCTGAGCTAACATCGCATCAGCAACTTTTACGAAACCAGCAATGTTCGCACCATCTACATAATTCACAGTACCATCTTCTTGAGTACCGAATTTTACGCAGTTACGGTGAATTTCTTTCATGATTGCATGTAAACGCTCATCTACTTCTTCGAAAGACCAACCTAAACGAAGCGCATTTTGAGACATTTCAAGACCAGAAGTTGCAACACCACCTGCATTAGATGCCTTACCTGGAGCATATAGAATTTTTGCATCAACGAATTTTTCAACTGCAGCAAGTGTAGAAGGCATATTTGCACCTTCAGCTACGCAGATCACACCATTTGCAAGCAATTTATCCGCATCATCAGCATCTAATTCATTTTGTGTTGCACATGGAAGTGCGATATCACACTTAATACCCCAAGGACGTTGCCCTTCAAGATATTCAAAACCATGCTTCGCTGCAAACTCAGAGATACGACCACGTTGAACGTTTTTAAGCTCCATTACTTCAGCTAAAAGCTCTGGAGTTAAACCGTCTTTAATGTATACAGTACCAGCTGAATCTGAAAGTGAAACAACTTTTGCGCCCAAATACATTGCTTTGTCAGCAGCAAACTGTGCAACGTTACCCGAACCAGAGATCGTAACTACCTTGTCTTTGAAACTGTCGTTACGAGTCTTAAGCATTTCCTCAGCGAAATACACTGTACCGTAACCAGTTGCTTCAGGGCGCGCTAGTGAACCACCAAAAGTTAAACCCTTACCTGTAAATACGCATGAAGTGTCATTGCTGAGCTTCTTCATCATACCCGCCATGTAACCAACTTCGCGGCCACCAACACCAATATCACCCGCAGGAATATCTGTGTCAGAACCTAAGTGACGGTATAACTCAATCATGAGTGCTTGGCAGAAACGCATGATTTCGCCTTCTGATTTACCTTTAGGGTCAAAATCAGAACCACCTTTACCACCACCCATTGGTAGTGTAGTTAACGCATTTTTGAAAGTCTGTTCAAAACCTAAGAATTTTAGGATTGAAAGGTTCACTGAAGGGTGGAAACGCATACCACCTTTGAATGGACCAATTGCTGAGTTGTACTGAACACGGAACGCACGGTTAACGTGTGTTTGACCTTGATCATCAACCCAAGAAACGCGGAATTGAATCGCACGTTCAGGTTCAACTAAACGTTCTAATAAACCATGAGCTGCATACTTAGGGTTCTTTTCAATAAAAGGCCATAAGCTTGTCATCACCTCTTCAACAGCTTGAAGAAATTCTGGTTGATGTGCATCACGTGTTTTAACGTAGTCTAGGAAGTCGTTAAGGCTGTTGTATTTCAACGCTTAATCCTCAGCAGAAAATGGATCAAAATTGGTCAAAATTTCAATATATTGATAAGTTTTGGCGCAAAGTATTAAATATCTTTTACAGGCACTGTACAATAGTTTTCATAATTTTTTTTAATATTTTTTTAATTTCAATTACTTAATTATAGTATTTAATAATTTTAAATTATCAAATTCATTACTTTTAATTATGGATTAATGCTTATTCGGCGCTTTTATTGCGCGATAAATGACCCATAACAGCGCACCCCAAACTAACACTAATCATGTTAAAATCATTCATATTTCGCACCTATGATCTCCTTTTCGCTTGATTAAGTTTTAACGTACATGCACGCACAAATCTCATTGATACAACAAGTTGATGCTTTCCTACCTCAAACCCAATGTGGTCTATGTGGCCACCGTGATGGTTGTTTACCTTATGCTAAAGCTATTGTAGAAGGAGAAGACGCGAATAAATGTGTCCCTGGCGGTCAACCTGTTGCTGACGCAATTGCTCACTTACTGAATCGCCCTAAGCTTAAAGCTGAAGAAAGCGTTTGGCCAATTCAATCTGATGGTCGCCCACAGCGTATGAAAGCGATCATACGTGAAGACGAGTGTATTGGTTGCACTAAATGCATCAGTGCTTGCCCTGTAGATGCCATCATTGGATCAGGAAAGTTAATGCATACTGTGTTAACTGATCTTTGTACTGGATGCGAATTATGTATACCACCTTGTCCAGTTGACTGTATCGATCTTGTTGAAGATTTACAGCCCATACCAAATCAGCAAGCCCGCTTCCTAGAACAAAATGATCTTAGAAATCGTTATTATGCTCATATTCAACGTGAGGAAAATCGCAGTCTTCATCGCAAAGGTCCTGTCGTTAAAGCTGAAATTGATACTGCGCTTTTTGCTCAGTTTTCAAAACAATTACAATCAGTACCTACTATTCAAACGATAAAAAAAACAGCGCTTCATAAGACATTAGATGCAAAATCTACAATCGAACTTGCCAAATTACGTACACAAATTAAAAAGCTTGAAAAACAACTTGCTGTACGTGAGAGTGTCGATAAGCAAGAGCAACTCAATACATTATATGAAAAACTCAATTCAATTGAGGGTGTTTAAATGAACGTTAAAACACCTAAAACTGTAAAAAACATGACAAAAAAGCAAATTCAAATTTTTTTTGAAAGATTAAGAGCTCAACGCCCAAACCCTAAAACAGAGCTGAATTATTCTTCACCCTTTGAGTTGTTAGTTGCTGTGACCTTATCAGCACAAGCCACTGATGTAAGCGTAAATAAGGCCACAGATAAGCTTTTCCCTGTAGCAAACACACCTGAAGCAATCTATGCCTTAGGTGTAGAAGGATTAAAATCTTATATTAAAACAATAGGTCTCTATAACTCTAAAGCTGAAAATGTCATCAAAGCTTGTGAAATATTGATTAAACAACACAACAGTATTGTTCCTCACAACCGTGCTGATTTAGAAGCACTTCCGGGCGTAGGTCGAAAAACTGCAAATGTGGTATTAAATACCGCTTTTGGTCAACCAACCATGGCCGTTGATACCCACATCTTTCGATTAGGTAATCGTACTGGACTTGCGGTAGGAAAAAATGTACTCGAAGTTGAACACCGTCTAGTTAAAGTGATTCCAAAAGAGTTTATTGTAGACGCTCATCATTGGTTAATTTTACATGGACGTTATTGCTGTATTGCGCGGAAGCCAAAGTGCAATGAGTGTGCTGTGAGTGATGTGTGCAACTGGCCTGAACGTTTCGAATATGGAGCGACAAGACAGATCGATTTAAAACAGGTTTAACGATCAAGAGATTTTTTTTGATCTTTTTTCTCTTTATCTAATTTCATCTGTTTTTGACTATCGCGAAGTAATTTAAAACTTATAAATACCAAAAAAGACAATACTGCCAAGCATGCAAGCATCAATAAAATAATGGCAATATTTTGCACTTGTTTACCTTCACATCATAAAAAAGAAGCCCTAATATGACTTAGGGCTTCTTTTTTGTCAAAGCTGAATAATGGTTATTTAGTTTGATCTAAAATTGCAAAAAGTTCTTTTTGAACTTCTTCAATAGGACGAAGTCCATTCAACTTATCATACGTTGGCGCATTTTCACCTGAAGCTGCACGCCCTTGGTAAAAGCCAACCAACTGTTCAGTTTCAGTATGATACGAACCTAAGCGCTTACGAATTGTTTCTTCTTGGTCATCTGGACGCTGAACTAAATCTTCACCAGTCTCATCATCTTTGCCTTCCACTTTTGGTGGGTTGTAGACGATATGATAAACACGACCTGATGCTGGATGTTGGCGACGACCCGATAAGCGTTTAACGATTTCTTCATCAGGCACATCAATTTCGATCACGTGATCAATATCAATGCCTTCTTTTTCCAAAGCTTCAGCTTGAGGAATCGTACGAGGGAAACCATCAAAGATACAACCATTTGCACAATCTGGTTGTGCAATACGCTCTTTAACCAGACCAATAATCAGTTCGTCAGAAACTAGACCACCATTGTCCATTACAGATTTTGCCTGTAGACCGAGTTCAGTTCCTTCACGAATTGCAGCACGGAGCATATCACCGGTTGAAATTTGTGGGACATTGTAGCGCTTGCAGATCAACTGAGCTTGAGTACCTTTACCTGCTCCAGGTGGTCCGAGTAATATAATGCGCATAAATAAACATCCTCATTTTAACTATATCGACGATACTTGGTTAATGTCTTTGGTAGGCACCAATCCAGCATCTATTTATAAGAAAGCCACAAATAAATGAATCAGACCCGCGAAGAAACCTGTTACCCCACCTAGCACAATTAAGATCCATTCGTCTTCCTGGAATGCAGGACGTAATAGATTTTGAAACTCGCGCGGCGTTAATTCACGGATACGTTCTTTAAACATTTGATAGATTTTCTGTGCGCGGCTCGCATTAAAAGCTGGGTCGCATACAGGCACCATCGTAATTTCAATTGAGCGATCGATCAAGTCTGTCTTGAGTTTTGCATACTCTTTTGGACCTAAAGATAGCTGTAATGATGTACGAACCAATGGTGTTTCCATGATTTCATTGATATGACGTTTAACAATACGGCGTGTTTTGTCTTTTTTTCCACCATACATCATTTCCATCATAATAGATTTCAATGTAATCAAATCTTCAGTCACTACACGTGCAAATACATCAGATACTTCTTCTTGGCGCTTCATAAACGCACCTTGAATATTATAAGAACCAATGCGTGGAATGACAGGTTTTATCCAAGGGAATTTACGATCTTTCGTTAATTCAAAGAATTGTGGATAACGTATATAGTGTGGTTCAACTGGATTAAATACCATCCAAATTGCAATCCAATTTGTTAAAAAGCCCCAAATTGCTGCCCAGAATGGTACAGTCCAATGCCAAGGCACCACAAACCAAACGATCATTTGGAAGATACCGAAGAACATACCGATTAATGCACTGATATGCCAAATGAAGTTAATTTCTTTTTGACCCACTTTTAGGAACATATTGACCATCAATTGACGGTCGCCTTCCATTTGACTCACTACCATCGCACGCATATCCACGAGCGACTCAACATTTAAAGTTAATTCGGTTACGAGCTCTTTCAAAACATTTGGAAGTTGCTTATGTGCTTGCGCATAAATACGTCTCTTGATTGAGTAAGGTAAGTTTTCCCATAGAACCGCATTGCGATCCATCATCACTTCATCAATTAAGTGCTCTAACTCAAAGCCAACCTGTTCACCAATGATACGAGCAGTATCCTCGGGATCCATCGCATCTAAGAACTCTCGTAAGGAGCCAAGTTTTGATAGTGTATTGTCGGTAATAATACCCGATATACGTCCTGCCTTACGTGGAACAATTCCTTGCCATCCCACCGGAAGCGGACCTAAGTGAAAACCCCAAAACTTAATTGGATAAAACACCATCTTGAGTGCCATCCAGACGTGAGCCCAAGTCACAAATGCGGTTACTGGGATAATACTCAGTACTGCATAAAAATCAGGTCGATTGACGAAGGCTTGCCACAAATCACTCACATATCCAAACATTCATGACTCTCATATTCATATATCTAATTGCAGTCGAACTTGAGGTATAAAACCATAAAGCTTTCTAAAATCCTACACTTAAGGTGTAAGCAAACTGTAGTTCTGGTTTAGTTTCAAAAATCACTTGGTTTCCTTGCGTGATTTCCTCTCCTGCTTTTATCCCTACACTAAATGTACTAATTCTTTCTTTATTCAGCATGACATAAGATAAATCTATACCACCACCGAGTTGAGATTCCTTTTCACCATTGACTGTTTTTGATTTTAGATGACCAGCAAATGCACCTAAATAAAATCCATTTAAGTCCTTAGTTCCGAGAATTATTGGGTAACGAAAACCGACTTGAGCACCCACATCGTGGTCGTCATTTAAGAAAGCGCCAAGCTTTCCGTATCCAATACCGTATGGAGTGACGTATTCTAAATTCCCATGCGCTAACCGTTGTGTAACACCAGCACCCACATTTATTTTAGAAAATTGTTCTGGTTTCAATTTTGCTTCAGGATAAAACGATGAAAAATCTGCGTATGCTAAATTCCCTACCCACATCATGACAGCAAAGGAAACGATTTTTCTCATTATTTTCTCCATTTTCTCAAACTGAGAACAATATTATTATTCATCCATAGTGATTCGACTTTAACAGAATAATTTTCGTTCTTATATACAACAAGCTTTAAAATTAGTGTCTATTTGGTCAAATTTTAATTTTTATAACATACGAACTATTTATTAATTTTTCAAATTTTATAGTCAATCTGAGTTAAAATACTTTGATATAAAGTCAGCTTTTACCCGCAAAAAAGTAAAGATCTATGAAGCAGCAGTTCCCACTGAAAAATGTACAACAAGAAAAGCGAATTTTTCGCAGTCGAGTGGTGTTTGCTATTTGCGTGGTAATCTTTTTTTTAATTGTTCTATTGTCTCGATATGCTTATTTGCAAATTGTGCATTACGACCAGTTTAAAGATGCATCGGACAAAAACCGAATTCGTTTACAACCGATTTCCCCTGCCCGCGGTTATATTTTTGATCGTAACGGCATTCTACTGGCTGACAATTATCCAGTTTTTACGGCTACATTAAGTAAAGCGGATGTACCTGATATTGAAGATACAGTAGAACGCCTTAGAAAGATTATTGACTTGAGCGAAGAAGACATCGAACGCTTCATGAGTCGTGTGAAAACCGCAAAAAAGACTGAACGTGTCACGCTTAAACTAAACTTAACTGAAACAGATATCGCTAAATTTAGTGAAGTAAAGTTTAAATTTCCTGGTGTTTCTATTGAAACCCAAATGACGCGTTATTACCCGCATGGTGAATTATTTGCCCATGTTATTGGGTATGTCGGTCGTATTAACGATAAAGAACTCAAAAGCATTGATAAAGATGCTTACGCAGGTACCAACCTGATCGGTAAAATTGGTGTAGAAAAATTTTACGAAGACCTGTTGCATGGCTCACCTGGCTTTGAATCTATTGAGACAGATGCTTTCGGTAATGTTTTACGGAAATTAGGGCGTAAAGATTCTGTACGCGGTAATGACCTCTATTTATCACTTGATTATGGTCTCCAAACAGTAGCTGCTGAGCAACTTGCGGGGCGTCGTGGTGCAATTGTTGCAATGGATCCACGTACAGGTGAAATTTTGGCACTCGTTTCGAGTCCAAGTTTCAATCCAAATTTATTCGTGACTGGTATCAGTCATACAGATTATAGTGCGCTGCGTGACAATTTAGATCAGCCGTTGTATAACCGCGCAGTTCAAGGGACTTATCCACCAGGTTCTACCATTAAGCCTATGGCTGCATTAGGGGGTATTCACTACGGTATTGTCGATTGGTCAACTGCTATTTCAGATCCAGGTTATTTCCACTTACCAGGAGACTCCCACAAATTCCGTGACTGGAAAAAAACGGGTCATGGTGTAGTCAATATGCACAAGTCCATTGTTGTCTCATGTGATACTTACTATTACGTTCTTTCTTACCAGATGGGGATTGATCGTATGAACACATGGATGCGTCAGTTTGGATTTGGTGAGAAAACGGGTGTAGACCTTCCTAGCGAAAGCACAGGCTTGTATCCTTCGCCAGAATGGAAAATGCGTACTCGCAATTCTAAATGGCTCAAAGGTGAAACAATCTCAGTCAGTATTGGGCAAGGTGCATTCACTTCTACCCCTTTACAACTCGCGATGGCAACTGCAATTACCGCAAATCATGGCGCCCATGTTACACCGCATGTATTGCGTGAAACCAAAGGAACAAAGCAATTCAAAGTCCACAATGCACCAGATTATAAAATTGCCTTCAATGGTACTGATGAAGATTGGATTAAGATGCGTGATGCCATGGTGGATGTGATCCAATCTGGAACAGGTAAAGGGATTCGTGGTGGACTGCAATATCAAATTGCGGGTAAAACAGGTACCGCTCAGGTCAAGAGTATTGCGCAAGGTAAAAAGTATAACGAAGCTTTATTAACTGAACGTCAACTCGATCACGGCTTATTTGTAGGCTTCGCCCCTGCCGACAACCCAGAAATAGCGATTGCAGTGATATGGGAAAATGGTCGTGGAGGTTCAGGAGCAACCGCGCTCGCACGTCCTGTATTAGATTATTGGTTACTCCATCGTGATCGTAAGCCAATAAAGCCGATGAATCATGTTGTCAGCGGCGGCTTAATGACAGCAGGCATTAAGCCTGGTGAATTACCTAGCGGATCTACTAATTTGTCAGCCGATCCAAATGCACTTCCTCGTGAACTCCAAACATCACGTAACAGCAACAGTGCAACGAATGCAACGAATGCAACGAATGCAACGAATGCAACGAATGCAAACACTGACACTCAACGTAACACGAGTCAATAAATGAAAAATCAACTCCGCATCATTGGTGGTGAATGGAAACGCCGTGTATTACCTTTTGCCACTATTGAGGGTTTAAGACCAACACCAGATCGTGTACGCGAAACTTTATTTAATTGGTTAATGTGGGATATTCAACAAGCGCAGGTGCTAGATGTTTGCGCTGGATCTGGTGCATTAGGTTTTGAAGCGCTATCTCGAGGGGCAGCTCATGTCACGATGATCGAACCTAATTTAGAGCAAAATAAATTTTTAAAATCAAACTTAGCGCTTTTAAATGTGAATAATGCAAAACTGATTCAAAGCACTGCCCAAATCGCGCTAAAACAACTTTCAAACAATCAATTCGATGTAGTTTTTTTAGATCCTCCCTATAGTTTAAATCTTTGGGAGGAGTTGGCTTCATTGATTGACCCAAAACTCAAAGCAGATGCATTTATTTATGTCGAAGCCGATCAACCATTGTCATCACTTAATCTACCTTCTTCATGGCACCTCATAAAAGAAACCAAAGCTGGAACAGTTAAATCAGGCCTTTATCGAAAAATAGATTAGACATTTAAAATGTCTGATTCCAAAAAATCCGAATCAATCTGCCTCGATCGTAGGGAAACGAGGATAAAAACTCGTAGCCTATCGTTTGATTCTGTTTCAGCAAATACTCAACACCATATCCAAACGTAATGCTTAATTGTTCCAGATTTGATAAGTCAAAATGACCTGTATCAAGTTTATTCTTCAATTCATTCCGATCAAAAGCCGTGAAATTAAAAAATTGAATACGTTCGGATTGAAAAATTGAATGCGTCAATACATCAAATCTCGAATATTCTTTCTCATTTAATTCTGCAATCTTGGTCTGTTCACTATTTAAATCCTCTATGGCAGGCTCATAGTGAAGTTCTTGCTGAGCTTCAAAAAAATTAAAAATGAGATTTTGATCATTCGTATTTTCATCATGATCCAAGGAATTCGCGTGAACAGCAGAAATTGAAAAAAACATCAAAGCTTGTAAATAAAGTTTTAAATTTTGAATCATATTAATTTTACGTTTCTATATCTTATTATTATGCATGAAAAAAAGCCTCCACTCAGGAGGCTTTTTTACTTAAAGCATTAAGCTAGACCTTTTTCTTTAAGTACTTCTAGCATCGTTGAACCAAGTTCAGCTGGGCTACGTGTATATGCCATTCCAGCACGTTCAAACGCAGCAAATTTTTCTTCTGCCGTGCCTTTACCACCTGAAATAATAGCACCAGCATGACCCATTCGCTTACCTTTCGGTGCAGTCACACCAGCAATATAACCAACAACAGGTTTGGTCACATTTGATTGGATATATTCTGCCGCTTCTTCTTCAGCTGTACCACCAATCTCACCAATCATAATAATTGCATCTGTGTCTGGATCATCTTGGAACAGTTTCAAAGCATCAATCTGATTCATACCAGGGATTGGATCTCCACCAATACCAATACACGTTGATTGACCTAATCCTAACTTCGTAGTTTGTGCAACAGCTTCATAGGTCAACGTACCAGAACGCGAAATAATACCGATTCGTCCTGGCTGATGAATATGTCCTGGCATAATACCAATCTTACATTCACCCGGCGTGATAACACCTGGACAGTTTGGACCCACTAAGCGAGTGCCATTTCCATTGGTTTCTAGATAGCGTTTCGCTTTCAGCATATCAATGGTTGGTACACCTTCAGTGATAACAACAATCAGTCCAACGCCAGAGTCAACTGCTTCAACGATAGAATCCAATACAAATGGTGCAGGAACGTAAATGACCGATGCATCAGCACCAGTCTCTTTCACTGCATCTTTCATTGTATTGAATACAGGTAGATTTAAATGAGTTTGACCGCCTTTACCTGGAGTCACACCACCCACAACCTTAGTACCATAAGCCAAAGCTTGTTCTGAGTGGAATGTACCATTTTTACCCGTAAAGCCCTGTACCAATACTTTAGTGTCTTTATTAATTAATACGCTCATGATTGATACTCCTTATGCTTTTACTGCAGCAACAATTTTTTCTGCGGCATCAGATAAGCCGTTTGCAGAAATTAGTTTAAGACCAGATTCATCAAGTAATTTTGCACCTAGTTCTGCATTATTCCCTTCTAAGCGAACAACAACAGGCACTGTTACATTTACTTCTTGAACCGCTGCAATAATTGCTTCAGCAATCATGTCACAACGCACAATACCACCGAAGATATTGATCAGCACACCTTGTACTGACTGATCCGCTAAAATGATCTTGAATGCTTCAATTACACGCTCTTTGGTTGCGCCACCACCTACATCCAAGAAGTTTGCTGGTTGACCACCATAGAGTTTAATGATGTCCATGGTTGCCATTGCAAGACCTGCTCCATTCACCATACAACCAATATTACCTTCTAAAGCAACATAGTTAAGGTCAAACTCAGATGCCTTGAGCTCACGCTCATTTTCTTGCGATTTATCTCTTAAAGCAGAAACTTCTGGCAAACGATATAAAGCATTCGAATCAATACCGACCTTGGCATCAACACACAAAATTTCACCATTTTCACGAACTGACAATGGATTAATTTCAAACAATGCGAAATCATTTTCTACGAACGCTTGATAAGCTGCAGACATAATTTTAACAAATTGATTAATCTGTTTATCTTTCAGCTCTAAAGCAAAAGCGACTTCACGAGCTTGGAAAGGAAGTAAGCCAACCAATGGATCTACTTCAACTTTAATAATTTTTTCTGGAGTTTCTTCAGCGACTTTTTCAATTTCGACACCACCTTCAGTAGAAGCCATGAAAGTAATACGACGTGATGAACGATCAACAACTGCGCCTAAATACAATTCACGCTCAACTGGATAGACATCTTCTGCAACGAGTACACTGTTAACTGGTTGCCCATTTGCATCCGTTTGATATGTAACTAAACGAGTACCAATAATTTGCGAAGCATATTCTTTTGCTTCATCAGCTGACTTAACGACTTTAACGCCGCCAGCTTTTCCACGCCCACCGGCATGTACTTGTGCTTTCATAACAGCGAATTTGCCGCCTAGCTGTTCAAATGCTTTTACTGCTTCCTCTGCATTTGTAGCGATGATGCCTTCCTGAACTGGCATACCATATTTTTTTAACAGCGATTTCGCCTGATACTCGTGTAAATTCATTGTTTTACCTTTTACTACTTTTCACTTTTTATGACACACCAATATTTAAACTTCCTTCGCAATAAATATTGGCATTTATTAAATTTAGTATTCTAGTTTTAGATGATTATTCAAACAAAAACAACCACCAAATGCAAAAAGAGCGGCCTCAGCCGCTCTTTTTTGTGTTATTTACGTTTACGCTGAATCGCGTGAATCGCTCGCCCATCTACTGCTAACGCAGCTTCATGAACTACTTCAGAGAATGTTGGGTGACCAAATGTCATTAATTGAAGATCTTCAACGCTTGATACAAATTCAAGTGCGATCATACCTTGGTGAACGATATCAGACGCAGCAGGTCCAATCACGTGCATACCAAGCAAACGATCCGTTTTAGCGTCAGCAACAAATTTCACGAAACCAGCGTTTTCTCCTGCTGCCATCGCACGACCATTCGCTGCGAAACCAAATTGACCTGTTTTAACTTCGTGACCTTTTTCTTTCGCTTGTTCTTCTGTTAAACCAACCCACGCCGCTTCAGGGTGTGTATAGATCACAGAAATAATCGTGTCATAGTTCACTTGAGCTGCGTGACCATGAATACGTTCAACAGCCATTACGCCTTCTTCCATTGCTTTATGTGCAAGCATTGGACCACGTACTAAGTCACCAATTGCATATACACCTTCAACAGAAGTTGCACACCAATCATTTACTTCAACCAAACCACGTTCAGTAAGTTTAATGCCAGAATCTTCTGCTAATAAACCTTCTGCATACGCTTTACGACCCACGCAAACGATCAATTTGTCGAAAGTCTGAGTTTTGTCTTCGCCACCTTGAGTGTACTTAACTGTCACTTCACGACCATTGATTTCTGTACCAGCTACTTTTGCGCCAACACGAATATCAAGACCTTGCTTCGTTAATACTTTTTGGTAATCTTTAGCCAAAGCTTTATCAGCCATTGGTAAAAATGCATCCATTGCTTCAAAAACAACAACCTCTGCACCCAAACGACGCCATACTGATCCTAGTTCAAGACCAATTACACCTGCACCAATTACACCTAAACGTTTAGGTACTTCTTGGAATTCAAGCGCACCGGTAGAATCAACGATAAGATCTTGATCTACAGGAGCAACAGGAATATTTACAGGAACAGAACCAGAGGCAAGAATGACATATTTAGGTTCTAAAATTTGAGTTTCACCTTCATGTGGAACAAACTCAACTTTTTTACCAGCTAATAATTTACCTGTACCCTGCAACCATTCAATACCGTTACCTTTCAATAGGCCATCGATACCCATTGTAAGTTGGTTGACGATTTTATCTTTACGAGCAAGTAACTTTTGAAGATCGAATTTCACTTCGCCCGTTGTAATACCATGATCATCTAAATGATGAACAGTATCTTCATAACGATGTGAAGAGTCTAAAAGTGCTTTAGATGGGATACAACCCACGTTCAAGCAAGTACCACCTAAAGATGGTTTTCCTTTATGAATACGCTTTTCAATACATGCAACTTTGAAACCCAGTTGTGCTGCACGAATAGCAGCTTCATAACCACCTGGACCACCGCCGATTACTACTAAATCAAATTGTTGAGACATTCTTCTCTCCAAAAATGGGCCTAGAGGATCGCTCTAAGCCCATGGATTTATTCTTTAGAATTAAAGATCAAGGATAAGTTTAGCTGGTTCTTCTAACAATTCTTTGATTGTTACAAGGAAACCTACTGCTTCTTTACCATCAATTAAACGGTGGTCATAAGAAAGCGCTAAATACATCATTGGTAAGATTTCAACTTGACCATTTACCGCCATTGGACGCTCTTGGATTTTATGCATACCCAAAATTGCAGTTTGTGGCGTATTTAAAATTGGTGTTGAAAGCAATGAACCGAAAGTACCACCATTAGTGATCGTGAATGTACCACCTGTCATATCTTCAATGCCGAGCTTACCATCACGTGCTTTGAATGCGTAATCACGAATACCATTTTCTACTTCAGCATAGTTCATGCGATCAGTATCACGTAATACTGGAACTACTAAACCACGGTCAGAAGATACCGCTACACCGATGTCATAGTAACCGTGATAAACGATATCATCACCATCAATTGAAGCATTTACAGCTGGGTAGCGTTTAAGTGCTTCAGTTGCAGCTTTAACAAAGAATGACATAAAGCCTAAACGAGCACCATGACGCTTTTCAAAAGCATCTTTGTACTGAGCGCGCATGTCCATGATTGGCTTCATGTTGACTTCGTTGAACGTCGTTAACATTGCTGTTTCTTGCGTTGCAGCAAGTAAACGCTCTGCCACACGCTTACGAAGACGTGTCATAGGAACACGTTTTTCAATACGCTCACCTACAGCTACGCTTAATGGTGCAGCAGCAGGAGCAGCAGGTTTAGATTGGTGATTCGCCACATCTTCTTTAGTGATACGGCCACCACGACCTGTACCTGAAACTTCTGATGCATTGATACCAGTTTCAGTTAATGCCTTACGAACAGCTGGAGCTTGGTCTTGAACAGGAGCTTGAGCACGTTCAACAACCGGAGCAGCACCCGCTTCTGTAGCAGCCGCAGCTTGTTCAACTTTCTCTTCAGATTGAACAGCTTGAGTTTGAGAAGCACCAGAAACAGCACCTGCTTCAAATGTAGCAATTACTTCATCAGAAAGAACTGTGTCGCCTTCGCCTTTAATGATATTTGCAATCGTACCATCTGCAGGAGCAACAACTTCAAGTACAACTTTATCCGTTTCGATATCACAGATCACTTCATCACGTGATACCGCTTCACCTGGTTGTTTGTGCCAAGTTGCAATTGTTCCGTCTGCAACTGACTCTGGGAATACCGGTGCTTTAATTTCGGTTGCCATTCTTAAGATTCTCCTGATTATTCTGCTACGATCGCAAGCGCTTCGTTAACGAGTTGTGCTTGTTGTTTTGCATGTAAATATGGTGAGCCACAAGCCGGTGCAGCAGATGCTTCACGTCCTGCATAGCTGATTTGAATTTGTTGACCTGACTTCATAACACCTTCGTATAAACGTGGTGCGATGAATAACCATGCGCCTTGGTTCTTCGGTTCTTCTTGCGCCCAAACAAGCTCTTTCATATTTGGATATTGTGCAAGTACTTCCGCTAAACGTGCTTCTGGATATGGGTACAATTGTTCAACACGAACAATAGCAGTGTTGTTCAATTCATTTTCACGACGTTTTTCAAGTAAATCGTAATAAACCTTACCACCGCAAAGCACTACACGAGTCACATCCAACTTATTAATGTTATCAACTTCATCAATCACAGTTTGGAAAGTTCCGTTCGCCAATTCATCAAGATTAGATACCGCTAATTTGTGACGTAATAATGACTTTGGAGACATGATAATCATTGGTTTACGAATTGGGCGAATCGCCTGACGACGTAAAGCATGGAAAATCTGTGCAGGAGTTGTAGGCGTCATCACTTGCATGTTTTCTTCAGCACATAGCTGTAAGAAACGCTCTAAACGTGCAGATGAGTGTTCTGGGCCTTGACCTTCAAAACCATGTGGAAGAAGCATCGTTAAACCACAAACGCGCTCCCACTTTGTCTCACCAGAAGCAATGAATTGGTCAATAACAACTTGAGCACAGTTCGCGAAGTCACCAAATTGTGCTTCCCAAATAATTAAGCTCTTAGGTAGAGTTGTTGCATAACCATATTCGAATGCCAATACTGCCATTTCAGACAATAATGAGTCATAAATCGCTGTACGCGGTTGATTTTCTTTAATATGGCAAAGTGGAATATACGTCGAACCGTCTACTTGGTTATGAAGCTTCGCATGACGATGCGAGAATGTACCACGACCAACATCTTCACCAGTTAAACGAACAAGATAACCCTCGTCCAATAACGAAGCATAAGCTAGAGTCTCAGCTGCACCCCAGTTCAATGGCATTTCACCAGTTTGCATTTTAAGACGATCATCGATCACCTTAGAAACTTGACGCTGCATCACGAAGCCTTCAGGAAGCTCACGCATTTTGCGACCAAGTTCTTTTAAACGCTCTTCAGGGAAAGTAGTATCCCAAACGTCAGTGTATTCGTGACCTAAGTATGGCGTCCAGTCAACGAACATTTTTTTATTCGGTTCAAGTACAAGTGCATTCGCAACATGTTTACCTGCTTCTAAATCAGCACGGTAATCTTCGATCATCTGATCTGCAGTCGCACGATCAATTACACCTTCTTGTACTAATTTGTCAGCATATAATGCACGAGTCGTCGTTTTCTTATTAATGACTTGATACATCATTGGCTGAGTTGCTGCTGGCTCATCTGCTTCATTGTGACCGCGACGACGGTAACAGAACATATCGATAACAACGTCTTTACGGAAAGTATGACGGAAATCATGTGCAAGTTGAGCAACAAACAATACGGCTTCAGGATCATCACCATTCACATGGAAGATTGGTGCCTGAATCATTTTCGCGATATCAGTACAGTATTCAGTAGAACGTGCATCACGTGGATCTGATGTTGTAAAACCAACTTGGTTATTGACAACAATATGAACTGTACCACCTACCGTATAACCACGTGTTTGTGACATTTGGAAGGTTTCTTGGTTCACACCTTGACCAGCAAATGCAGCATCACCATGTACGATTACTGGTAATACGTCATCACCACCAATGTCTTTACGACGAACTTGACGAGCACGTACTGAACCTTCAACTACAGGCCCTACGATTTCTAAGTGTGATGGGTTAAATGCCAATGCCAAATGAACTTCGCCACCTGGAGTCATTACGTTTGACGAGAAACCTTGGTGATACTTAACGTCACCAGAACCTTTCTTGTGAAGTGATTTACCTTCAAATTCACCGAAAAGATCTGCTGGGTTTTTACCCATGATATTGACAAGCAAGTTGAGACGACCACGGTGTGGCATACCGATCACAACTTCTTTACATCCCACAGAACCTGCGCGTTGAATAACAGCATCAACCATCGGAATGAAAGATTCACCGCCTTCCACACCAAAGCGCTTAGCACCAACATACTTATTGCCTAAGTATTTCTCTAAGCCTTCAGCTGCAGTTAAACGTTCAAGAACATGTTTCTTTTGTTCTGCTGAAAAACCAAATTGACCTTTCACACCTTCAAGACGTTGTTGAATCCAACGTTTCTCTTTAGTGTCAACAATGTGCATATATTCAACACCAATAGAAGCGCAATACGTCGCCTCCATCGCATTGACCATTTCACCTAAAGTTGCTTCAGTTTTGCCAATTGCAAGATTACCTGTATTGAATACAGTATCTAAGTCAGATTTGGTTAAACCATGAGCCGCTAGATCAAGATCAGGCACTTCTTCTCGTTTTGCCAAACCTAATGGATCTAATTTTGCTTTTTGATGACCGCGGTTACGGTATGCAGCGATTAATTGTAATACGCCAATCTGACGACGCTCGTGCTCAGAACTAACTGAACTTTGAACGACAGGCTGAATACGGTTTGAGTTACGACCCAATAAAAGGAATTGCTCACGTACATTGCTGTGTGGTTGATCCCCTTTTGGGAACTTACCAAAGTATTCTTGCCAATCAGCACCGACTGATTCTGGAGCAACTAAATACTGCTCATAAAGTTCTTCAATATACGCTGCACTGTCAGCGGAAAGTTCAGTGTCAAGACGCAATGCGTCAGCAACTTCTTGCATTTGTGGACCCATTTCCTATTGCAAAACATTACAGGGAGCTTTCTAAGCTCGCCCATGATTGATAATGCCAAATCGGTAAATTGACATTCACCCATCTGGTACAAAAGACCATGGGGCGTATAGCATTAGAGAGTTTCTAATACCAATGACGAATCATAACGCCCTCATTGGCATCATCACTCATCTTTATACTCGATAAAATTACCGAGCAATTTTTGCAAATTGACTTAGAAAAAAATAAAAATATTAGTCTTTTCTAAAGCAACTTTTCAATTTGATTATCCCTGCTTTCAGCTTAACACCAAACCACCAAAATGTTGATTTAATGTACAGATTGAATAATATTCATGCTAAAAATTTTGTTCAAATCCTACCATGAACTTCACTTCAAACTGATTTTATTGACACATACCATTCATAAATTAGCTAAATACAACTATAAACCATTGAGATAATATAAGGTGCATTTAGATAAATTCTATTAAAATTCATAATTATTAGACTAAAGCCTAAAATTATAGATTTAAATACATGCAACTTGGATCATAAAACCGATATCTTAACATTTTAAAAAGATATTTGCAGATGCAAAACGTTTTCATTTATCCCTAAAGTGCATATTTTTTTATGATTGGGGCAAATCTAACCACTTCAACCAAAATATCTCGAAAACTAAATTTAACATCAAGTTTTGATTAAAAAAAAAGCACACCTAAGTGTGCTTTTTTTGGAACAGCATTATCCAGCTTGATCTAACAACATGCTACGAATGTGACCAATCGCTTTTGTTGGATTTAGACCTTTAGGGCATACTGATACACAGTTCATGATACCTTTACAACGGAATAAACTGAAAGGATCGTCTAAACGAGCCAAACGGTCTTGAGTAGCAGTATCACGCGAATCAATAATGAAACGATATGCATTCAACAATGCTGAAGGACCCAAGAATTTATCAGGGTTCCACCAGAATGATGGGCAAGACGTTGAACAACATGCACAAAGAATACATTCATACAAACCATCAAGATGCTCACGCTCTTCTGGAGATTGTAAACGCTCTTTAGGTGGTGCAGGTTGATTATTAATCAAGAACGGTTGAATTTTGTCGTACTGATCATAGAACTGATTCATGTCCACAACCAAGTCTTTGATTACTGGAAGACCTGGTAATGGACGAATAGTAATTACTTCTGGCAAATCGTTTAGGTTCCAAAGACACGCTAAACCATTTTTACCATTGATGTTTACACCATCTGAACCACAAATACCTTCACGACATGAACGACGGAACGTTAAAGTTTCGTCTTGAACTTTCAATGCAAGTAGCGCATCAAGCAACATACGGTGCTTATCAGTCAACTCAAGCTTGAATGTTTGCATGTACGGTGCTTTATCCTTATCAGGATCGTAGCGGTAGATATTAAATGTACGAGTACCTCTACTCATCTTACTTCTCCCAATTAGAATGTACGTGGTTTAGGTGGAATAGCATCAACTGATAAAGGCTTGTAACGTACTGGCTTGTACTCAAGACGGTTATCAGCAGAGAACCATAAAGTATGCTTCATCCACTCATCATCACGACGGCCGTAAGGATATGCTGGATGATCTGGAGATTCTTCAAAATCTACAACAGTATGCGCACCACGACATTCTTTACGTGCAGCAGCAGAGATTAAGGTTGCTTTTGCAACTTCGTATAAGTTTTCCACTTCAAGTGCTTCAATACGCGCAGTATTAAATACTTTTGATTTGTCTTTTAAGTGGATATTACGGATACGAGGCTCAAGTGCAAGAATCTCTTTCACACCTTTTTCAAGAAGTTCAGTTGTACGGAATACACCTGCATGATCTTGAACGATATCGCGAATTGCATCAGCAACTTCTTGCGCATTCTCACCAGAAGTTGACTCATCTAAGCGACGGATACGCTCGACAGTTTGCTGAAGCACAGTTGTTGGAAGCGGCGCATATTCATCACCGTGATGCTTAGTCACATAGTCAATGATATGTTCGCCAGCAGCTTTACCAAATACAACTAAGTCAAGCAATGAGTTTGTACCTAAACGGTTAGCACCATGTACAGACACACATGAACATTCGCCAATCGCATAGAAACCTTTCACTGGTTTAGTGAAATTGCGATCCGCAGCATTGGTAGAATAAGTATCGCTGTCTTTGTCGTAATGTGCTTCTAGCGGAGTAGTTTCACGCGATTCAGGAACAACAACTTGACCATGAATGTTAGTTGGAATACCACCCATTTGGTAATGGATTGTTGGTACAACAGGAATTGGCTCTTTTGTGATGTCAACGTTCGCGAACTTCTTACCAATCTCAAATACAGATGGAAGACGTTTCATGATCGTATCAGCACCCAAGTGCGTCATATCAAGAAGGATATAATCACCTTTAGGACCACAACCACGGCCTTCTTTGATCTCTTGGTCCATAGAACGTGATACGAAGTCACGTGGTGCCAAGTCTTTCAAAGTTGGAGCATAACGCTCCATGAACGGTTCGCCGTCTTTGTTACGAAGGATTGCACCTTCACCACGACAACCTTCAGTTAACAATACGCCTGCGCCTGCAACGCCCGTTGGGTGGAATTGCCAGAATTCCATATCTTGTAATGGAATACCTGCACGAGCAGCCATACCAAGACCGTCACCAGTGTTGATATATGCGTTTGTAGATGCGCGGTAAACACGACCAGCACCACCCGTTGCGAACAATGTTGCTTTCGCTTGGAATACTGCAATTTTACCTGTTTCTTGGTCAATTGCTGTAACACCAAGTACATCACCTGCTTCATTACGGATCAAATCAAGCGCGATCCATTCTACGAAGAATTGTGTACCCATTTTCACGTTGCTTTGATAAAGCGTGTGAAGAAGTGCGTGACCTGTACGGTCGGCAGCAGCACAAGCACGAGGAACAGCTTTTTCACCATAGTTCGCAGAGTGACCACCGAATGGACGTTGGTAAATTGTGCCGTCAGCGTTACGATCAAATGGCATACCTAGATGTTCAAGTTCATATACAACTTGTGGCGCTTCACGAGTCATAAACTCAATTGCGTCTTGGTCACCTAACCAGTCAGAACCTTTTACTGTGTCATAGAAATGGTAGTGCCAGTTATCTTCTTGCATGTTACCAAGAGAAGCACCAATACCACCCTGTGCAGCTACAGTGTGAGAACGCGTTGGGAATACTTTAGTCAATACCGCAACTTTCAAACCAGCTTGAGCAAGTTGGTAAGAAGCACGCATACCAGAACCACCACCACCAACGATGACAGCATCGAAAGTTTCGTGTGGAATATTTGTATAATCTTCTTTAGGGTTTATAGCGCCCATGATTGTTTCCTATCAATTCGCCCAAAAAATCTGGATTGCCCAGATCGCATATGCAAATACAGCAATAATAACTGCTGAAGTCAGTACAAGGCGTAAACCTGATGCTGATGGACCCATTTGACGAGTCGTCACATAGTCAGTGAATACTTGCCACATACCAATCCATGCGTGTGCAACAAGAGATAAGACTGCCAATAAAGATAAAATCTTCATCGGTAATGTCATCATAAAGCCGTACCACTGTTCGAAGTTGAAACCACCATTACAAAGGATCCAACCAAACACCACAACAGTATAAACAGCTAAAACTACAGCACTTACACGCTGGATAAACCAATCGCGAGAACCTGAACCCGTTAAACCAGTAGCACTTTTCATTAGAGTACGATCCATACAAATGATGCAACGATACCAATTGCAGATAAAATTAATGCGATTGTTGCTGCTACACGACCACTTTGTAACTCTTCAGCGATACCCATATCAGCAAGCAAATGCTTGATACCTGCGATGAAGTGGTAGATTAAGCCAGCGACAAATACCCATACGATAAAGCGCACGATAAAGCTATCAAAAATAGCTTGAACTTGTGCAAAGCCCTCAGGAGAAGACAATGATTTGTCTAAGATCCATAAAAGAACTGGTACGAGTAAAAATACGATGACACCTGAAAGACGGTGTAAAATAGATGCAATAGCCACAGGGGATTTTAAGTTTACGTCTAAAACTTGACCCATGGACAAATTGACAGGTCTGTTGCTTTTCACAGCGGGCATCCTGTAGTTAAAAACTCCATCCGGAGTTTGTTGGAATTAATTCGAAGGAAAGCTGGCATTTGTTAGACAAATAAATTGTCTAAACCTTTATACGACACGGAATTATAAAACGTGCAATTTCAAATTACAAACCTACGAAGCAGGCGTCAACCATAAAATATTTTTAAATAAGAATCATTTACATCTACTTTCTTACAGTTAAGTCATCTCTCTATTTAAATACAAACACTAAGCCATTAATATTTATATCAATTTATTTTAATTTAGTGTTACTGAACTCAAATGTTCGTTTTGTCTTAATTAGACTAAAGCACAACTCACTACAAAAATATATTTTTTTAAGAAATATAATATTTATTATATTTTTCAAAAACTTAAAGAAAATTAAATCTCAAATAATTTGTACTTTTAAAACTAATTAGAAAAATGAATATTGCTCACATGGTCATTGTTTTTTTATCTAATTGAATTGAGTAATTTCAAATGTAAAAAAGGATAAAAATCATATGCACTTATAAATTAATTACAAAATAAACTTCATTTTCTAATGTTGAGCTCACCACTTAAAATGTAATGAAACATTATAAATTAGACACTTTTTAATCAATTAGTAAATAAAGTGAAAAAAAATATTTCATTGTCATTTTTGGTGTATTTATTCAGTCTATCATCTTAAAAAAACTGACAAATTCTATAAACAATCGCTTTTCACAACCTTTAACATATTGATAAAAGGTATTAATAATCAAGCATTACTTGGTTTAAATCATCAAAATATGCACGTTTTTGTCTTTTTTTTTATGCCACTACCGTTGAAATTGTCTTATTATACGGCGGCGCTAGTGAAAAGCAGATAAATTCCTACTGATTAACTGAGTTTAGAACCAGTCACTTTAGGTCGTCATTTTTATCCATAAGTATAATTGACAATTTTTGACTACTCACTAAGCTTAGAGCAAATTTTGAAACCGTCTAACTCACGGATTACAACAGATTATTTCGGGTTAGATAAAACATTCACCAGGACAGGAGATCTATTGAATGTCTGAAGCAACTGGCAAAAAAGCCGTATTACAGCTTGATGGCAAAGAAATTGAATTACCAATTTACAGCGGCACATTGGGCCCAGATGTAATCGACGTTAAAGATGTATTGGCCGCAGGTCACTTCACTTTTGATCCTGGTTTTATGGCTACAGCGTCTTGCGAGTCTAAAATCACATTTATCGATGGTAATAAAGGTGTTCTATTACACCGTGGTTATCCAATCGACCAACTAGCTACTAAAGCTGATTATTTAGAAACTTGCTACTTATTATTAAATGGTGAGCTTCCTACAGCTGAGCAAAAAGAAGAGTTTGACGCTAAAGTTCGTAACCACACCATGGTTCACGATCAAGTTAGCCGCTTCTATAACGGTTTCCGCCGTGATGCACACCCTATGGCGATTATGGTTGGTGTTGTTGGTGCGTTATCAGCGTTCTATCACAACAACCTTGATATCGAAAATGTTGATCACCGTGAAATTACTGCGATCCGTTTGATTGCTAAAATTCCTACCCTTGCTGCGTGGAGCTACAAGTATACTGTTGGTCAACCATTCGTTTACCCACGTAATGACTTAAGCTATGCAGAAAACTTCTTGTACATGATGTTTGCTACTCCAGCAGATCGTGATTACAAAGTTAACCCTATTCTTGCAAAAGCAATGGATCGTATCTTCACGCTTCATGCTGACCATGAACAAAATGCTTCTACGTCTACAGTACGTTTAGCTGGTTCTACTGGTGCTAATCCGTATGCATGTATCGCTGCTGGTATCTCTGCACTTTGGGGCCCTGCTCACGGTGGTGCAAACGAAGCTGTTCTTAAGATGCTTGATGAGATCGGCTCTGTAGAAAACGTTGCTGGCTTCATGGAAAAAGTGAAGACTAAAGAAGTTAAACTTATGGGCTTCGGTCACCGTGTTTATAAAAACTTCGATCCACGTGCTAAAGTAATGAAAGAAACTTGTGATGAAGTTCTTGGTGCTTTAGGTATCAATGATCCACAGTTAGCTTTAGCAATGGAATTGGAGCGTATCGCACTTTCTGATGAATACTTCATCAAGCGTAACCTTTATCCAAACGTTGACTTCTATTCAGGTATCATCCTTAAAGCGATTGGTATCCCAACAGAAATGTTCACTGTAATCTTCGCACTTGCACGTACTGTTGGTTGGATCAGCCACTGGTTAGAAATGCACAGCGGCCCATACAAGATTGGACGTCCTCGTCAGCTTTACACTGGCGAAGTTCAACGCGATATCGTTCGTTAATTCGAACTGCGTCGACAATCAAAAAACCACCCTTTGGGTGGTTTTTTATTCTCTGATTAACAACAAAATATTGTTTTCAGCCCTGATGAAATAGAAACCTCGTATATCTAGAATATCTACAATCAAAAAAGCCTGATTAAATCAGGCTTTTTTGATCATTATTGTGAATAATGATCCAAGTTTAATGAGCTTAACTGCTGTTTTAATTTTGCAAGAGACCATGGCCATGCTGCAAAGTTACGACCATTTTCATCCAAATAGTAACTCTTACAGCCCCCTGCATTAAATACAGTAGTTTTAAGATGCTTTTGAACCAATTGATTATGTCGCTTAACAACGTCGTCTTTAATCACAAGCTTGTTAATATTTTGCTTTTTGATCTTTAGTAGACCATCAAGAATATAATCTAATTGAGCTTCAGCAATACCAATAAATGAGTCATAAACCAGAATATTTGGTCCTAACACCAAAAATGCATTTGGTACATTGGTAATACTTGCACCTAAATAAGCTTCTGGTGAACTATTTTTCCAGCGATCCGCTAAGAGCTTCCCATCCATATCATAAATGCGCTTACCAATTGGCGGATGCGATACCTCAAAACCCGTACCCCAAATGATGACATCCACTTCATGACGCTCACCATTGGCCGCAACAACCATATTCCCATCAATCTCAACCAACCCCTCATTGATTAGTTTCACATTATCTTGTTGCAATGCTGGATAGTAATTGTTGGCAAATAAAAGACGTTTACAGCCAATATCAAAATTTGGTGTGACTTTTTTTCTTAATTCATCATCTTGAATTTGCAACTTCAATAATTGTTTGCTTAAGAAATTCACAGGCTTCAGCACTTTCGGATTACGCAAACCAAAGTTAATGCCATTTAAAATTTGGGCAATACTGCTCCGCCAAGTGGATTGAATAACGGGAAATTTCTGGATCAGTGATTTCGCTTGATCATTCAAATTCATATCAGCTTTTGGCAACACCCAAGGTGCTGTACGCTGAAACACATAGAGTTCTTTCGCTAATGGCTGAACCTGAGGAATAAATTGAATCGCTGAAGCACCTGTACCAATAACAGCAATACGTTTACCTTTCAGATCGTACTCATGATTCCATCTTGCAGAGTGAAACATTTCCCCCTTGAAACTTTCTATGCCTTTAATTTTTGGAAATGATGGTTCAGTAATCGGTCCCGTTGTAAAGATTACCGTTTTTGCCAGATACTTTCCTTGAGAGGTTTCTAACGACCACTGCGCCTTCTCGTTATCCCAACGTGCTGTTTTTAATTCATGATTAAATTGGATTTTTTCAGTCAGTTGATGCTTCTCAACCACTTCCTCAAGATAACTTAAGATTTCTGGCTGCTTGGCAAACAAATGACTCCATTTGTGACTTGGCGAAAAGGAAAAAGAATATAAGGCTGAAGGAACATCACATCCACATCCTGGATAATTATTATCGCGCCATGTACCACCAACTCGGTTCGCTTTTTCCAGCACAATGTAGTCGCGATATCCTGCCTGATTCATTTTATATGCCGCAGCGATACCGGAAATACCTGCACCAACAACAATCGTGTCATACACCTTTTGTGATTGTTCAACTTTAAGTTCTTTATCTGCGTTATTTTTTTTCTTTACTTTTACTTCTGCTTTTTCAGATTGATCAGCAGTTTGAATTTTTAAATCTGCATTGCTCTCTAATTCGTTATCGAGTGTCATTCTTTTATCTCTCTATTATTTTACAAAACGCTTAAACCATGGATAACCTACACCTAACATTTTGGTATATAAGGTCGGTGAAGCACGCTTCATCAACCAAAATAATTTCGCGTCTGGTTGTGGAATCGTATAAAGAATGCCTTTATCTAAATTGTTTAAGGTTTTTTGTGCAACTTGATCGCTTGTGACAAATGCATGATTCTGCAATAAATCATCCGCTAAACCCGAGTAATTGGAAGGTAATCGCCCATTCTTCATAATATTAGTAGGTACTAAAGTTGGGCAAAGCACATTCACACGGATATTATCTTGATGTAGTTCTGCAGATAACGTTTCAGATAATGCAAGTACACTAGATTTCGTCACGTTATAAGCTGTCATTTCAGGTGCAGCTGTAAATCCTGCTGCTGAAGCAACATTAATAATTGCCCCATAACCTTGTTGTTTAAACTTCGGTACAAAAAAGTGGCAACCATGAATCACGCCCCATAAGTTGACATGCATACACCATTGCCAATCTTCTAGTGTTATCTCATCAAACTTACCACCTAACCCCACGCCAGCATTATTAATAACAAGTGTCACAGGATGATTAAAAAGGTTTTCTGCTTGATTCGCCAATCGCTCAACATCTTCCTTTTTTCCCACATCGCAGGATTCAGCAAATGCTTTTTGCCCTGTGGTCTGAGAAATCAGCTGAACAGTTTCTTCAGCTGCAGCTAAATTAATATCAGCACACACCACTTGACCACCACGTTTTGCAATTTCCAATGCAAAACTGCGTCCAATACCACTTCCAGCACCCGTTACCACAGCATAAGCCTGATGGCTCGGTTTAATTTTCTTCTTAAAAAAAAGCATGAACTATCCTTATTCTTATACCTTTAAAGCAGGCATGAATTCCTTCGTAAAGTATGGTGTTAAAATACCATCCACTGGATTTAATAAACGTTCTTTGTAGTACTCTAAAAACGCTGATGTATCATGATCATTCGGATGGAAGTCTGGTTTGAGATATTCGAAAATATGTTTGATCGAACTGCCATAAACACCATCTTTTAGACCAAAAATCAAACCTACACTTCGGTACATATCTTTGTAGTAACTTAAACTGATTAGATTTGATGGCTTACGATAAAATGGCACAATTAAGGATGCAGCAGAAATCAGCACTAAAATCGTAATAAGCGCTGGGAAAAAGCCTGCTATTCTTAAAGCATAGTTACTCGAAAGAAGTTGGAACACATCATATGCAATATCTTTATGCTCTGATTCCTCAAGCATATGCCACATCCAAATTGCGCGTTGTTTCTCATCTTGAGATTCAAAGAAAATATGCTCATGATTCATCATGTATTCAGCAAGCACTGCGGTAAAATGCTCAATCCCAGCCATAAGCGATAATTTCATTGGCTGAGGCAACCGATTAAAACCATATTCAAAAACGTGATGCGCCAGAAATCTAAACAATTTGACAGGCAAATCTGCCTTTAAAAAAGCGTCATTTAATTCTTCATGAAGTTTAGAATGTAAAGCCTCTTGCCCAATCAGCGCTGTCACTCTTTGCTTGAGTAATGGATCTTGAATAAAGTCACGATGATAACGTGCCGTATCAATAACGAGATCCTCACCATAGGTTAAAAAAATTGAAAGTGAGGCAAAGTAAGCACTTGCTAATTCCGCATTCAAATAAAATTTTGGATCAATCTTTTGATGATCAAAATCAAATTTCATATGACGAATTGGAATAGCTTTTGATTGATTCTCAGGATCAAATTTAGAACCGTTTAGAAATTTAGAAATTTTTTTTAGTGGCTGAGTTAATAACATGGCGAACCTTCTCTTTTATCTCAGTGAATAAATTCAAATAATGTGAATTCTTCGACGTTTCTAAAAAATTAAGATAAAAAGACGAAATAGCCATTTGCATAATAAATCTTTAGAGATGGCATAATTGCTCATTCATCAAGATTGTCTAACAAAATTATTAAGTTTTAATCAGTAAATACCATTTCATTATCATTAAAGGTCAACACCATTTTTAACAAGTAATGATTCCAAATAGTGATATTTTGAATGTCACATAAACTTTAAGTAGATTAAGAAATAAGTATGATGTTGTGGATGCCACTTATTTTAAAATGGATAAAATTTGACGCTTTTAGATGTAGATCACTCACCCAAGGTGAAATCACGTTGAGCCAAAGTGTCTTTGGTGATCTTATAGATTATGACAGTGTGAAAATCATGAATCATCCGTTTCTACCGTGGCAACCCTCAGCGGTATTTATGGCACCAAAGGGCTATTTGCATATTCGTAACAAACATTTCAAAACTGACTATTCGAAAGAAAATAAAATCTATCAAGGAATTTTCATTCACGAGATGACTCATATTTTACAACACCAACAAGGACAAAATGTTTTGCTCAAAGGCGCTTTTCTGCAAAGTGCGTATTTTATTTCCTTCAAAAAGTATAATCCTTATGCCTATAAATTTGACCCTAAAAAAAATTTCAATGAATACAACATTGAACAACAAGGCGAAATAGCTAGAGATATATTTTTGAAAAAGATTCCGAATATTATTTTGAATCAATAAAAACTGTAAAATTAAAAGAATATTTTTTATTCAAGCTATTGATTTGTGAATCAGAAACACCATATCAGCTTTGACATCTGATTTACTGTGTCGCAAATCCATTACGATTTAATTTTTTATGTACAAACAATGGCAAAAGCTAGTATCTACTTTTATTTTAGATAGAATACATATGAATCGTAGTTTTTGCTGTGCAAGAAATAAGATCTTTTATCATGTTTTAATGATGTAAATTTGAGCCATTTGGCAGTTATGTAATATCACATACACACAGCTGAATAATTACTCCAATAAAATCAGCACGTGCTGTATATAAACCTATAGGATAGGACTTGGTTTAAATGAATAGTTTTAAAGTTTCTCTTGCTCAATTCTCTCCATTTGTCGGCAATTTAGAAGCCAATGTTCATCGAATGATTGGACTCGCTAACGAAGCCAAACAGCAAAATGCCAATATCATAGTGTTTCCTGAACTTTCGACCATTGGTTATCCTGCAGAGGATCTCCTACTTCGTCCAAGCCTAAGCAAACGTACAGCATCAGCTTTCGAAAAACTGGCTGAAGTGAAAGACATTGTGATGGTATTTGGTTTTGTTAATCAAGCTGATTCGGGTGCACGCTATAACTCTGCAGCCGTTATGAAAGATGGGCAAGTATTAGGTATTTATAACAAGCAAAATTTACCAAATTATAGTGTTTTTGATGAAAAGAGATATTTCGCTGAGGGTCATCAACACCTTGTATTTGAGTATTTAGGACATAAATTCGGTGTATTAATTTGCGAAGATGTCTGGACACTTGAGAGTGTTCAACAACTTGCCAAACTGAATGTTGAAACTGTTCTTGTGTTAAATGCCTCACCATACGAAGTTGGAAAGCCTCAACACCGTGTTGTTACGCTTAAAGAGTTAGCTAAACAATTGAATCTCAATCTTGTTTATGTCAACCAAGTAGGCGGGCAAGATGATCTCATTTTCGACGGAACAAGTTTCGTTGTGAATGCAAATGGTGAAGTTGTACTTGAAGCACCAAGCTTTAAAGAAGACCTTTTTCATGTTGAATATGAAGCAGAACTTAAATCTTTTAAAGCCGCTACCAAAGCACCTGCATTAGATACGATTGCAGAAATTTACCAAGCTTTGGTTTTGGCAACACGAGATTATGTACAACGCTCAGGTTTCCCTGGTGTCATTCTTGGTCTCTCTGGTGGTATCGACTCAGCACTCACCCTTGCAATCGCTGTCGATGCTATTGGAGCAGATAAAGTTCAAGCTGTTATGATGCCTTACACATATACCTCTCAAATCAGTGTTGAAGACGCGACTGAGCAGGCAAAACGTATGGGAGTCACTTTTGGTATTGCGGAAATTCACCCAATCGTCAACAGCTTTATGCAGACATTACACCCATTCTTCGGCAATTCTCCTGCTGATGCAACTGAGGAAAATTTACAAGCTCGCGCACGCGGCACCTTATTAATGGGTCTGTCGAATAAATTTGGTAATCTTGTTTTATCTACAGGTAACAAATCTGAATTATCTGTTGGTTACTGCACACTGTACGGTGATATGGTCGGTGGTTTTGCTGTACTTAAAGATGTTTATAAAACGATTGTATTTGAGTTAGCGAAATACCGTAATAGTTTGGAAGATACGCCTGTAATCCCTGAACGTGTGATTACTCGCCCACCTTCTGCTGAATTACGACCTGATCAAAAAGATCAAGACTCATTACCACCTTACGATGTTCTTGATGCAATTTTATATGCATATATTGAAGAAGATCAGAGTCTTGAAGATATTATTTCTAAAGGTTTTGATCGAGATATCGTGACTAAAGTCATTGGATTGGTTGATCGCAACGAATATAAGCGCCGTCAGGGTGCAATTGGTCCACGTATATCCTCTCGTGCGTTTAGCCGCGAACGCCGCTATCCAATCGTAAATGGATGGAAAGCAGGTGTCTAACTCGACACAACTCAATCAATTTGCTCAAGCACTTATGCTTGAGCAAATTCGGTTTACGCAACAGTATTTATTAAATGCTGAATCTAATGCTGTACTAGACACGTTTGTTTCACAGGCTTATGCTCAGTTCAATCGAATCAAACTAAAAGACATTGTAAATCTTGAACAACTTCATGCTGTTGTTTCAAAATATGCTTTTGAATTAAATCTTGGACCTGATTTACTAGAGTTTATTGGCGCAGTTGCACAACGTATTTACCTTCATTTAAAGGATTCAAATGCTTTAATCGGAGATTTAATTTCTGACCATGATTTTGGGCTATGGCTAAATAAAATTCTTGAATTAGATCAAGTACGTTATGGTTTAAAACAACAAATTTTAAGTAATGAGAAGGCACATGCAGTAAGTCTTCAATTAGCAAATCAAATTTTAGAAAAATATACACCTTGGCTGGATAGGCTTCGAAAAAATAAAGTTCAAAATAATACGATCAAATCAAAGATTTTTAATTTTCTCCAAGATCAGCAACAAACATTAGAGTTAAAACTAGAATCCCAACTTGCAAATGCAATATTGGTTCAATTAGGCGAAATTATCACACTGCCTCAAAATGAACTTTATGAAATCATTCAACATATTTGGTCAGATCTCCAATTTCAAAAAATTTCAGCTCAGCTTGAGCAGATTGAAGCCATTGATGTCGAAGATTTTTTTATTCTGGTCTATGAAACCTGGAGAAATTTACGCCAATCCGCTGAGATTCAGTCCATCATTTTAGAAGTGGTTGATGAGTTCTATGAATATTTTGGTGATTACAGTTTACAAGCTTTACTTACGGCTGTTGGACTAACTCAAGAAGATTTAGTGATCGAAGCCCATCGTTTTGCACCTCAACTTATCAGCATGTTAAATGATTTTGGCGTTCTAGAACAATTAATTCAAAGTTTGATTCAGCCTTTTTATCAAGCACAATCTACACTTGACCTTATCTCAGGACATTTTGAGAAATAAAAAAAAGACCATGCGGTGAGCATGGTCTATAAAAATGGTGGCTATGACGGGACTTGAACCTGTGACCCCCGCATTATGAGTGCGGTGCTCTAACCAACTGAGCTACATAGCCGTAAACTGTGTGCGCATTATCTTAAGTTATCGTTGTATCGTCAAGCATACGAAAGCACTAATGATCACCCTTTATACAAATAAACCTTATTTGAACAAAATTAATCCATAATTATATGATTTTATTGTAATAGTAAGGTTTCAATAACATCAAAATCATGCTCAATCCTCAATATTTTATTCTCATATGCTGTTTAATCCTTGTGAGCGGATGCCAAACGATTCATCCCATATTTGTGAATTATCACGGTGTACGCATGGATGTCGCTCAATGGATCAATGCTCAAAATTTTATAACCATGCAACAAAAACGAACTCTAGTTCAATTAAGCCGTGCTCAACAAAAGCTCGTGCATATTGATGTCATTCCTGAAGATCATAAACTTGCCGTGAGTAAAGAGAATGCGGTTGCTCTTCATTGTGCACAGCTTTATTTGTGTGAGCAAAAAATTGAAAGCTTGCAAAATATTGTGTTTTCAAATGTAAATCAGACAGCCGTTTTAGCACAATTTGAACAAGAGTTTCCAAAAATTAAGCTAGATTCTCAGCTTATTCAGTGCCAATGAGAACTCAAGATTTCACACATAAAAAAAGACCACACTAGTGAGTGTGGTCTATAAAAATGGTGGCTATGACGGGACTTGAACCTGTGACCCCCGCATTATGAGTGCGGTGCTCTAACCAACTGAGCTACATAGCCGTAAACTGTGGGCGCATTATCTACTTGATTGATGTATCCGTCAAGTAATATCGGCACTGTTTGATCAAAATTTGTTGAAGTGAGCCGATAAGCCGGGTTCTGTCTAGAACGATCATTCCTCTAGGCATACAATCACTCATATGCTCAAGCGACCTACCCGAATCCAGTATGGGCCATACCTTAAGGATTCCTATTTGGTCTTGCTTCAGGTGGGGTTTACCATGCCATGAACTGTTACCAGTCATGCGGTGCGCTCTTACCGCACCCTTTCACCCTTACCATTTTCTAGGCTAAACCGAAGTTTAGTTGCAAAATGGCGGTCTACTCTCTGCTGCACTTTCCGTAGGCTTACGCCTCCCAGGCGTTACCTGGCACCTTGCCCGATGAAGCCCGGACTTTCCTCCCCTGCATTAGTCACAAAGACCTTCACAGCAGCGATCGTCTGGCTCACTTCAAGTGGCGCATCTTAACAAACTTTGAGATCAATTGCTCGTGCTTTTTTGAGCAATTAGTTTTTTATACTTTTCCAGCAATTCAACCTCAGATTCCACATGATTAGGATCTTTAGGAATACAGTCTACTGGGCAGAATAATGAACACTGGGGTTGGTCATGATGACCAACACATTCAGTACATAGGTTCGGATCAATTTCATAGATCAGTTCACCCATATAAATCGCTTCATTTGGGCATACAGGCTCACAAACGTCACAATTGATGCACTCATCCGTAATAATTAAAGACACTCTACCAACCTTGCTGATGCTTACGTTCAAATGCCTCAACAACTGCTTTTGGCACAAATTTCGTCACATCACCTTTCAAACGTGCAATTTCACGAACTAACGTGGATGAAATAAACGAGTATTGCTCTGACGGCGTTAAAAATACAGCTTCAAAATTTGAATCTAATTGACGATTCATATTTGCAAGTTGAAACTCATATTCAAAGTCAGATACGGCTCTTAAACCTCTGAGTACAGCTGTTGCCTTTTGCTCTTGAAAAAAATTCACCAACAAACCATCAAAACCAACAAATTCTACGTTATCTAAATGGCTTAATGATGATTTTGCAAGCGCAACTCGCTCATCTAAACTAAACACTGGATTTTTGTGATGACCAATTGCAATCGCAACTACAACTTCATCAAACATTTTTGCAGCACGAGAGACAAGATCAATATGACCATTGGTAATAGGATCGAATGTTCCCGGATAGATGACACGAGTTTTAGACATCCATTTATACTCTAAGATTATTATGTAGGCGCATAGTTTAACAAAAACTCAATTCACACGCACACTTGTTGACAGTGAAATGACTTCACCTCAAGCCAAGTTTGAGGCAAAATAGGCCTAATCTTGGAATATTTGTATTATGTCGAAATCGATTGTAGTTAAAAAAAATAATAGTGGCACTATTGCGCTAAATAAACGTGCACGTCACGATTATTTTATTGAGGAAAAATTTGAAGCTGGTTTAGCGTTACAAGGTTGGGAAGTAAAATCTCTTCGCGCTGGACGCATGAGTATCACGGAAAGCTATATTATTTTCAAAAATAATGAAGCTTATTTATTTGGTGCTCAAATTCAACCTCTTCTTTCTGCTTCAACTCATATCGTTCCCGAAGCAACACGTACTCGTAAGCTACTTCTTTCACGTCGTGAACTCGAGAAACTCCAAGGGGCGATCAATCAAAAAGGTTACACATGTGTACCTTTGGCGTGCTATTGGAAAGGTCGTTTAGTCAAACTCGAAATTGCGCTTGTTAAAGGTAAACAGTTACACGACAAACGTGCCACTGAAAAAGACCGCGATTGGCAGCGTGATAAAGCAAGAATTTTTCATAAATAAAAAAACCGCTCATATGAGCGGTTTTTTTATTAACAGAACCTTAAACTTCCATAACAGTTTGGAGCAAAGGTTTGATTTTTAAGTTGTAGATCTTTTAATGGAAAATTTACATTGGTATTCGGCAAATGAACATTTCCAACACCAAGTTTGTCACCAAACAGACAATCAAGTGCATTACAAGATGGAGGATTTCGACTGATATAATCACTGATTGGTCCAACCACTTGTTTTAACACATCATTTGTAATATCAATACGCTTCTCAGGTGTAACATCTCCAATATTGATCGAATCATTAAATGCCATCCACCAACCTTGCTGTGCAGCAACATCAGCATTTGGCCACCAGATCTCACTATTTTGAACAGAGAGTGAGAATGGATTGTTTACAGGGATTTTATGAATTAAACCTAGATTTTGATCTACCGTAATGTTGGCTTTTAAGCCCGTAATGTTACCACTGACCTCTTTTTGCAAATTCAGCAATCCTACCCCTAGCACTTGGATATTGGCCTTGAGATCACCACCAAAATTCAACTGATTAATATTGGCAACACCTGTCAGCTGTGCAGAACTCATTCGAGTACCAGAGACCGTAGTGCCATTGATTTGAATTGGTGCTGTCGTTTCTTGTAATGCTAGATTATAACTATCCGATTTAAAATCGAGTGTCAGAGTAGGTGCAATAATACAAATCACACAAATTCTTGCATTCACTTTTCCATTAATGGTTTGACCAGTATCGGCATAAGTCATACTTCGAGCATTAGTATAGCCCATACCCTGAGTGGGATTAATTTTTAAATAACCACTGAGTGAGTTAATACCATTCGGTTTGTCAGAGTTTTCATCACCAAGCGTCAGTAAACCTAATACTTTTTCAGCACTGAGACGCAAACCCACAACTTCTCGAGTTGATGCAGATGTTGGATTTTTTACCGCAAACTCTAAAAATGGATTGGTTAGCTTGGCTGAAGAACCCGCACGACCCTCTCTAGTGTCTGACATACCACTCAAACTCAGATTTTCGATATCAATATCACATCCACCTGCTCCATTAATACCACCACAGCCAAGTTGTAAATGCTTAATATTTGCATTGAGTTCTATATCTGCTTCCATTCCAAGCTTATAAAAGCCAACGCCTTTACCTCGCATATTGTTTGCCCCGTCATTGGGATCAATATAACTCATACTTAATAAAGCTTGACCGTTTGTCGCAGATAACTCTTCATCAGTCATCATTTTTAAATCATTCTGAATGTTATTAGCAGTTGCAGACAAAGGAATCAACACTAAGCAAGATGTTGATAAAATCAATTTGATAGAAACAAGTAAACTCTTCAACATTAGAGTCTCCGTATTATTTTTATTCAGGCTTAATCCATAAGCAACAGCATTACTATCTATAAATTACTGAAAAAAATAAAGAGGCACAAAAACTTGCTAAATGGGTTGAAATATAGAAATTATAAAAAAATTGAATATTTTTTAGTGACTTACATCACATTCCACAACATTAAAGCGTGATGTAAATAATCATTTATCCGATGAAATGCAAACTAAAAATTCACGCACATCACTTATTTAACAGAATTTTAAACTTCCATAACAGTTTGGGGCAAAGGATTGATTTTTTAACTGTAAGTTTACCAAATCCATATTCACTCTTGAATTTGTTAATGGAACCTCACCTAATCTAAAATTACCTGCTAAACAACTTGTTGCTAAAAAACCACATTCGATTGGATTAGCCTGTAAATAATTACTAATTAGCGGTACAACTTGTTTAATCACTGCATCTGTCACAACCACTTTTTGACTCGGAGTAACATTACCTATATCAATTGGGTCCTCGATTGAAAGCCACCAACCTGTCTGAGCAGCAACACTCGCTCCAGTCCAATGTATATCTTGTTTTTGCATCGATAGAGAAAATGGATTGCTCAAAGGTAAGCGGTGAATATATCCAAGGTTCTCTGAAACTTTAACATCTACATTTAGGTTTGAAACATTACCCGTAATGTCACCAGATAGTGGTATAGGCACAAGCCCCCAGAGTTTAGCACTTGCAGAAATTTTCCCTGACAATGCAATGTTATCTATTCTAGCAACACCTGTTAAATAAACATTTGACATTCTGTTACCACTAATAGTTTGGCCATTAATTTTTAAAGAGCCGCTTCCCTCAGCTAAATTTAAAGCATAATCATTAGACGTAAAGTCTGCACTTACGAAACCTGTTGTACTCTTTGCTTTTCCGTAAACTAATTCTCCAAGATTGTTAAAATTTACACCAGAACGAGCTGCTGTTGTCGCAGTTCCAACAGCGTCCTTAATCTTCAGATAGCCACTTAAACTATTGATACCATTTGGTTTTTCAGAGTTCTCACTACCAAGGGTTAATAATCCTAGTACTTTTTCTGCACTTAAACGAACACCAACCATTTCACGTGTGGAAGCTGAATCTGGGTTTTTTATAGCAAACTCTAAAAATGGATTGGTTAGTTGGGCACTTGATTGGACGCGTCCTTCACGAGTTTCTGCAACCCCTGACAAACTTAAGTTATCGATATCAATATCACAACCGTTTGCACCATTTACTCCACCGCATCCAAGTTGCAATCTTTTGATGTTAGCATTTAAATCTAATTGGGCTTCCATTCCCATTTTATAAAATCCAATATTTTGACCAGAATTCTTATTGACGGAATCTGCAGGTGAAATATAGCTTAAGCTCATGAGTGCTTTACCTTCAACATGTGAAAGTTCAGCGTCAGTCAGTTCTTGCATTGGAGCAGCATACGCTAATGTTATTGAAGTCAATCCATAGATGACAGGAATACAAAAAATTCTTGATTTCGCTAATCCTATTAAGATCATCATTGTCTCCACAATTTTTTATTTTTATGTCTTGTCTAACAAAAAGACAATGTAATATTCACTATTATATAAATTTTTACTATCAAATTGTGATTGATCTAACATTTTTTGTATTTGAATAATTCATATTTCAAAAAAAATGGTCTAGTAATGAATCACTTATATCAACTTAGCAACTTGTAAATTAATGTATTTTTATTTAAATCTTTCATTTAAATAAACAACAGATCGAAGTGATTAAATAAAATCTCAAACATAAGTAAAGATGATGAGCTTTAAGAAAGTCATCACTTAAATACCCAAACGATCTGATTGAAACTAAATAAATTCTGTTCACTCCATGAAGACAAATGTCGCCATACGTCCAGTTTTGGAATTACGGCGATGAGAATAATATGTTTGATCCTCCGTGTAGCTACATCGCTCACCTCCAAGAACCTGTTCCACCCCTAAACTTTTCAATATATGGCGAGCAATCGCATACAGATCTGCGTAATACTTACCCTCTAGATCTCCCTTTTGAAATGCTGAGCTCAATTCTGGAAGCCTATCGCAGAATGTGTGCATTACTTCTTCACCCACTTCAAAGCATGGCTGACTAATTGCCGCACCTAACCACGCCCAAGAGGGTTGAGTGCTCATGGCATTGACTGTATTTTCAATAATGCCATTTGCCAATCCTCGCCAACCTGCATGCAAATTAGCGACTTCAGTACCATCTTTGTTACCGAGAACCACCGGTAAACAATCTGCCGTCATCATCATTAATGCATGTTGTTTTTGCTGTGTCACTAAACCATCGCCATTTAGGGCGTGTAAGCTCATGTCATCATTTACAACGTGACAGATTGTACTGTGCGTTTGGTTCATCCAAGTTAATCGATTCACCCCATAGACTGAAAAGTCATTTAACAAGCTCATTCTATGCCGATGAACACGTTCTGGTTGATCATTTACATGCAACGCCAAGTTAAAACCTTCTAAATCAGTCTGTGGTGTTTTCAGTGCGTGAGGGTGACTCAATTCTGTTTGTCCTACCACGACACCTTTGGGCAAACCTTGCACAATTTGCATGTAAACTTTCCTTTAATTTAGTAAGCCTTATTTTCCGTACGAAGAGTCTCAAGTAATGCTGTGAAATCTTCAGGCCATGGTGCTTCAAACATCATTTCTTCACCTGTCCGTGGATGTATTAACCCCAATTTTGATGCATGAAGCGCTTGACGTCTAAACTCTCGTAAATGAGTAGCAAGTTTTTCCGAAGCACCCGCAGGTACTTTGACACGACTGACATAAACTGGATCACCGACCAAAGGGAAACCAATATAAGTGAAATGCACACGAATCTGATGAGTACGTCCAGTTTCTAATTGTGCTTGAACACGTGTGAAATTTTGGAATCTTTCTTTCACATTATAGTGAGTCACGGCATCACGACCACCTGGTAAGATCGCCATTTTTACACGATCTACAGGATGACGTTTAATCGGCTCATCAATTTTACCGCCTGCAATAATATTGCCATAACAAATTAAATCATAAATTCGATAAACTGATTTTTTCGCTAACTGTTTACTTAAGGAAAATTGAGCTTCTAAATTTTTAGCTACAACCAAGAGACCACTAGTATCTTTATCGATACGGTGTACTAGACCAGCTCGAGATAATTCTGCTGATTTAGGAAAATGATATAAAAGTGCATTAACCAAAGTACCATTCGGGTTTCCTGCGCCAGGATGTACAACCATCCCCACTGGCTTGTTAATGACTAAGATGTCATCATCTTCATAAATAATATCTAAAGGGATATTTTCAGGTTGGCTGGTGACTTGGGCTTCAAGCTCTACATCAAGCGTGAGTAGCTCATTCCCTTCACTTTTATATTTTGGTTTCACAACTTGACCATTTACCAACAAATGACCATCCTTCAACCATTGTTTCAATTTTTCACGCGAAAATTCGTTCCAAGCGAGTGCTGCAACTTGATCTATTCGCTGACCAAGAGAACTCTCATCCACTTGAAATTGCAACGATAAACGTGTTGCAGTTGGGGCTGAAGTATGGTTATCTGCATCCTCAGAATCTTCAAGTAAATTGATGTCGATTTCTGGGAAATTAGAATTAGAAGTTTGTGCTGAAGTCATTTGCTCATTCGGACAAAAGTGGTTTAATAGTGCAATTGTAGCCTATTGCCCGTATAAACAGAGGAATTTTTATGTCGCTACCACGTTATAAAGTTACAATGCTTGCTTTATCGCTAGGCTTAGCAGCAACATTTGTGGGCTGTAGCAGTAATCCCAAGAAGGATGTTGTGGATACTGGACCTAAATCAACCGAACAATCTTATTTCGATAAAGCACAAAAAGCATTAGATCGTGGTCAATATAGCGATGCAGCACAATCATTAGAAGCAATTGAAACTTATTACCCTACAGGTCAATATACTCAACAAGCTCAACTCGATCTTTTATATGCTCGTTTTCAACAAAAAGACTATGAAGCTGTTATTGCTCTAGCAGACCGTTTTATTCGGTTAAACCCTCAACATCCTAATGTTGATTATGCTTACTATGTTCGTGGTGTGGCGAATATGGAGCAAAACTATGATGGTCTCATCCGCTACACATCACTCCAACAGGCTCATCGTGATGTCAGCTATTTGAAAGTTGCATATCAAAATTTTGTTGATTTCATTCGTCGTTTCCCAAGTAGTCAGTATGCTGTAGATGCTGCTCAGCGCATGAAGTTTATTGGTCAAGAACTTGCTGAAAGTGAAATGAATGCGGCTCGCTTTAACTTAAAGCGTAAAGCTTGGCTTGCAGCAGTTGAGCGTGGACAATGGGTTGTGGAACATTTCCCTCAAACACCTCAAGTACCAGAAGCGCTTGCAACGATTGCTTACGGATACGATAAACTCGGTGACAAGGCAACATCTCAACAATACGTTGAAGTGCTAAAGCTAAACTACCCTCATCTTGTGAAGTCTAATGGTGAGGTCGATTTACGCGCAGCACGTAAAGATGGAAGTTGGTTAAATCGTGCAACCTTAGGTATTTTAGGTCGTGAAGCACGCAGTCAAACAACAGCAGAAGTATCAGCAGAGCAATCTGACAACACCAATACACAACCCAGTTTATTGAATCGCTTAAGCTTTGGCTTGCTTGGTAATAAAGATCACAATGTGGAAAGTGCGCCAGCAAATGAAAGTATGTACGACCCACAGCGTCAATAATCCATTCTTATGAATCAAAAAAGGTGGGATTACCCACCTTTTTTATTGCATGGCTTTATTTATCGTCTTAAGTGTTTAGGATAGACTTAATTCAATCACTTTATTCCTCATTCTTTTGGCTTTTTAATTATGGCAATTCCACAACATACGATTGATCAAATTTTAGATCGAACTGACATCGTCGATCTTATTGGCCAACGTGTGAAATTAAAAAAGTCAGGTCGTACCTATTCAGGCTGTTGTCCTTTTCATCAAGAGAAAACACCTTCTTTTCACGTCTACCGTGATAAGCAATATTTCCACTGTTTCGGTTGCCAAGCCAATGGAAATGCAATTCGCTTTATGATGGATATTGATAATCGCAATTTCATCGAGGTGATTAAAGACCTGGCAAGCCAAACCGGTATCGAATTACCTAAAGACAATCAAGACAATAAAAAACTCTCATACAAGAGAGAACCTATTAAACCTTACCAAGAAAAGCAACCGCAGGCACCCATTGAAGCAGATGCAGCAGAAATCATTTCTCCGCCTACTTCAGCTTTTGATGTAGATCCTTTTGAAGCATTTCAAAACTATGAATTCGATGAGTATCAATTTAATACAGATGACTTGAATTCAATTGAGGTCGCACCTGAAGGTAATTTATACGATCTTCTTGAAAATGTTGCTTTATTTTATGAAAAACAACTTCCAAATAGCCAAATTGCGCAACAGTATTTTCAGCGACGCGGACTAAGTGATACCACGATTAAGTATTGGCGATTAGGTTATGCCCCAGAAGATTGGCAACATCTTGAAAAAGCATTTCCGCAAGATATTGAAGGATTAAAACTACTCGGTTTGATCAGAACCAGTGATTCTGGTCGTGATTTTGATCTACTACGAGAACGTGTCATTTTTCCTATACGTGATGCAAAAGGTCGCGTTGTCGGATTTGGTGGACGAGCATTAAATGACGAGATCAAACCCAAATACATCAACTCTCCAGACTCTGAAGTTTTCCATAAAAACCAACTACTCTATGGCTTATATGAAGGTCGTAAGCTCAAAGCCAATCATTGGTTAATGGTTGAAGGTTACATGGATGTCATCGCATTACAGCAAGCTGGCATTCCTGGCGCAGTTGCCACCTTGGGGACGGCGAGCAATGCTGATCACTTGAATCTATTATTTAAACAAAACAATCAGTTAACTATTGCTTTTGATGGTGATTTGGCTGGTCAAAAAGCTGCTCGACGCACTTTAGAAATTGCACTTCCCCTCTTAAATGATGGTCGTGAACTGAAATTTTTTATTCTACCTGCGGAGCATGATCCTGACTCATTAGTTCGTAAGGACGGTGTTGAAACTTTCAATCGACTTTGGCAACAATCACCACTCTTATCAGAGTTTGCTTTTTCACTTCTCAGTCAACAATATCAAATCAATACACCTGAAGGTAAAAGTCAGGTCATGGCTGAGCTAAATCAACTCACCAATCTGATGCCTAAGCAAGGTTCGTATCGCTATTTGATTCGTCAATATTTCAAAGAAAAATTAGGATTCAATAAAAAGTGGCAGCCTCAAGTGAGTCTTGACGCTTCATTATCATTTAATATTCGCACACGAGATGAAGATTTCGCAGTGGCAATGTTAATGTACCATCCTTTTCTTTATATTCATTTTGAAGTATTACGCGCAGTGATTCCTGAAGATGAATTGCTTGCAAAAGTATTAAAAATTTTTAATGTCATTTTTGATGATCTGCCAGATGACCAAGAGTTGGCGAGTTATTATATTTTGGGTGCATGTAGCCCATTTCATCATGAACTCTCTGAGATTTTAAAACGTACTAATATTCAAACACTCACTGAAGCCCCTGAAATGGCTGATAAACTTGCCTCAGAATACTCACTTTCACTCCAAGAAAAATATCTGAGAATCAAATTTAAAGCAGCAAAATCATTAAATGAGTCTAAAAACTTAAGACAACAACTGAATGAGCTAACCAAAAAAATTGGACTACGCTTACTACATGAATAAATAAAAGCGGTCAGTGACCGCTTTTATTTTTTTAGTTTTCGCTGAGCACTAAAAATATCTTCTAAATGTTCTTTAATCGTTTCATAGACATCAGGATTTTCATCTTTAGCGACTTCTCTGAGTAAGATGGATGTAGGATGTAATAGCTTTTGCGTCAAACGATGCGCCATTTCCTGCATGACAATGGCTGCATTATCGCCAGAGGCTAAACGATCTAATGCATGCTCTAATTCAAATGCTTTAACTTTATCTCCATGAGCACGATACTCACTAATTGTCGCTCCAGCTTGTGAAACTTTCTGCTGAGTCACCAATTGTGTTGCTAGTTGATTGACCATCACTTCAGCTTCAACAGCGGCTTGGCGTCGCTGCGCTAAGTTTTCATCAATAACACCTTGAAGATCGTCCACCCCATAAAGGTAAACACCATCCAAACTTTCAGCCTTAGATTCAATATCGCGAGGAACAGCCAAATCCACCATCAACATTTGACGGTAACGACGTTTTTTGAGTGCTGACTTAACATCTTGATAGGAAATGACCTGATGTAAACTTCCTGTACAACTTGAAATCACATCAGCGCGATGTAAATTTTGAGCTAAATCAACAAAAGGAATAATTTCTACCGCAACACGATGTGATATTTCTTGCGCTAAAAGTTCCGCCCGTTCCTGACCACGGTTACAAATTAAAATTTTAGCAACGCCCATTTCAGCTAAGTGCTTTGCAACCAAGCTATTCATTTCACCTGCTGCAACCACCATAACGGTTAATTGTTCAGGCTTACTAAAAACTTGTAGTGCTAACTGTGCTACCGCATACCCCATGGATACAGCATGACTGCCGACCGCTGTTTCTGAACGCACTTTCTTAGCAGCATAAAATGCATATTCAAAAATACGATTTAAATTTTGTGAAACAACTTCAGACTCTTTTGCTAAATTAAGTGCAGACTTCACTTGCCCCATAATCTGAGGCTCTCCAAGCATGAGTGAATCTAATCCTGATGCAACACGCATCAAATGTGTCACAGCATCTGTATTTTCATAACGGTAAATATGATTTTGTAATTGTTTTACATCAATGCCATTTTTTTGAGCGAGCCAATCTAATACCATCTCCGCATTATCAGCGATGGCGTAGACTTCAGTACGATTACAGGTTGACACCACAACCATATCGTTCAGCTGGTCATGGTGACTTTGTTCAGCCAACAATAGTTTTAACTTTTCAGGGTTAAAAGCAACTTGCTCTCGTAATTCAACTGAGGCTGTTTGATGGTTGACACCCAATGCAAAGAAAGACATATCAGATCATCAATTGGCTAAATTTATGCTATTGTGCAATAACGGTGTCATAAAAAGCAGTACTTGGATAAAAAAATTGCGTCAAACAATGAGCCGCACAACCGGCATGACAATTCGACAGTATTCTACCACACTCTTGTTAGTGAGTAGCATGACTTACAGTGCTCATATTAGAGCATCTGGAGAATTTTACCATGCCAATTTAAATCATAAAGTTTTACAACAGGCTATGGTTGCAGAATTTGCTTTAGCTGCACATGACACACCGACTGCTTTACACAACTATACCGTACTTGCAATCCAAACCAGTTCAACAGCTTTAAAACAACGTGCACTTAACGTCGCACTCGAACAAAACGACTTACAAGCCGCTTTAGATATTGCAACCCATTGGGTCGTGCAAGAACCCAAAGATGTACCTGCAAAATTCTATCTTGCGCATATCGCATTAAAGTCACACGAATATGAACTTGCTGCTGATGTGCTCGATGATATTTTAAATTTAGATCCTGAATCAGATTTAGAACAAATTCTTGAAGGAATTTCTCCGGAATCCCCTGAGGATCGAGCATATTTATTAAACACTTTGCGTAATAGTAAAACGCGTAACAATCCTTCAATTCTCGTTTTGATTGCGAGTTTACAAGCACAAAATAATGAAATCGAAAATGCCTTAATTACTTTAAATAAAGCATTAAAAAAACGCCCCAAATCAACAGGGTTTATCTTACTGAAAGCAAACTTACTCATGGCTTTAGGCGACGAAGAAGAGACGCTAAAATGGTTTGAAAAAAGTGCTCGTAAAAATCGTAATAATTTAGAGCTCAGTCTGGCTGAAATCCGCTACTTAATTAAACTGAATAAAAATGAACAGGCGTTAAGCAAATTAAAACGCATCATAAAAAAATGGCCTGATTCGGAAGAAGCTCTTTTTATCGCAGGTCTAACATCAATTGATCTCAAAGAATATGAGCTTGCTGAACAGTATTTGGTCGAACTACGTGCATCTGGACAGTATCAAAATGATGCTTATTTTTATTTGGCATTAAATGCTGAACGAAAACAACATTTTGAAACAGCTAAAGCTTATTATCGACTTGTAGATGGTAATTTATATATGGTTTCTAGACGAAATCTAATTTCAATCTATGACAAACAAAATCGCTTAAGTGATGCGCTGCGCTTTCTGACTCAGGAACGGGTGAATTACCCCCAACATGCGAGTTTCTTATATCAAGCACAAGCTGAAATACTCAAAAAAATGGGCAATAACAAAGCTGCCTTGGGCTTACTCAAAGAAGCGGCTAAAAACTTAACTGATGACCCTGAAATTTTATATTCTCAAGTCTTATTACTTGATCCATTTACGGATCGCGATCAATTAGATGAATTGCTTAAAAAATTACTCACGATCGAACCCAATAGTCCAACATATCTGAATGCGTATGCATATACTCTGGCGTTGCAAAATCGTCGTTTAGATGAGGCGAGACAATATGCCGAACAAGCTTTAGACAATGCCCCAGAACAAGCATCTATCTTAGATACCTTAGGCTATATCTGCTTTCTTCAAAACGATTTTGACACTTCCACCCGTGTACTTGCGAAAGCATATCAACTCAGCCAAAGTCCAAATATCGGCATTCGATATGCTAAATCGCTTTATATGCTGGGTTCACTGGAAGAATTTAGCCAAGTGTTACATCAACTCCATAAAAATCATCCAAATCATCCTCAATTGGATCAACTCGATAGTTTATTGTTGCCACAAAATATCAAAAAGAGTTAATACTGTATGATCTTAAATTTAAAATCATTATTGCTGATTGCCACAAGTAGTGCGCTTCTTGGGTTAACTGGCTGTCAAGCAATTCAAACTCAACCATCACCGCCAACAACGCAAAACCTTGAACAATCAAATCAATTTAATCTTCAGGGTAAAATTGGCGTCAAGACCCCCAAGCAATCAGGCAGTGCTTTTTTTACTTGGCAACAGCAAGATGAACAGTTTGATATCGAGTTAAGCGGAATTCTTGGAGTCGGTAAAACTCAAATCTCAGGTCAACCTGGTCAAGTGACACTGAACAGTGCCAAAACTGGTGAAATTACAGCCAACTCACCTGAAGAGTTATTGTTTCGTGCAACAGGTTGGGAAGCACCAATTACTTATTTAGTCGATTGGGTACAAGCTAAGCAAGCGACTGAAGAAGCTGAAATTCAAAAAGACGAATCGATGCGAATCAGTGAAATTAAAGAACAAGGTTGGCATATTCAATTATCTTACAACGGTCAATCTACACAACCAAACCGTTTGATTTTAAAGCAACAACTTGAAGATGGAACTGAAAATCGTATTACAATGGTAATTCAAAATCGTTAAGTTTGATTATTTATGATTCGTGTACCCTCCCCTGCAAAACTGAATTTGTTTTTACACATTACGGGGCGCCGTGAAAATGGTTACCATGAGTTGCAAACTATTTTTCAGTTGATAGATCTTTGTGATTGGATGGAATTTACTCCAATCTCTAACCAATCTATCTCCATTTCAGGCCTATCAGAAGTAAGTCTTGAACAAAATTTGATTTATCGTGCAATGATGATGCTGAAACCCTATGCCAAAAGTGAAAAATTAGGCATTCATGTCAACATCGAAAAAAATATACCGATGGGTGCAGGACTCGGTGGTGGCTCTTCAAATGCGGCTACCGCGTTATTAATCATGAATCAACTTTGGCAATGTGGCTTAAATCGTGATCAATTAGCAGAAATTGGTGTACAACTGGGTGCTGATGTTCCCATCTTCATCCATGGTCGTAATGCATGGGCAGAAGGTATTGGTGAACACTTAACATTCATAGACTTAGATCAAAAACAATACATTGTGTTAAAACCTGACTGTTTTATCAGCACTCAACTGCTTTTTTCACAAAAATCGTTGACAAGAGACACGAAGACCTCTAAATTTTGCGCCTATCAGATAAAGCCATCTGATTTCAGAAATAACTTTGAACCTCTGGCAAGAAGTCTATATGCTGAAGTCGATGAAGCAATGCAATATTTAGATCAGTTCGGTGTTGCAAAACTTACAGGTACAGGTGCTTGTGTTTTTACTGAAGTAACGACTGAAATGAACATTGATGACATTCTTGCTCATTCACCTTGTAAAGCTTACTTAGTGAATAGTTTAGAACAATCACCATTGAATCAAATCATCGTTTAAATGATAGGGGCGTCGCCAAGTGGTAAGGCAGCGGGTTTTGATCTCGCCATCCGTTGGTTCGAATCCAGCCGCCCCTGCCAATTTAGTTCAAAAAGACAGAACATTGGTATCATGAGTTGAGTCAAACAATCTTGACAAACCCATATAAAACCATTAAAGTTCTGCCGCATTAGGGGCGTCGCCAAGTGGTAAGGCAGCGGGTTTTGATCTCGCCATCCGTTGGTTCGAATCCAGCCGCCCCTGCCATCTCATTCTATACATTTCAACCGCCAAGGGTGCTTCATGCCCAATCTTGTCGTTTTTAGTGGAACTGCGCATCCACAATTCGCCCAAAAAGTCGTTAGCCACTTGCATATCCCTCTAGGTGCTGCATCTGTAGGTCAATTCTCTGATGGTGAAATCGCTGTCGAAATCACTGAGAATGTCCGTGGTAAAGACGTATTCATCGTTCAGCCTACTTGTGCTCCAACTAATGATAACCTTATGGAAATCTTAGTAATGGCAGATGCATTGCGTCGTGCAAGTGCTGGTCGTATCACTGCTGTGATTCCTTATTTCGGTTATGCTCGCCAAGACCGTCGTCCTCGTTCTTCACGTGTTCCAATTACTGCAAAAGTAGTAGCAGATATGCTAACAACTGTAGGTATTGACCGTGTTGTGATGATCGATCTTCATGCTGACCAAATTCAAGGTTTCTTCGACATCCCTGTAGACAACATTTACGGTACGCCAGCGCTTTTAGCTGACTTACGTCAACAGTCTCATGACAACCTTATGGTTGTTTCGCCAGACGTTGGTGGTGTTGTTCGTGCTCGTGCTGTTGCGAAACAAATGGGCGATATCGATTTAGCTATCATCGACAAACGTCGTCAAAAAGCAAATGAATCACAAGTGATGCATTTGATTGGTGATGTTAAAGATCGCGACTGTGTGATCGTTGATGACATGGTTGATACAGCTGGTACTTTATGTAAAGCCGCTGATGCATTGAAGACTTTTGGTGCGCGTCGTGTCGTAGCATATGCTACTCACCCTGTTTTATCTGGTAAAGCGATCGAGAATTTGAAAAACTCTGTTATCGACGAACTTGTTGTGACAGATACAATTCCGCTTTCAGAAGAAGCTTTAGCTCTTGGTAAGATTCGCCAAGTTTCAGTTGCGAGTATGGTTGCTGAAACAATTCGTCGTATTAACAACGAAGAATCTATTAGCGCAATGTTTGATTCTTATCTATAATAGAGCGCTAAAATTTTAAAGCCCTGCCTTTTGGTAGGGCTTTCTATCACTAGATCGGTCGCAGATCTAGTTCACTTAACTTAAATAGGATGTCTCTCATGGCAAACTTCGTATTAAATGCAGTAGCACGTGAAGAAGCAGTACAAGGGAAAGGTGCGAGCCGCCGCCTTCGTCTTCAATCTAAAGTTCCTGCTATCATCTATGGTGGTGATGCTGCACCTGTAGCAATTACACTTGAGCTTCGTCAGCTTGTTAAATACTTAGAAGACAACGCTTTCTTTGAAGAAGTAATTGAAATTGATGTTGATGGTAAAGTTGAAAGCGTTAAAATCCAAGCTTTACAACGTCACCCAGCTAAAAACACTCCAATGCACGCTGACTTCAAACGCGCATAAGTGTTGATGGTGTAAATTAGTGTCTCATATTTCACTGATTGTTGGTTTGGGCAACCCTGGTAAAGAGTATGCTCAAACCCGCCATAATGCAGGCTTCTGGTATGTAGAACGTCTTGCAGAACAATATGGCATAACACTTAAAAATGACCCTAAGTTTAATGGATTAAGTGGTCGCGGTAATGTAGAAGGACAAGATGTTCGACTTTTATTACCTTCAACCTTTATGAACCGTTCTGGTCAAAGTGTTGTACCCTTCGCAAAATTCTACCAAATCTCTCCAGAAGCAATGCTTATTGCTCACGATGAACTTGATATGGATCCAGGTATCATTCGCCTCAAAACGGGTGGTGGTCATGGTGGTCATAACGGTTTACGTGACATTGTTCCTCATACTGGCCCTAACTTCCATCGTTTACGTATTGGAATTGGACACCCTGGATCAAAAGACCGTGTATCAGGTCATGTTCTAGGTAAAGCACCCTCAAGTGAACAAACGCTCATTGACGATGCAATTCATCACGCACTAAGTCGTACAAAATTATTAGTGAATGGTGAAATTCAGCAGGCAATGAATCAAATAAATGCCTACAAGCCGTAGTTGATAAATTTAATTTTTGTTCAACAATTTTTCTTGCCACGATGAAAATTTGAGGGCAAAATGCGCTTTCAAATGCTTCACCCAAATTAAAAAACTGTTGTTTCTAGATAATAAAACAATCTTAGAACAACTCAGGAGACGCTTCCCATGCTATCTCGTTTATTAAAAGCTAAAATCCACCGTGCAGTTGTAACACAAGCTGAACTTCATTATGAAGGTTCATGTGCAATTGATGGTGTATTACTAGATTTAGCTGGTATTCGTGAATATGAAGAAATTCATATTTGGAATGTAACTAATGGCAAGCGTTTTACAACTTACGCAATCCGTGGTGAAGAAAACTCAGGCATTATTTCTGTAAATGGTGGTGCTGCTCACCAAGCAGATTTAGGTGACATTATTATTATCGCGACTTTCGGTGATTTTACTGTTGCAGAAGCTGATGCACATAAACCACGTTTGGTTTATGCAAATCCAGATAACACTGTGAATCACACAGCAAACTGTATTCCTGTCCAAGTTGCTTAATGATTGACTAAAAACTCGCTTACTTGAGCGAGTTTTTTTATAACAAATTATCATAGAATTACTCTTCATCCACCAACTGCAAGCTCTGGCTAATCCCATCTGCTCTTAACCAAGCTAATTCATAACTGGCATTCGCCAACGCAAGAACCCGACGTTCAAACTCAGTCCAGATCGGTTTAACATGTGGAGCTGAAATACCTAAACCACTCTGCTCTGCTAAATGCTTGTTTTTTTCGCAAATTTTAAGCGCATGATATAATTTTCGGCCTTTTGAAGCATTCTCCAATACTCGGATTCTTTTTGATTCAATGAATTTTTCCACCTCAGAAAGTTGAGCATGAGGAAGCATTGGAACCAAAATTTGATCCAGTTGTTGATCTAAACGCTTCCAAATACTCAGTCGTTGTTCTTCATTATAAGTATTCCATTGAATCACTTCATGATTAAAACGTCGACAACCACGACATACCGCGTCACCAAACACTGTTGAACAACGTCCCGCACATGGTGTTAATGATGGGATTCGACGCGCTGTATTCAAAATATTTTCCTCATATAAAACCATAAATTTTCTATGGCTTTCTCGCATATTTTCAAAAATCGCGTTAGAATACGCGCCTGATTTTATCCCTATATTAATACATTTGGAGTACTCCATGAACGCTACTGTAGAACAGCTTGCACCTGTAGAACAGCAAGCGACCACTGGTTGGGTTGTTGCGGCACTTTATCAATTTAAAGAGGTTGAAGATTCTCTAGCACTTCAACAAAAATTACTTGAGTTGGTAAAAACCATCAACCTATGCGGTACTCTTATTGTTGCCCATGAAGGGATTAACGGAACAGTTGCAGGTGACCGTCATGCAATTGATGTCATTCATCAATTCCTTTTAAATGAAGGATTTAATGATATGGAATATAAAGAGTCACACAGTGACGAAAAACCATTCCGTAAAATGAAAATCAAACATAAAAAAGAAATCGTGACTTTAGGTGTTCCAGTGAAGCCACGCGACTTAGTTGGTCACTATCTAGACCCTAAAGAATGGAACGAACTCATTGCACGTGATGACGTGATCTTAGTCGATACAAGAAATGATTACGAATACAAAGCAGGCACATTCAAAGGGGCAATTGATCCAAAAACTGAAACGTTCCGCGAATTCCCTGAATATGTAAAAAACAATCTTGAACAGCATAAAGATAAAAAGATTGCCATGTTTTGTACAGGCGGGATTCGTTGTGAAAAATCAACTTCACTACTTCTTCAAGAAGGCTTTAAAGAGGTATATCACCTCAAAGGTGGTATTCTTAAATATTTAGAAGAAACCCCTCCTGAAGAAAGTTTATGGGAAGGTGAATGCTTTGTTTTTGATGGTCGTACTGCGGTTACACACGGAGTGGAAGAAGGTCAAAATGTGAAGTGCCATGCTTGTGGTTGGCCATTAACCCCTGAAGAAGTAGCATTACCAAGTTACGAACATGGCGTATCATGTCTTTATTGTATCGATAAAACAACAGAAAAGCAGAAAGAAGGATTCCGTATGCGCCAGTCTCAGATTATTGCGGCAAAACGTAAACGCCTATAAATAAAAAATATTTTATTTAACTTACAAAAGCGTTGTCTACATTACAGTGTAGATGACGCTTTTTACATTGAACAAACAAAATTTCAATTCTGCTATATCACCATTACAAAGTTATTTTAGAACAACACAAAACACATGAAGTCATTCAGATAAATTTAATACGAAGGAAATAAATTTAGCTCAAGGATGAAAGTCATGAATCGAGTGCCATTCAAATATCTTCCTGTTCGACGGAATTTTGCTCACCATAATCATTTAGATCGTGTATCAGCTGTACCGACACATTTAACATTTACATATATCGATTCACATAATTCTGGTGTTAAATTGCATATACGTAACCAATCCCATTATTTTATCGTAACGTTAGGTGCTTGTATCGGCGCAATTATTGCTTTAGCAATCGGTTTTCAGATGAGAGATTCAACGAGTCTTATCTTCATCATCAGCATAGCTCCCCTTCTCGTCAGCTATATCCTACGAGAAGTCTATGTTCATACACTTATACAAATTCAACACCCTGAATTAATGCATTAACTTAATTTCACTGTATTTTTTCTTAAAAACCTCTAGCATAGGTTTAACTTTAAAATACAAATCACTTATGAAAGATTGGATCATTTCAGTGATGGAGCAATTGGGCTATTTCGGCATTGCTCTATTGATGTTTCTCGATAATGTTTTTCCACCTATACCCTCAGAGATTATTATGCCTTCAGCTGGCTATACCGCTTCTCAGGGTCAATTACTTTTGATCGGTGTCATTATTTCAGGAAGTATAGGTTCGCTCTTAGCTGCCGCTACGCTGTATTGGTTAGGACGTAAGATCTCTGATCAAAAGCTCTATGCGTTCGTTGAGAAATATGGCAAGTATTTATTTATTAAAGTAGCTGATGTTGATAAATCATTAGAATGGTTTGAAAGATATGGACATCGAATCGTTTTTTTTGGACGTATGGTTCCAGCAGTACGATCTCTGATTAGCATACCTGCAGGCATGAGCAAAATGCCTTTTGCAAAGTTTATGTTTTATAGTGGTTTAGGCACGGTTATATGGACCACATTTTTAGCATATGTGGGTTATTATTTTGGAAATAATACTAAAATGATGCACAAAATATTTAGCCAAGTAAGCTATCTAATTATTGCTATTGTGATCAGCATAATCATTTGGATTGTGTACCGCAGACAAAAAAGAAAGAACTCAAAATAAAAAAAGCACCTTACGGTGCTTTTTAATTAGTTCGGCGTATGATACATCAAATATAATTCATTCAAGTTATCTGGAATTTCTTCTGCAAGCTCATCCATCAATTGACCGTTACGGCGGAAAGACTCCATTTGAGGATCTTCTTCGTCAACACCACTGAATACCATAATTGGCAGAGTGAGATCAACTAATTGCTCTTCAAACTCAGGTGTGAACCATGCATCTTCATTTAAGAACATTGCATCGACAAAGCCTACACTCCAATCCCCAAGGCTTGACTCTACATCTGCTTCTTCAATTTCAAAAGGAAATTCAATACCTTCTTCATTGGCAAGTTTTTGACGTAAATCTTCTAACCAAAGTTTAATTTGAGCTACGATCTCTGCAGGCACTTTCTTTTGATTATTGTCAAATAACTCATCCAACCAACGATCAAATTTAGGACCTACAGCTGTCGCACACAAAAAACCATGAGTTGCAGCAAAATCTAGACCATGCTCATTTTGGTCGCCATCTAAGTAGTCACTTAACAAGTCTAAATCTAATGCACTCATTGTATTTCCAAAAGTTGTATCTTAATTCCGTAGAATAACATTTTAGATCAGGATACCCAATCTAATTTAGTCTTCATCATCGTCGAAATCATCATCGTCAAAATCATATTCAAGATCTTTCAATTCACGATCTAAACGACGCTGTGCAAGTAAGTCATCAATCAAGCGACGCTTTTCTAATGATTCTTTGGCGCTAATTTTGCTCGTAGTTTCATCAAAACTAACATCATCATCACCGTAGTTATCATCTAGTTCAAAATCTGTAGAAGACACTAAAACTACCTCATGTGTGAAAAAATGAATGGGGCTAGGCGCTATTTATCTTTGTTCAGAATACTTGTCAAGTTTTATTTTATTTTTCGCTGATATTTATACAAATTTTAGTTTTTTTTGGACAAAAAAATATGTCATTATTTAATCAAGGATCAGAGCCTTATTGCTGGTTTAAAATAAAAAGCATGATGTGCTTGAAATCAACAATTTTGACCCAATATTGACTTAAACAACTTAATTCATTGGTTTTCAAAACCAATTATACTGAGTTAATACGATACTAAAGATAAGTTAATTGTGCTAGAATGCACGGTTTTTCCCCGCCACAGATTCAACGAGAAGAGAGCAAAGATGAGCGATATGCATTCCCCTACTTCACAAGTAGCGGCTCTGATTAGCCGAGGCAAAGAACAAGGTTACTTAACCTACGCTGAGGTTAACGATCATCTCCCAGACTCGATCACTGAAAGCGAACAGATTGAAGATATCATCCAGATGCTTCAAGACGTCGGTATTCCTGTACACGAACGTGCGCCAGAATCTGACGATGCAATGTTTGATGGTAGTAGCGCAGAAACGACTGACGAAGTTGCTGAAGAAGAAGCAGCTGCAGTTTTAGCATCTGTAGAAAATGAGCCTGGTCGTACAACTGACCCTGTTCGTATGTATATGCGAGAAATGGGAACAGTTGAACTGTTGACTCGTGAAGGCGAAATTCAGATTGCAAAACGTATCGAAGAAGGTATTCGTGACGTTTTAAACTCAATTGCTTATTGGCCAAATGCGGTTGAAGTTGTATTACAAGAATATAAAGATTACGAAACTGGCGAGCGTCGTTTAGCCGATATCCTTTCAGGCTATTTAGATCCAGAGTCTGATGAAGAAATTCCAGAAGTTTTAGAAGAAGTTGATGCTGATCTTGAAGAAGAAACAGAGACTAAACCAACTAAAGATGTAAAACTTGATGACGATGATGAAGAAGAGTCTGAAAGTGATGATGATTCTGAGGGTGATTCAGGTCCAGACCCTGAAATCGCAAAAGTGCGTTTTGCAGAGCTAGAAGCTGCGTGGAATGCGACTAAAGATGCGATCGCAAAACATGGTCGTAACAGTAAAGAAGGTAAAGCAGCTCTTGAGTCGCTCGCAACCGTCTTTATGATGTTTAAGTTCACACCACGTTTGTTTGACATCATTTCTGAAATGATTCGTGGCACGCATGAACAAATTCGTACAGCAGAACGTGAAGTAATGCGCTACGCAGTTCGTCGTGGTCGTATGGATCGTACTCAATTCCGTACAACGTTCCCTGGTCAAGAATCAAATCCAGCTTGGTTAGATGAGCAAATTGCTAAAGCCACTGCTGACCAAAAACCATACTTAGAGAAAGTACGCCCTGACGTTCTTGCTTTCCAACAAAAAATCGCTGATATCGAAAAAGATCTCGACCTTACTGTACGTGAAATTAAAGATATTTCTAAACGTATGGCGATTGGTGAAGCAAAAGCACGTCGTGCTAAAAAAGAAATGGTTGAGGCGAACTTACGTTTGGTAATCTCCATCGCGAAAAAATATACCAACCGTGGTTTACAGTTCCTCGATCTGATTCAGGAAGGTAACATTGGCTTGATGAAAGCCGTAGATAAGTTTGAATACCGTCGTGGTTATAAGTTCTCGACTTATGCAACTTGGTGGATTCGTCAGGCGATTACACGTTCAATTGCTGACCAAGCACGCACAATTCGTATTCCTGTGCATATGATTGAAACCATTAACAAGATCAACCGCGTATCTCGTCAATTACTTCAAGAAATGGGACGTGAACCTACACCTGAAGAGTTAGGTGAACGCCTCGAAATGGACGAAGTCAAAGTTCGTAAAGTGCTTAAGATCGCTAAAGAACCAATTTCGATGGAAACACCGATCGGTGATGATGAAGACTCACATCTTGGTGACTTCATTGAAGATGGTAACATCACTTCACCAGTTGATGCTGCAACTTCAGAAGGCTTGAAAGAAGCAACACGTGAGGTACTTGAAAACCTCACTGAACGTGAAGCTAAAGTCTTGAAGATGCGTTTTGGTATTGATATGCCGACGGACCACACGTTGGAAGAAGTTGGTAAACAGTTTGATGTAACACGCGAACGTATTCGACAGATCGAAGCAAAAGCGTTACGTAAATTACGTCATCCATCGCGTTCTGAACATTTACGCTCGTTCCTTGAGAATGACTAATCTATCCATAGGATAATACAGGCTTGAATATGGGGGACACTCCCCCATAATATAAAGCATGTAGCAAATAATTCTAAATACCTGCGCCTAGCAGGTATTTTTACTAATGAGGTGTCCTATGACTGACATGATCGATCGCACTCCATCACGCGAACTACAAGAACATCTTTGGGTGTTTCCGATGGATTATCCAATTAAATTGATTGGTCTTGCAGGTGAGGATTTACGCAAAGCCGTGAATGACATTTTTGTTAAACATTTCCCTGATTTTGATGGGAATGCAATGACAGTGACACCATCGCGTACAGGCAAGTATCATTCAATTACTGCGCAACTTCGTTTTGAAGAGCTTGAGCAAGTACATCAAGTATATGCAGACTTGGCTGCTTGCCCTTTAATTAAAACTGCACTTTAATAAAAAAACACGCTTCATGCGTGTTTTTTTATGTTTGTTAATTATTCATCAAGTATGTGCCTAGGTCACACTTAATTCAACAATATTGTCTATAATAAAACTCATTTTTGAATGTGAGCCTTAACCTCCGTGGATGTCAAAACCAAACCTCAATTGATTATTCGTCACTATACCCAAACCACTTCTTATGAAGATCGCTTCCAAGAAATGAAGCTGATGACAGAACAGCGTGACGAACAAACAGCAGATGAATTTTGGATTTTGCAGCACAATTCTGTGCTTACCCAAGGACAAGCTGGCAAACCAGAACATATATTAGTGCCTAGCCATATCCCAGTTGTTCAAACTGATCGTGGTGGACAAGTCACTTGGCATGGTCCAGGACAATTAGTTGCATATTTTATGTTTGATTTAAATCGATTAGGCTGGAATGTCCGTACTTTAGTCAGCTATGCAGAAAATGTCATGATCGATTTATTAAAAAAATACGGTATCGAAGCTTATGCTAAACCAGATGCACCTGGTGTTTATGTTGATGGTAGAAAAATTGGATCTCTGGGCTTTAAAATCCGAAAAGGTCGCAGTTATCATGGACTCTCACTTAATATAGATTGTGACCTGGAAGGCTTCCAAACTATTAATCCATGTGGTTATGCAGGTCTTGAAATGGTCAGAATCTCTGATTTGATAAATCCCTACCCAAGTTTTGATATGTTAGTTCAAGACCTCATTGCCTATCTAAAAAAAAGTGACCTGTTCAGTCAAATTATCGTGAATGATCATTAAAACTCCTTTACTTTGTCATTAGATAATTTTAGAGTATTTACTCTAAATTATAAAACTATGTGATAAGGGACAAGTGAGTGATTTCTATTAACTCTGTAAAGCCCGCGCTAGAACAAGCTTATGTCAAACTCATGCTTGACGTGATTGGCAGAGGCTTAGCGATGGCAAGTCAAGTCGATGAAGAAATAAAACAGGAAATTGCTAAATTTCCTGTCGGCTTCACGATTTCAATGGACGTTTTCAACAGTGATGCAGCATTTATTGCACAAGTGAATCCACAACATCAACTTGTCTTAATCGACCATGCATCAAAAAAACCTGATTTAACGATTACCTTTAAACATATGCATCATGCTTTTTTGGTATTTTCTTTCCAAGAAAGTACTGCACAAGCATTTGCAAATGACCGTATGATTGCTGATGGCGATTTAGGTCATGCAATACGTTTAGTGCGTTGTCTGAATAAAATGGAAGCCCTTATTCTTCCAAAATTAGTCGCTGAACTTGCAGTCAAAGAATATCCGGTCAATCTGTCATTAAAAGAAAAATTGACAGGTGCAGCAAATATTTATCTCAAAGTAGCTCAGTCATATATTAAAGGGAGTGCTTAAGCATGGCTAAACCATATTATGAATTTTTTTGTCCAGTTAAAGTGATTGCTGGTAATGCTGCGCTTGAACACATTCCATTTGAGCTAGATTCAATGGGTTCAAAAAAACCACTCATCATCACAGACAAAGGCGTACGTGCCAATGGTCTACTTGAACCAGTGGAAGCTGCTTTTGCAGCGACAGAAGTAAAAATTGGCTCAATTTTTGATGAAGTTCCACCGGACTCAAGTTTAGAAACAGTAAAAGCCGTGACTGAGATGTATCGTAACAATCAATGCGATGCCATCATTGCAATTGGGGGTGGTTCAGTCATCGACACAGCAAAAGCTGCCAATATTCTCGTCTCCGAAGGAGGCGATGATCTGCTGAAATATTCAGGGGCTCACAACCTACCTCGCCCATTAAAGCCTTTTTTTGTTATCCCAACAACATCAGGTACAGGCTCTGAAGTCACGATGGTTGCTGTGGTTTCAGATACAGCGAATAATCAAAAAATGGCATTTGCTTCAAAATATTTAATGCCTAGTGCTGCAATTTTAGATCCACGTATGACTTTAACATTACCTCCACACCTGACAGCAATGACAGGAATGGATGCAATGACACATGCTGTTGAGGCCTATACGTGTTTGGCAGCGAATCCTATCAGTGATGCTTACGCTACTGCTGCAATTAAAAAAATTAGTGAAAACTTGTTTAAAGTTTTGGAAAATCCAAAAGATGCTGATGCCCGTTTAGAACTTGCTCAAGCATCAACCATGGCTGGAATTGCATTCTCAAATGCAATGGTCGGTATTGTTCACTCCCTTGGACACGCTCTAGGTGCAGTTGCTCACTTACCACATGGTTTGTGCATGAACTTATTCCTCCCTTATGTGCTCGATTACAACAAGGATGTGAATGGGGATAAGATTGCTGATCTGTTACTACCGCTTGCAGGTACTGATATCTATGCACAGACACCAGCAAATCAACGTGCAGATAAAGCTATTGCGATTATCAACACAATGCGTGATCGCATTTATGATTTAACTAAACTGCCACGTACATTACGTGAGACAGGCAAAGTTACGCAATCTCAATTAGATGAAGTTGCCGAAAAAGCGTTAAATGACGGATCTATCATTTTCAACCCTAAAGAAGCGACATTAAAAGATTTGAAATCTATCTTAGAAAAAGCTTGGTAAATTTCTCAAAATAAGTAAAGATACGCTTAAAACTAGCCTGATGTTTTTTTAGACATCAGGCTTTTCATTTGTTAGTTGTTTTAACTCATGAGTTCAATACCTTTGGCATAAATCCTGCTAAAAAAACTCGCACAAACTACTGACAAACTGCATCAATTTGGTTTAGATTGGCGCACTTTTGAAAAAACATTAGGGGGGATCGTTCGTCTCAAACGATCCTTAATTGATTTGACTGATCCTTGATCAACGATTAAGAGGATAAAGCCGTTGACTAATATAACTGGGACTCAATCGGCAGCTAAACTGCAAAAAACGCTAGGACTCTGGCACATCATTATTATCGGTTTAGCTTATATTCAGCCAATGACGTTGTTTGATACTTTCGGTTTGGTATCAGAAGAAAGTAATTTCCACGTTCCTACATCATATATTTTCGCACTTGTTGCAATCCTACTGACTTCATTGAGTTATGGTCATATGATCCGTAGATATCCATCTTCAGGTTCAGCGTATACCTATGCTCAAAAATCTATCCACCCTAACGTTGGTTTTATGGTTGGCTGGTCATCATGGTTAGATTACCTGCTCTCCCCCATGGTCAACATCATCCTTGCGGTGATTTATCTTGAGGCTTTATTCCCTGATGTCAATCATTGGGTCTGGGTCATTGTGTTAACAGCATTTATGACAGGTATTAACCTTCGTGGTGCGCGATTTGTTGCAAATTTCAACAGCTTAATTGTATTCGTACAATTAATTGTGATCGCTGTATTTACATGGATGGTCTATACCAAGCTCCAAATGGGATATAACGCGGATGGTCCAATCTCTGCTGAACAACGCTACCAACTTTGGAGTTTAGAACCATTTTGGAATGAGTTAACTTCAGTGGGTGCCTTGATCACAGGTGCAACATTACTCTGCTTCTCATTTACAGGATTTGACTCACTCAGTTCTCTCGCTGAAGAAACTAAAGATACTGAGAAAACGCTACCAAAAGCAATTTTCTTAACTGCTTTAATTGCAGGGATTATCTTTATCGTCAGCACTTACTTCATGCAGATCTATTTCCCTAATAATCCGGGATCATACTTCCAGAATATTGCAGAAACTCAACCTGAAATTTTGTTGTTGGTTGGTGGATCTTTGTTCCAGTCTTATGTGCTTGCATTTGCAATCATTACTGTTATGGCATCAGGTATTTCTGCACATGCAGGTGTATCACGCCTTATGTATGTTATGGGACGCGATGGTGTCATCAATAAGAAAATTTTTGGTCACATCAGCCCTAAAAACTTCACTCCATCATATAACATCATGATTGTAGGTGCAGTCGCATTAACCGCTGGTTTTATGGATTTAGACTTTGTCATTTCATTAATTAGCTTCGGTGCGTTAACAGCATTTAGCTTTGTGAACTTATCTGTTATCTCACGCTATGCGTTACGCGATGGTCGTACTAAAACAGCGAAAGAAATTATTAATTTCGTTATCGTACCATTACTCGGCTTTATTGCAGTATTTGCATTGTGGTTAGAGGTCGATCAAGCATCGCTTAAATATGGTTTGATTTGGGCGATTGGTGGTATTTTGTATTTAGGTTATAAAACCAAAGGCTTTAAATACCCTGCTCCACAACATGATGAGTTTAATGATCGTTAAAAATTGATTTTTTAGAAAGGCGCTTAGGCGCCTTTTTTTATTATGCAAATTGACCAAAATGATCAAACATCAATCAAAATTTCTGATTTAAAAAATAAACTCTACATCCTAATAGGCAGCTTTATTTCAAAATAATGAGACAAATAACACATTTAAACGCAAATACATGAAATTAAATAAAAAATGATTGGCAAAAAATTACATATTTGTCAGGATACTCATTGACCAAAAATTACACGATGTGTATAAAGAGCAAAATATTTGAGTAAAAGCTCTAATAATATTCATTACACAGGGAATGTAATAATGCGTTTGAATACACTTACTGGGGCGATTTTGGTCGCAATGTTTCCAACCGCGGGCGCTTATGCTGCAGCTATGGATCGTTCAGGCCAATCGATGAATGGCTTTTTACAGCCAGGAAACTATGTTGATTTTAGTTATTCAATTTTGGATGCTGATCTTTCAGGAACAATGAGAACTGAACCTTCGGGCCCTGCATCTGCAGGATTAAGAGACCCGAATGGTTGGAATATGCCTACAGCAGATGATATTAACGCAGGTGGGGAAATTGCGGGCTCAAATTTAAGTGATATTGCAGACACGTTCGGATTTGCAAATATTAATTTAAAATTTCAAGTGACTGACAATATTTCATTAGGTTTAATTTATGACCAACCTTTCGGAGCAAAAGCCTCTTATTCAAATTCTGATAAAAAACATTCCAGAGTCAACAGCTCAGGACGATTGCCATTAGGTGACCTTGAATCTGCGACAAAATATGGTGCATTTCACAGTGAGTATGGCAGTACAGAGGCTGAAGTTTCGACAAATAGTTTATCTCTAGTCGTAGGCTTCCAACCTAATGAACACCTTAATTTTTATGCAGGCCCAGTTTATCAAACAGTAAAAGGTGATCTTAGTTTACAAGGAACTGCTTACAGTCTGTTGGGAGGTTATTTATGTAATTCACAGACTAGTGGTGTAGCACTGTGTAGTACTTTTAAGGAAAAAGGTACAGGTTCAAGAGATCTTCTTGGTCGTGATACAAGAAAAGATTATCAAGGCTATAAAGCAAGTATGCCTGAAGAAGGTGCTTTTGGTTGGCTAGCGGGTGCTGCATTTCAAATTCCTGAAATTGCATTAAGAGCTTCATTAACCTACAGATCAAAAATTTCTTATTCAGTTCAAGCTGAAGAAAGTATGCCTGAAGTGATTACAGATACATTACCTATTGTACATCCTGGGTGGCATATTGTAGATAAAATTGGGGCACTTGGTACCGACTACCAATATACAGAAGGTAAAACCTCAGCATCAACTCCACAATCAGTTAACCTAGATTTCCAATCAGGTATCATGGCTGATACATTAGCTTATATCAATTTACGTTGGGTAGATTGGTCTGAGTTCAAAATCCGTCCATACAAATTTGGAGTTTTAACTTCTTCTATTACGGAGGGACAAGGTAAAGGACCTCGTGGTTTCGACTTAATCGCTTATGAAAAAGATCAAATATCTGCAACATTCGGTATTGCAAGAAAATTAAATGAAAAACTCGCATTGACCATTATCGGAGGATGGGACTCTGGTGCAGGTGAATATGTTTCTACCTTAGGTCCATCTGAAGGTTTTTGGAGTGCAGGATTAGGTGGTCAGTACAGCTTTAATAAAAATACATTCATTCAAGCGGGTGCACGATATTTTTGGTTAGGTGATGCAAAAGCTCAATCTGCTAGTTGGTTCGGAACCGATCGCTATGATGCAGATTTTAAAGACAATACAGCTATTGGATATAGCTTTAAAATTGGTTACCGTTTCTAGAGTTTAAAAAGCACGGATTTTTCATCCGTGCTTTTTTTTAAATTAATCGACAACTAAAACCTAATTTAGTATCAATTTGATTATCTTTGAATCCTAAATACTCAATAAACCTATTTCGATCATCCACAATTTTCTGTTCATCTATAGACATACGATGGCGATTTTTTTGCGCTAAAGAATATGTTTCATCTACAGAAGCTTGATATATATGACATAATTCAAGCTGTTTCTTACTTTTTAACACCAAATTTTTTCCTGTCCGCTCGAAATCATTTCGTTTTAACGCCGCACTCCAATTTTCCAAATTTTTGAACATTTTTGCTTTCATCTGAGCTAATGCTTGATCGATTTCCTGTTGAGTCAATGGATTAATATTATTTAAATCCGCTTGTTCTTTATTTTCATTTTGTGCCATCACTTTAGAGGTCGTCATTCCTGCACAGATGATTACTATAATTCCATAGCTGTATTTTTTAATGTTTTTAATCATACATCCCCGTATCTAATTTATTTCGATAAATTTATGTTCGTATTAGACAACTGATATTTTTAAAAAGCCATTTTAATAATGTAATAGATTGAAATATTAAGGGATTAAGGCATTTTTTTTGCATTATCAATTCACTGATTTAATTATATATTTTTGGTATTGAATTTATGAAAAAAATGTTTCCATTAGGCTGTGCTGGACTAGGCATACAAGCCTCATCATTTGAAAATCCAGTATCTCTTGAAGAACCATCAATAATGGAAAAATTCGATCTACTTGCAGAATCGAGCGTGTGGGATTTTATCGATCACATTCCGACTCATCGTGAAATGATTGATGATTACATTAAAGGGAGTCAAAAATACAATATTCCAGTTTATTCAGGTTACGGATGCTATATTTGGGGAGAACATGAAAAAATATTCAAAGAAAATATCGAGCTTACATGTGCCGTAGGCGCCAAATACCACAACATTATGCTTGCAGCAAAAGACAGTAAATTCAACTATCTTAATGATCAACAAGTTGCTGATGCCTATTTATATTTTTATGAGTATGCTCAAAGTAAGGGTATAACCATTACCTTTGAAAATCACGTAGATAATTGGTCTGAAGATTATCGCCGGGTAGAGAAAGTTGCAGCTTTAGTCAATCATCAAGGTATTCCATTTAAAATGGCGATGGACTATAGCCACTGTATTTTCAAAATCGAAAATCCAATCGAATCTTATATCTCTTTTCAACATGACCAAGAAGCCATTAGAAAGCTTGATCCTTTCAACTGCGATAGTTTTGCAGATGATTGGTTAAATCAAAATTTGGTACATTGGGGGCAAATACGTCCTGCGGTTCCAAACGGGCCATTAAATACATGGTCCCAAGAATACAGCCCATGGGAAGGTCACGGTCTTAATCGCCCTGGAAGAGGCATTCAATACCCATTTAGGCAGCCACCAAAAAATGCGTGTCCCCATGATGAATGGCATGCATATAAATTAAGCTGCACCCAAGAGGTCATTCGCAAGATGATTGACCATTATTTGGATCATGAGGATACAAATATTGAAATCATGACCGTGGATAATATTAATTTATGGTCCTATGGTTTGGGTTGGAAATATAATATGTTTGCAGATAGCTGCGACATAGCGCGCTATATTAGACAAATATATGCGGAAAGAGCATCAATTCATTATGCTAAAAAAGGGCTAAGTTCTGAGGACTTTATCAATCAATATCGCTCATAAATCATTAGAATAATTAAAAAAAAGCATTATATAGATAATGCTTTTTTTGTATCGCGAGATTTAAGCTACTGCATTCTCTTCCGCTTTTTTATATGAACGATTATACATTTCTTCTAAATGCTCCCCTACTGTACATGGTGCATATAAAGGTAATTCACCTTCTTTCAATGTTCCTGGAACTGGCTCAATCACAGCGTGATAGTCTGGTTCATAAAAAAATGGAATTGAGTAACGATAAGCACCATTTGAAAAACTATTTTTTACTCGATGTGGATTGGAGTGATATAGACCATTGGTCCATTTTGGAATCATATCACCTAGATTAACTACAAATGTTCCTTCAATTGGTGGTGCTGCAACCCACTCTCCGTCAGGCATGCACACTTCTAATCCGCCTATTTGATCTTGTGCCAAAATGGTGACTGACCCCCAATCTGTATGCGCGCCAACGCCATATGTTTCATCATCTCTAGGTGTAGGTGGATAACGCAACATGCGTAATGTTCCCATAGGATCTTTACTAGAAGCATCAAAATAGTTCGATGGCAGATTTAACGTTAATGCCAAAAGTTGCATCAGAAAATTTGCCAGTTTATACATTTCATCGATGTACTCCTGACAAATCAATTCACATTGAGGTAATTCTTCAGGCCACTGATTTGGACCATAGTTTTGATATTTAGCGATTGCAAAAGGATGATCTTGAGGATAATTACGACCACAATAAAACCCTTCTTTATAATCTGGCTTGCCGTAAGGGTCTAATTGCTGACCATTTAGTTTATCAAATCCACGGAATCCAAAAAAATTACGTACATCATATTTTTGCTTAACGTCTTCTGGAAGCGCCAATAATTCTTTTGCTAATGCAAACTGTCGCGTCATCATTTCTAAAGGAACTGTATGATTCTTCACATAGAAAAAACCTGAATGCATCGCAGCTTTTCTCAGTTCAGCAACTGCACGTTTAGTCGCCTCACTTTCTGGTTTGTTTATATCTACGCCTGCTAAATCAATTACTGGTATTCCCATTTTTATCCCCTTGTATCAGGTATATATCTTTTACGTTTTCATTATCTTGCTGAAACTTTCGACAATTTAGGATTGACTAAAATTTGTCTTAAAAGCTAAGTCTCAAACTTAAGTTTTTTCTGGTACAACGTCTGCTACTATTTGATTCTGCTTTTGCTTAGCTCGATTAAAAATCAGATTTAGAATAATTCCCGCAAATGTCGCCGTTGTAATGCCGCCGAGATCAAGTCCACCAACCATAATCGAATAGTTCCCTGCGCCCATAATCACAGTCACTGATGCCACGATAATGTTGCCGTTTTGAGTAAAATCGACTTTATTTTCGATCCAGATTTTCGCACCAGCGATTACAATTAAGCCGAAAACAATCATTGAAGTCCCTGTCAAAATTGCGACAGGTAATGTGCTAATGAGTGCTCCAAATTTTGGTGATAATCCCAGAATAATGGCGACAATACCCGCAATTACAAAAACCACTGTAGAGTAAATACGCGTTGCCGCCATGACCCCAATATTCTCTGCATATGTAGTTAATCCTGTTCCTCCTACTGCACCAGACATAGAGGTACATACCCCATCTGCCAAAAATGCTCTACCCATATAGGGTGTAATATTTTTGCCTGTCATTTCACTTACAACTTTGAAATGCGCAAGATTTTCAGCAATAAGAATAAATGCGATAGGTAGAATCAGCAGAATTGCATTCATTTGAAATTCAGGTTGATATAAAGTTGGTAAACCAAACCATGCCGCATTTGAAACCGAGCTAAAATCGATTGGTTTGCCCATTCCCATCATGTTAGCTAAAACAAAATATACAAGATACGAAACTATCAAACCCACCAATAGCAATAATCGTCTCAACATTCCTCTTGTAAATACTGCGACACCACCAATACACATTGCGGTCAATAAAGCCATCCATGTATCAAACTCATTACCTGATACGGCTTTAATCGCCCCAGGTGCTAAATTTAATCCAACAATCATAATGATTGCACCAGCAACAACTGGTGGTAAAAGATTCTCCATCCATTGAGAACCCGTTTTCATTACAAGTAAACCCATCAAGGCATAGAAAATACCACATACCACTATTGCACCTAAGGCAATCCCAATATTTGGATTTAACCCTGAACCGGTATAGCCTGTTACAGCAACCACAGCACCAATAAAAGCAAAACTACCCCCAAGATAGCTTGGCACTCTCCCACCTGTGATAAGGAAAAATAATATCGTGCCTATACCAGATAACAGGATCGTTAGACTAGGATCAAACCCCATGAGCAGCGGTGCCAACACTGTTGCACCAAACATGGCAAATGTATGTTGAAGTCCAAGTACAATACTTTGTCCTGTAGGCAAGTACTCGTTCATGGCAACGGGAGTTTTTTCAATATCTCCTTGAAAAGGAGTAAATTTGGAAAACCAATTCTCTTTCATCACATACCACCCCATTGGTAATGTGAGCCAATGTCGAACATCTTTAGACATTGGCTGTACAATGATAAATTCATTTCGTTTAAGTACAAATCACAGTTCGTCTATCAAATTTATCGGAACCATATATTCACTTTAACTAAGCAACAAATATACCAATTGGTCGAATTTCTAATATCTCGTTTGGATGACAGCTAGTTTAAGATCAACAAAAATCAAACCTAACACTCTGTTTTATATAAATATTAAATTCATTAACAAATAAAAAATTTGACCATTTTGTATATTTTTTAAACTTTTACTCAAAAAAATTGGATTCCCGAAATATAAAATCAAATCGTATTTAAAATCATTATTTTAATTTTATTCTTAATGAATATTTCATTATATTAGCCAAGTTTTACTAAACTTTTATGCATTAAAAAAGGTCACCTTTCGATGACCTTACTGACTTAAGTTAAATCTTTAAATCCTTGTTGTCGCCATGCTTCATAAACAATCACTGCCGTAGCATTAGATAAATTTAAGCTTCTAGAATTTGGTGCCATGGGCAAACGAATCCAATGTTGCTTTGGGAACATCATACGGACATGTTCAGGTAGTCCGCGCGTTTCAGGCCCCATGAGTAAAGCAACTGGCCTATTCAGATTCGAGGTATGTGGTGTTTCGGTACCTTTGGTCGTTAACGGATAAATCGAATCTTGATCCACACCTTGACTCGCTAGATTTTCCAGACATGCTTCAATATTATCCCATATCTGCATGCGAGCCCATTCATGGTAATCTAATCCAGCACGCTTTAACTTCTTATCATCCAGCTCAAAACCTAGCGGTTTGACCAAATGTAATTGTGCTCCTGTATTTGCACATAAACGGATAATGTTTCCTGTATTTGCAGGAATTTCTGGTTCGTATAAAACAACATGAATCACAATAATTTCTCAACTTTATAGCAGACTTTTACAGTTCGTCTTGCCATTTCAACTGTTCTCTTAATTTCACCACCTCACCAATAATGGTCAAAGTTGGCGCCTGAATTTGATTTTCTAACACTTTCGAAGCGATATCTGCCAAAGTCCCCACAACAACTTTTTGTTCTGGTGTCGTACCTTTAGAAATTAAAGCAACAGGCATGTCTGCTCGTTGACCATGTTGAATAAGCTTTTCACAGATTTTTTCTAATCCAACAAGTCCCATGTACAGTACCAATGTTTGGTGTTCATACACGAGTTCATTCCATGGAAGTTCAGGAGAACCTTCCTTCAAATGTCCAGTCAAGAAGCGAACACTTTGTGCGTAATCACGATGAGTTAAAGGGATACCCGCATATGCTGAACACCCTGATGCTGCGGTAATTCCGGGAACGACCTGAAATGAAATTCCTGCCTCATAGAGTTCTTGAATTTCCTCACCACCTCGCCCAAAAATAAAAGGATCTCCTCCTTTTAAACGGCAGACACGTTTGCCTTCATTCGCATATTTCACGAGTAAAGCATTAATACCTTCTTGTGGAACAGCATGATTTGACCTTGCTTTACCCACATAGATTTTTTCAGCATCCCGGCGGCATAACTCCATAATAGCACCAGAAACTAAACGGTCATAAATCACAACATCTGCTTGTTGCATCAACCTTAAAGCTTTGAGTGTGAGAAGCTCGGGATCACCTGGACCTGCCCCAACTAAATAAACTTCACCTTTGGGTTTGTTCCATTCTATTAAAGACTGATGAATAATTTTTTCTGCTTCAGCCAGATTATTATTAAATACACGCTCTTTGAAAGGTCCAGCATACAGCTCTTCCCAAAAGATACGGCGTTCATCAGGATTTTCAATTTTTTGTTTTACACGTTTTCGCCATTCACCAGAGATTTTAGCTAATGTTCCGATTCCATGCGGGATTACAGTCTCAAGTTGAGTTCTAATCTGTCTGGACAATACTGGGGATGTCCCATTACTCGCAATTGAAATAACAAGTGGAGAGCGATCAACAATTGCAGGGACCATAAATCGGCAATGTGGTGGATCATCAACACTATTCACCAATACATTTAAGTTTTCACATTCTTCAAAAACTTGTTGATTCACTAAAGGCTGATCTGTGGCAGCAATCACTAAACGGTAATCGTTTAATTTTAAATCGTGATCTTCAAAATGAGCTTGAATATATTGACCAGAGCTTTTCTCGACAATTTCTAAAAGTTGCGCCTCAATCTCAGGTGAAATAACCGAAATTTTTGCTCCTGATTTTTGCAGTAACAGTGCTTTGCGATAAGCAATATGCCCTCCACCGACAATCAAACAAGGTTGCTGCTGCAATTTTAATGAAATTGGAAAAATATCCACTGAATCGATCCTCATATGCCCACTCTATTTTAGCACCTTCTCCACGACTCAAGCTGCTTAAAAGTAAGCAAGTGGTAGCTTTTTTAACAGATGCATATCGATGAAGGGACCTAAAACGGATAAAACTTGAACTCTATTTGGATAGTCAAAAATCCTGCTGATGCCGATGATAAGTTCAACAGTAAAGGAGATTATCGAGATGGCTGGTTCATATATTGATGTACATTCATCAGCAGGTTCGTTTAAAGCATATCTTTCAGTACCTGAAGCAGGTAAAGGTCCTGGTCTTGTGTTATGTCAGGAAATTTTCGGTGTTAATGAAGTTATGCGTCAAAAGGCAGACTTTTTGGCTGAAGAAGGTTATACCGTTATTGTTCCTGATTTATTTTGGCGTATTCAACCTAATGTAGAACTCGGTTATACCGAAGAAGACTTTCAAAAAGCATATGACTTATATACTCAATTTAATCAAGATCTGGGTATTGAGGATATCAAATCTACAATTGAAACACTCAAATCCCTTGAAACAGTTGATCAAGATGCAGGTACTGGATTGGTCGGATACTGCCTAGGCGGTAAATTGGCATATCTCGCAGCTTGCCGCATTCCAGATTTAAAGTGTTCTGTTTCTTACTACGGTGTAGGAATCGAGCAAAACCTAGAAGAAGCAGTCAACATTCAATCCAAACTGGTTCTTCATTTTGCTGAACAAGATCAATTCTGTGATTCTAACACTCGTGAACAAATCCTACTTGCTCTGCAAAACAACTCAAAAGTCGAAACATATATTTATCCAGATGTCGATCATGCCTTTGCTCGCCCACAGAGTATGCATTATCACAAGCCTAGTGCACTCATGGCACATGAAAGAACCATTACAGCTTTACGCAAAGCAATAGGACCAAATTACGACCTTGCTGCGCTATGGGAAGAGCATGTTCGATTTGAATTTGACACTCGAAATGTTCCAGACACGATGGCAACAATGGTGGCAGAGCCTTATGTCAATCACATTCCAACATTGACAGGTGGCGTCGGCTACAAACAATTAGCTCGCTTCTATCAATACCATTTTGTTCATAACAATCCAAAAGATATGAAACTGACGCCTATTTCACGAACTGTAGGCGCAACTCAAGTCGTTGATGAATTCATTATGAGTTTCACTCATGATGAGGAAATTGATTGGTTAATTCCTGGAATTAAACCGACGGGAAAATATGTAGAGATTCCAATGCTCGGCATTATCAAGTTCCGTGGACCGAAACTATGTCATGAGCATATCTATTGGGATCAGGCAAGTTTACTGGTGCAAATTGGCGTATTAGATCCAACTGGACTACCTGTTGCAGGTGTTGAAACTGCCAAGAAACTTTTAGATGAAACTTTACCCTCAAATGAACTGATGCCAACTTGGCCATCCAGTGAAAATAAACCGATTGGCGAATAAAGGAACTCATTCTGACAATCAGAATTAAGATGAAGGATTATGATCATGTTAAATGAAATGACACCTGTAATACAGTTGGAGCAACGCTCGTTACGCCAACTCTTAGGTCAGTATGCAACTGGGATTACAGTAGTAACTGCATTAGATTCAAATCATAAAAAAATTGGAATGACAGCGAACTCATTTACTTCTGTATCGCTTGATCCACCTTTAATTTTATGGAACATCGCAAAATCTGCGACACATTTCGAAGATTTCAAACAGGCAGAATATTTTGCCATCAATATCTTGAGTGAAGATCAGTATCAAGAGTCTAAGCATTTCTCAAAATCTTCTGATGACAAATTCGAAGGCTTAGATGACGTTGATGAGTATATGGGCATCCCCATTCTAAATAAATCCTTAACCACTTTTGTTTGTCGTCAGTATGAGCTTCATGAAGCTGGGGATCACTACATTATTGTGGGACAAATTGAAGCCTGCCGTAATCAGCTTGGAAATCCATTGGTGTTCCATAACGGGCAATATAAACAAGCAAATCTTCATCAAGCATTTGCTGGTGTATAGCGAATTCACGAAATTTAAGGATTTTTTAAAATGAATCAACATCACTTTTTCAATGATAATCGCTTTCTACTCGGCTCATTTGCTTCTAACTGCTCAGGTGGAATGACCATTTCAACTCTTGAAGATCGATGGAGTGCGAGCTGGGAAAAGAATCTCGAACTTGGAAAAATGCTAGATGAAGCTGGTATCGACTTCATGTTACCGATTGCTCGCTTTACAGGCTATGGCGGTGAAACAGACTTTCAGGGAACAATTTTAGAGACCATGACTTGGGCGGCCGCATTATTGGCTTTAACCAAAGACATTACAGTTTTTGCGACAATTCAGACTGTCCCCAATCATCCAGTTGTAGTTGCCAAGCAGATTGCAACGCTATCTGAGATTAGTCAAGGTCGTATTGGACTCAACATTGTTGCAGGCTGGAATAAACCTGAATATGAAGCACTCGGTCTACATTTACCTGATGATCACGAAACTCGTTATGGTTATGCACAAGACTGGTATGACCTGATTAAAAAAGTATGGACCAGTGAAGAAAAATTTGATTTTGAAAGTAAGTTTTTCAAAACCAAAGGAACTTATGGAAAACCAAAACCACTTGTACATCCGCCTATCTTCAATGCTGCTGGTTCAAAAAATGGACGTGAATTTGCCGTTAATAATGCGGACTTTCTTTTTACACCAGCTTCAGACTTGGGCAGAAGCAAGATTGAAATTGATGAGCTTAAACAAGCAGGTCGCGACGTAAACCGAGAAGTCAATGTGATGACCTTCTCCCATGTCATTTGCAGACCTACACAAGAGGAAGCCAAAGCAGAATGGGATCGTCAATTAAACAATGCTGATACTGTTGCCGTTGACAATCTGATGAGCTTAATGTTTGCACATGCTCAAAGTTTCCCAAAAGAGGTTCAACAATCCATTCGTGATGCAATGAGTGTAGGCCATGGTGGCTTTCCATTAGTCGGTACACCTGAACAAGTCGCGCAAGGTATTTTAGATTTACATGAAGCTGGTTTTAGAGGAACGACTCTTTCATTCCTCGATTATAGCCGCGAATTTCCGTATTTCCGTGATCATGTTTTACCAATTTTGGAAAAGCATAATATTCGTTAATCCACCACTTAAGCCGACCGTTTCACTGTCGGCTTATTTATTTTAAGAGGGAATTTAGCTGTGAATTATATTTTAAAGGGGTTATTCACTGGATCAATCTGCTTTGCATTAGGCACTGCAGTTCAAGCGGCAAATTGGAGTGATACTTCACTGGCTGTCAGTTATGGTCAAGATTTCTCAGAACCATTTAAAGACGGTGATTTTGACAAATATATTTTTAGTCTTGTACACCTAAGCGGCTATAAATATGGCACCAATTTTTTTCAACTCAATATGCATCAATCCTCAGCTGAACCAAATGCAAACAAAGCTTCTGGTCGAGGAGCTCAAGAGGCATATGCAATTTATCGTCATACCTTAGATATCCCAAGTATCACGCAACACAAACCGAATGATTCTAGTTGGTTCAAGACATATGGTTTTACAGTAGGTTTTGACTGGAATACAAAGAATGATGATTATGGTTCAAATCGACAAATGTATGTTGCTGGTCCAAGTGTTACATTAAATACACCAGGCTATCTTAATCTCAGTTTGCTAGGCTATTACGAGAGCAATGATGCTAATGTACTGAGTAAAAAATATACCTATGATCCTTACTTAGCACTTCAAGTGCTTTGGGATTTTCCTATTATGCAATCGAATTGGAATTATCAAGGCATAGGTGTTTGGATGAGTACCAAAGGGAAAGATCCTTTTGGTGAGCCTACCGCCAGTGAAATCTTTGTAGACATGTCTTTAATGTATTCTTTACTTAAAGATAAATCTGCCAATCAACCAAAATTGAAAGCTGGGATTGCTTATCAATACTGGAAAAATAAATATGGTAATGATGCATCTGGTGTTGCTGGTTCAGGAGCGACCGCGAGTAGCCCTATGTTACGTGTCGCTTACCACTTTTAAATAACATATCAAATTAATCTAATTTAGTACCAAAAGAGTATTTTTATATTCTACTATTTTAGATTAATTTATTTATTTGAGATAAAACAAAAAAAGCAAAATCATGGATTGATTTTTGCATAAGTAATGATAAGCAAGCTAAGGATAGAGGTATTTATGTATAGCCAGCAACACAGGTCTATTTCTACGATTCAATCACATACGCAGAATATTCATGATGCCAACCATTGTCTTGATTTAATCATTGGCCCACATGATTTAGTCGATTTTAATCAATATGAACCATTGGATTTTAGTTTTAATGGATCGCAAATCGGTCGTATGATTATTGGGGATTTAACATATGGTAAAGATGTAATTTTCAAAACGCATACGCATGAAAATATGAACCACTTTTGTATAACGCGCCCTAAAAATGGGCGACCACTATTTAAAAAAGATGGTCAAACTTTTTACGCCTGTTATGATCAAGCATCCATTGTTTCACCTGAAGATAAATTTGAACTAATTATTGACAAAGACTGTGTGCAAACATTCATTTCTTTTTCAAAGACTTTTGTTGAAAAAATACTTTCAGATTTAATCTCTCAGCCAGTTACCGAACCTTTGGTATTTCAAAATGTGATGGATCAAAACAACCCGAAAATTAAAGCATGGTGGGATTTAATTGACAGTATTAAAAATTTCACAAACAATTTTACCAATACTTCATTTTTTCAAGAAATGCGCTCAGATTTTGAATATATTATCGTGAAGTCATTATTATTATCTCAACCCAATAACTATAGTGATTTAATTTATAAAAATACTTTAGATTATCCTGACTTCTTTACTCGCTTATTAGAATTCATACAAAAAAATATACATCAAAAAATTGAAATTTCAGATTTAGAATATGCATCTGGATTAAGCAAAAAAAAGCTGAATACAATTTTCAAAAAATATTTAAAATGCAGTCCAAATGCTTATATACGCCATTACCGACTTAAATGTATTTATAATGAAATTTCACAGTCTACGCATAAAATTAATATTACTGAAATTGCTTATAAATGGGGTGTTACACATTTAGGTCGTTTTTCACTTGAGTATAAAGATGCATTTGGGGAAAAACCGAGTGAGACCTTAAAAAAAATTATTGAAAGGCAAACAGGCAGTGCTCAACTCATTCATTAAAACACTAAAAAAAAAGCTAACTCAATTGAGTTAGCTTTTTTGTGTTTTATCGATTAATCGATAAAATTTTGTCCACCCATATAAGGACGTAAGACTTCAGGAATCTCAATCGAACCATCTTCACGTTGATAGTTTTCCATCACCGCGAGCAAAGTACGACCAACTGCTAAACCTGAACCATTCAAAGTATGAACAAACTCTGTTTTCTTTTGATCAGCACGGTAACGAGCTTTCATACGACGAGCCTGGAAATCCCCCATGTTTGAACACGATGAAATTTCACGATAGGTATTTTGGCTTGGTACCCAAACTTCTAAGTCATAAGTCTTCGTTGCACCAAAGCCCATATCACCACCGCATAGGATGATTTTACGATATGGCAATCCAAGCGCCTGTAAAATACCCTCAGCATGCCCTGTCAACTCTTCCAATGCTTGCATAGAGTCTTCAGGTTTAACAATTTGAACCATTTCTACTTTGTCAAATTGGTGCTGACGAATCAAACCGCGTGTATCACGACCATAAGAACCAGCTTCACTACGGAAACAAGGTGTATGAGCAGCATATTTTAACGGTAGACGCTCAGGATCAATAATCTCATCACGCACAAAGTTAGTCACAGGTACTTCAGCAGTTGGGATCAAGTAATATTCTTTGTCACCTTGAAGCTTGAACAAATCTTCTTCAAATTTAGGCAACTGACCAGTTCCACGTAATGAATCAGCATTTACTAAATACGGTACATAAGCTTCTGTATAGCCATTTTTCAATGTATGTGTATCTAACATGAACTGCGTTAGTGCACGTTGTAAACGTGCAAGCGGGCCCTTGAGCACACTGAAACGAGTACCTGTTAACTTAGTCGCTGTTTCAAACTCGAGTCCACCCATCCACTCACCAAGATCAGTGTGATCTTTAATTTCAAAGTTGAATTCACGAGGCGTACCCCATTTTAAAATTTCAACGTTGTCATTCTCATCTTTGCCCTCTGGCACCGACTCATGAGGTAGGTTTGGAATAGAAAGTGATTTTGCTTCAATTTCAGCTTGTAGTTCTGTTAACGCAAGCTCAGCGGCTTTAATTTCATCTCCGATCGCGCTCATACGAGCCATGATTTCAGAGGCATCACCACCTGCTTTTTTGATTTGACCAACTTGTTTAGCACCCGAATTACGTTCTGCTTGTAAAGCTTCAGTCTTAGACTGAATTTCTTTACGACGAGCCTCTAAAGATGCCCATTCTTCTACGTTGAGTTGCACGCCACGTTTAGCTAAGGCTAAATTTACAGCCTCTATATTATTTCTAAGTAATTTCGGGTCGATCATGGTTAATCTTTTCAGGGAAAAAAACTGCCTATAGTGTAAGCGCTTCGTTGAAAAAAATACAGTCGAAGCGCTGACAGCTGAAGCTTATTGAATCAAATTAAAATAGAGTCAATTACTCAGCAGCGAGTTTGGGTAGGTTTGGAAGATATTCTGACTGTATCAAACCATTCACACTCTCATAAGGTAAAGTGAGTTCAGACATTCCTTCAGCATAGGACGCGAGTTCATACAGCGGATAAACAAAGACGATACCATCAACTCCGTAATAGAAATTGTCACTTAATTCGAGTTTATCTTGTTCAATATTGTGATCTGTAAGCCACATACTATTAGCACTATAAAGTGTTTCTAATAGCTTTTTATTTTGACCTTTCACAATTAAATCTTGTAGTGCTATTCTTTTTTTAGTTTTTAAATCGAAATGAACATATTCTTTGTGGTACATCCCATGTGCTGCACCAGCAGGATATACATAGCTCAGATATTCAAAACTCGCTATATTCTGATGTTGACTTAAATAACGTACCACAGTCTGACTCTGACTCAACTTCAGCGGATCCACAGTAGTTGTCTCTGTATTCTTAGTAGCCGATTGGAATGGTATAGGGTCTGCTTTTTCAATTCGATTTTTAAAATACGTATTAATCCACGGATGATTAGTTTCAACCGTTTGGAATGAATATTCTGTACACCCTGCCTCATCGCATACTTGCTTCTGTTTAGGCTTTAATTCGACGTTCTTCGATTCGATATACCAAGATTCTGATTGTTTTGCTTGCACAGCAGTCTCATTGCTTTTTTTAGTTTCTGCATCTGATTTAGGCTGACAAGCGCCTAACATGATCATTGATGCACAAATAACACTCAATTTTCCAAACCGATTCATGTGTTTTAGCATATAGCCTCCAATAAAAATGAGTGTTTAACACAGAGACTATAAATTCTAGATGACATGAATTCAGTTGAAATTTGTAGTTAAAAAAAGCAGCGATAAACGCTGCTTTTATATTATTGGTCAATAATGTCTGTGCCTTTAGGCGGTGTAAAGTTAAATGTTGAATCCGGAATACCTTCATTCACTTTCACATTACTAAATTTAACGTGTGTAGTTTGTCCTAATGAATCTTCTAAAATCATTAAGCTTGGCGCTTTATTTGCACCGAAACTAATGGTCAGACTCTGAAAGGCACCATCTTTCTGCTTAGGATATAACGTGTAATAAGTTTTAGCTTTATTTGGCTGTGTTACACGATATGACTGCATAATTTGGTTGGTATTACCAGACAATAATAATGCTGGTGTATTGGCAACTTGCTCATCCATATTTTGACGAATTGCCTGCTGTAGATCTGGGTCATAGATCCAAATCATCTTTCCAGAAGTCACAATTGTTTGTTTTGCTGGTGCTGTAGTTTCCCAATAGAACTTACCTGGACGAGCAACTTTCATCACCCCAGTAAAAGTCTGATTCATATGTTGAGCACTCAAACCTTGTTTTTGTGGTGCTTTACTAGATTTAGTTGCTTTCGTTGTTTGTTCAAAATTTGCCGTTAAACTTTTTATTCCGTTTAATTGACGAACCAAGTTTGCGGTCGCTTGTTGCTCCGAAGCAGCCACTGGCGCTGCGAAAACTTGAGTGCTTGCGACTGGTGCCATCATTGCAGCACTCATTGTAATTGCACCAATCGTTTTACGAAGCATTGTCATGATCCCACCTTTTGTTATTGATCATCATTTGATATGGAGTCATCTTAAACCAAATTTGATCGCTAATAATTGAGAAAATAAGAACTTTTGTATTGTTATTTAGCTAAATTGTTGAAAATACTTCATCATGATGAAGATTCACTTCAGTTCAATAACTTTCTTTCAGATATAAAAAAACCCACTCAAGAGTGGGTTTTTTGGTTATGCCTGATAAAACTTATACAGTTTCAACAGATACATAACGACGGCCAAATTGACCTTTAACTTCGAATTTGATCACGCCATCAGCGGTAGCAAATAAAGTATGGTCACGACCCATACCAACGTTAGCACCAGCGTGGAACTCTGTACCACGTTGACGAACGATAATGTTACCAGCAGTCACAGCTTGACCACCGAACATTTTAACACCTAACATTTTAGGATTTGAGTCACGACCGTTACGTGTCGAACCACCGGCTTTTTTAGTTGCCATGTCTATTTACTCCTCGTAATTAGCCTGAAATAGCTGTAATTTTCAACTCAGTGAACCATTGACGGTGACCTTGTTGTTTACGATAGTGTTTACGACGACGCATTTTGATGATGCGGATTTTGTCGTGACGACCATGGCTAACTACTTCAGCAGTTACTTTAGCACCAGCAACAACTGGAGCACCAATTTGAATGCTATCACCGTTCACTAACATTAATACGTCATCAAACGTAATAGTAGAACCAGTTTCAGCTTTCAATAATTCAACTTTAAGGGTTTCACCCTCAACAACACGGTGTTGTTTACCACCGCTTTGGATTACTGCGTACATAATGTACTCCAACAGGCCCGTGTCGTCGTGCCGATAAAGGAATATATCGATCTTAAAACGAACGCCACTGGGGGTTATTCAAGGGCAAAGATTTTAAGTGATAATGAAATAAACAACAAGGTCTTTTGTCTAAAAGTTAACTTTCATCCCGAAATATCTATTTCTTACATGAAAATAACAATTTGCTGATTGATTAAACTATATTTATTCACAAAATGAACTACTTCGAATATCAAATAACGTATCAAGTTTTATTGGTATTATGAAGATTAAATCACAAACATGAATAGAAACTGAACAACATTAAGAAAATCATGCATATTCATGTGGCAAAGCGACCAAAACTTTCACTTAAATTGTTACACTAGCTGAGTAACATCTACTGTTTGTATAAGGACTTCATTGTTATGGCCATCGATTTTAAGCAAGACATTCTCGCACCTGTTGCTACAGACTTTGCTGCGATGGACCAACTTATTAATGAAGGAATCAGCTCTAAAGTTGCTTTGGTGATGTCAGTCAGCAAACATGTGGTTGAGGCAGGTGGTAAACGCATGCGTCCTATTATGTGTTTATTGGCTGCTCGCGCTTGCGGTGAAACTAACCTAGAGCATGCCCAAAAGTTAGCTGCAATTATTGAAATGCTGCATACCGCTACACTGGTACATGATGATGTCGTAGATGAGTCTGGGTTACGCCGTGGTCGTCCTACAGCGAATGCAACATGGAATAACCAAACCGCTGTCCTCGTTGGAGACTTCCTGATTTCTAGAGCTTTCGATTTGCTCGTAGATTTGAACAATATGGTGTTATTAAAAGACTTCTCAACAGGAACATGTGAAATTGCTGAAGGAGAAGTACTTCAACTGCAATCTCAACATCAACCTGAAACCACTGAAGCGACTTATTTAGATATTATTCACGGCAAAACATCTCGTTTGTTTGAATTGGCGACTGAAGGCGCTGCGATTCTTGCCAATCAACATCAATATCGTGAAGCACTCAGAAAATACGCAGGTCATTTCGGGAATGCATTTCAAATCATAGATGACATACTCGATTACACCTCTGACGCAGAAACACTTGGTAAAAATATTGGCGATGACTTAATGGAAGGTAAGCCAACACTGCCACTGATTGCTGCTCTACAAAAAACTTCTGGAGCAGAGCACGATATTATCCGTCGTAGCATCACTACAGGTGGTACTGAACATTTGGATCAAGTGATTCAAATTGTTCAAAACTCTGGTGCACTAGATTACTGTCGCGAACGTGCTGTTGAAGAAACTACAGCAGCTCGTGAGGCATTGTTACAACTGCCTGAAAGTATTTATCGTCAAGCGCTTGATAATTTGGCGCAATTAGCATTAGATCGAATCCAATAAACTTCAACTAAAAAAATTTGCGTATGCATATAAACTTTAATGATCTTTTTAAACAAATGCAGGAGCAACTTGACCATCATCAAGCTGCTCCAGACGAAAACATACTCATTGAACTCGTTAATCGCATCCGTCCATCAGACAGTTATAACCTAGAAGAAATTAATCAAAAATTTCAGGCGTTGATACAAGCGTTATTAATTACGCCGACTGCTGCCACCACTTTTCAAGCCTATATCGTTCATCTGATCAATCGCTATAAACAAACCACTATTTATGCGGACAGTGGGATTCTTTCTCTAGATGGTTTTTGGAATCAGTTGGGTCAACGAATGGGAGCGCATGTTCTTCCCCTTTTGACCGATGAAACTGATCTAAAAGATTTAGTCTTCCGTGTCTTTCATTTACGTAGCGATAAATATTGGCTAGAAAATATTGAAGATCAGCAATGGATTCAGTTTTTTCAGATTGTCAATCAAAGTAATGGCAGCTTAGATGCAAAATTTGGCATCAAACGCGACATGATTAAAGCCATTACAGTTTTATCTTACCGTATCAGCGGTATTGGACTTTATCCTGAGTTTATTAATGCACAACCAGAACTGACTGAATATGAGTCACCTTTTTTGGTGCAGAATCGTGAAATCATTGAATTTATTGAGCTATACAAAAAACATTATAGTGAAGCTGATGATCTTACTGAAATGGTCGTACCCGACGCCAACCAGGCTTTGGTGATGATCGAGCAGTGCCGCGATGTCGTTTTGAAGATTCGTCGTGCTACGAAAAGAATTGGGGTGAGTTTAAGTCTCACTTATTTATTGTCTTTGCTTGAGCAATGTTTAGATCGTATTGAACTATTACTGAACTTATTGACTGAAACTGGAAAAGTTCAATACTTAGCACTCGCTGAGTTATGTCAAGATTTAGTTGCGGCTCACTATGAGGAGCGAAGTGTTCGAGAGCTTTTAAAAACAAACAGTGAATTAATCGCATTACAAGTCACTGAAAATGCCAGTAAAACTGGCGAACATTATGTAAGTACCAATAAAGCTGGTTTCTTCAGTATGTACAAATCAGCCGCAGGTGCAGGCGTCATTATCGCTATCATGGCGACCTTGAAGATTCTCACTGCGCGCATCGCCATGGCACCTATCATGCAAGCCTTCGCGTATAGCATGAACTATGCATTAGGTTTCATGTTGATCCATGTACTCCATTTTACGGTTGCAACCAAACAACCTGCTATGACTGCAGCTGCCCTAGCCGCGACAGTTCAACAAAAGAAAGGGTCTCGAACTGCACAAATCGCAGAACTTGCTGCACTGATTATCAATATTATCCGTACGCAGTTTGTCGCTATTCTCGGCAATATTTCCATTGCAATCCCGGTTGCAGCATTGATCACCATGATGTGGCCGTTGATTTTGGGTGAACAATTACTCAATCACAGTAAAGCAACATATTTACTTCATAGTTTAAATCCTTTTACATCCCTAGCAGTCCCACATGCAGCTATTGCAGGTGTATGTCTATTTTTATCTGGTTTGATCGCAGGTTACTTCGACAACATGGCAGTGTATCGTAAAGTCGGACCTCGCTTAAAAGCACATCATCGCTTAAAAAACTGGCTAGGTGCTGACAGACTGGAAAAGTTTGCAAACTATATTGAACGTAATTTAGGAGCACTAGCCGGGAATTTCCTGTTCGGAATCATGCTAGGCAGCATGGGGACAATTGGCTTTATTCTTGGTCTGCCTTTAGATATTCGTCATATTGCCTTTGCTTCAGCAAACTTTATGCAGGGCCTATTGAGTATCAATGGCACGCCTGAAATAGGGCTCATTATTGTTTCATTCCTTGGTGTATTATTAATTGGTTTGACCAACTTATTTGTCAGCTTTAGTCTCACTATTATTGTGGCATTACGCGCAAGACGTGTTCGTTTTGAACAATGGAAACCTCTGGCAAAATTAGTATTTACTCACTTTGTTACACGACCAATGGACTTTTTCTGGCCCCCCAAACAACCTTTAGAGGTCGAAGATCCAATTTCACCAAAGAAATCTTCTCATTAGATATTAGTGTTATTTTTTGTGCTAAAAATAAGATGCACATTGTAATGAAATTACTATAAATTATGCTTTTACACTGACTTGAAAAAAAGTGTACTGGCGAGTACACTTTGACGCATTCATGCAATAAATGTATGCGACTATAATATAACTCAGGTTATTTTATATGCCTTACTTACTGATTTTAATAGGTTGTTTAGGAATAACGATAAGTAGTATAGGAATCTATATTCCAACGATACAACAGCTCGATCTCACTGCTGTTTCATGGATGAGTCAACACCGCAATCCCCTCATAGATGGAATTGCGGTTTTATTGTCTCATGTTGGCGGTTTACCGATCATGCTGATGTGCGTGGCGATTTGGACCTTACAGCAATGGCGATTAAAACAATATGCTAACTGTCTATTTATCTCACTTGGTCTCGTTGGTGGTGCCTGTCTTGGCTGGTTACTCAAATATGCTTTCGACCGACCTCGTCCAAATGCAATTTATCAAATCGTTGAAACTTATGGAGCCGCATTTCCAAGCGCACATAGTCTCTATGCAGCAGTGATTGCTGGTTTGATGATCATGATCTTTCGAAACCATCATCAAAGTAGAATCATTTTCGTCGCTGCCTGTATATGGTTTGTTGGCATGGGTTTTTCACGGGTTTATCTCGGTGCTCATTACCCGACAGATGTTGTTGCAGGTTGGAGTATTGCGTTGATATGGCTGACTATACTGTGGTTAGTCCTATCACAACGGATAGCAAAGCAAACAATTATTTTTAGAGAAAAATCTAACGAGGTGGAATAATGATGTCGGCAAAGCTTTGGGCCCCTGCCCTCACTGCTTGTGCTCTTGCAACAAGTATTGCACTTGTGGGTTGTAGCAAAGATCCAAAAGATGCAGAGCAAGCCGCTGCACAACAGCAAATGCCGCCAACTGAAGTTGGTGTCATCGTTGCTCAACCACAAAGTGTTGAACAAACTGTCGAGCTTTCGGGTCGAACTTCAGCCTATCAAATTTCTGAAGTACGTCCGCAAGCAAGCGGTGTGATTTTAAAGCGTCTGTTTGCTGAAGGTAGTTTTGTGCGTGAAGGACAACCTCTGTACGAAATTGATGCAAATACCAACCGTGCGAACTTAGACAGTGCAAAAGCAGCCTTAGTTCGTCAAAAAGCCAATCTCAATGCGCTTCAAGTTAAAGCTGACCGTTATCGCCAACTTGTCGGTATCAATGCTGTGTCTAAGCAAGAATTTGATGATCTACAAGCACAAGTTAAATTGGCACAAGCAGATGTTGCAGCTTCAGAAGCAGCGGTGAAAAATGCGCAGATTAACTTAGGTTATTCTACTGTTCGCTCACCAATTTCAGGGCAATCAGGTCGCTCTAGTGTGACTGCAGGTGCATTGGTAACGGCTAATCAACCTGAAGCATTGGTAACAATCCAACAGCTTGATCCAATCTATGTCGATATCAACCAATCAAGTGCTGAGCTTCTTCGTTTACGTCAACAGTTGAGTCAAGGCAGCATCGACCGCAGCAACAATACTAAAGTTCGTTTAAAACTTGAAGATGGCAGCATCTACCCTATTGAAGGTAATCTTGCATTCTCTGATGCAAGTGTAAATCCAGAAACAGGGACAGTTACCCTACGTGCTGTGTTCTCAAATCCGAATCAATTATTATTGCCAGGAATGTTCACTAATGCTCAAATTGTGCAAGGTGTAATTCCTAATGCGATTTTAGTGCCTCAAGCGGCTGTGACCCGTACACCAACAGGTCAAGCGACTGCGATGATCGTGAATGCGAAAGGTGCAGTTGAAGTACGTCCAATTGAGACTGCAGGTGTGCAAGGTAAAGATTGGATTGTGACCAAAGGTCTAAATACAGGTGACAAGGTCATTGTAGATGGTGTGGCGAAAGTTAAACCTGAACAACAAGTTGTAGCTAAACCTTATCAACCTCAAGCTGCAGCACCTCAAGCCGGCAAAGATGGTCAACAAACAAAGCCAGCAGCTCAATCTGAACAAAAAGCTACTTCAAATGCATAAGGAGTAGACTGAATGGCTCACTTTTTTATCCATCGCCCAATTTTCGCTTGGGTGATTGCATTGGTCATCATGTTGGCGGGTATTTTATCCCTCACCAAGATGCCAATTGCGCAATACCCAACGATTGCACCCCCAACGGTATCGATTTCTGCAACATATCCGGGTGCATCTGCTGAAACTGTAGAAAACACAGTAACGCAAATTATTGAACAACAAATGAATGGCTTGGATGGGTTACGTTACATCTCATCTAACAGTGCTGGTAATGGACAAGCTTCCATTACTCTAAACTTTGAACAAGGTATCGATCCTGATATTGCACAGGTACAAGTTCAAAATAAACTTCAATCAGCGACTGCACTTTTGCCTGAAGACGTACAACGTCAAGGTTTAAAAGTTACTAAGTCTGGCGCAAGCTTCTTACAAGTTATTGCGTTTTATTCTGAGTCAGATGCATTAGATGCAAATGACATTAAAGACTATGTAAACTCAAATATCTCTGAACCACTTAGCCGTGTGACTGGTGTGGGTGAAGTGCAAGTATTTGGTGGTTCATATGCTATGCGAATTTGGATGGACCCATCCAAAATGGCCAACTTGCAAGTTACACCAAGTGATATTGCAAATGCATTAAGAACTCAGAATGCGCAAGTGGCGGTAGGTCAGTTAGGTGGTGCACCTTCTGTACAAGGTCAAGTTTTAAATGCGACTGTAACTGCTCAAAGTCTTTTACAAACACCTGAACAATTTTCAAATATTTTCCTTAAGAACTCACCAAATGGTGCACAAGTTCGTTTAGGTGATGTCGCTAAAATTGAATTAGGTGCAGATAACTATGCATTTGACTCTAAATTTAATGGTCAACCTGCAGGTGGTGTAGCGATTCGTTTGGCAACGGGTGCAAACGCATTAGATACAGCCCAAGCGATTGAAGATCGTTTAAAAGAATTACGTCCAAATTACCCAACAGGTATGGTGGACAAACTTGCATTTGATACAACACCATTTATTGAGCTCTCAATTAAAAGTGTTGTGAAAACCTTAATTGAAGCGATTATCCTCGTATTCTTGGTCATGTTCTTGTTCCTACAAAACTGGCGTGCAACCATTATTCCAACAATGGCTGTTCCAGTGGTTGTATTGGGTACATTTGCCGTGATCAACATGTTCGGATTCTCGATCAACACATTAACCATGTTCGCTATGGTTCTCGCCATTGGTCTTCTGGTGGATGATGCGATTGTCGTCGTAGAAAACGTTGAACGTGTGATGACAGAAGAGCATCTTGAGCCTGTGGAAGCGACTGAAAAGTCGATGGGACAGATCTCTGGTGCATTGATTGGTATTACCTCTGTCTTAACTGCAGTATTCGTACCTATGGCATTCATGGGGGGTACGACAGGTGTAATTTATCGTCAGTTCTCTATCACACTCGTTACAGCAATGATCCTTTCATTGATTGTTGCATTAACCTTTACCCCTGCATTGTGTGCGACCATGTTGAAAAAACATGATGCCAACAAACCTCAAAGCAATAACATTTTTGCCCGTTTCTTCCGTTGGTTTAACAATGGTTTTGACAAAATTTCGGTGAAATATCAAAACGGCGTAAACCGTTTAACACATGCCAAGCTATTTGCAGGATTGGTTTATGGTGTTGTGATTGCTGTGATGGGTTGGTTGTTTGTCAACCTTCCTTCTTCATTCTTACCAGATGAAGACCAGGGTGTGGTGATGACTCTCGTTCAGCTTCCACCGAATGCAACGCTTGAACGAACAGGTAAAACAATTGATCAAATGACAGGCTTCTTCCTCAACAACGAGAAAGAACATGTTGAATCTGTATTTAGTGTTGCTGGTTTCTCGTTCACGGGTATTGGTCAAAATGCGGGTCTTGCCTTCATTAAGTTGAAAGACTGGAAAGACCGTACCTCTCCTGAATCTCAGGTCGGTGCCATTATCCAACGTGGTATGGCACTGAATATGATTGTGAAAGATGCCAGCTATATCATGCCTCTTCAACTTCCAGCAATGCCGGAGTTGGGCGTGAGTGCAGGCTTTAACCTACAGTTAAAAGCAGCTGCAGGTCAAAGTCATGAGCAATTATTAGCAGCACGTAATGCTGTACTCGGCTTAGCTTCTCAAGATCAGCGTTTAACAGGTGTTCGTCCTAACGGACAAGAAGATACGCCTCAATATCGTGTCATCGTCGATCATGCTCAAGCAGGTGCTATGGGAGTCAGCATTGCTGAAATCAATAGTACGATGGGTATGGCATGGGGTGGTACATACATTAATGACTTCATCGATCGTGGTCGTGTGAAAAAAGTGTATGTCCAAGGTGAAGCGAGCTCTCGTATGATGCCTGAAGACTTAGACAAGTGGTATGTCCGCAATAACCAAGGTACGATGGTTCCATTCTCAGCGTTCGCAACAGGCGAATGGACTTATGGTTCACCACGTTTAGAGCGTTATAACGGCGTTTCTTCCATGAACATTACAGGCACTCCAGCTCCAGGTGTGAGTTCGGGTGATGCAATGGCAGCGGTTGAAGAAATCATTGCGAAGCTTCCTTCAATGGGCTTACAAGGCTTCGATTACGAATGGACTGGTTTATCTCTTGAAGAACGTGAGTCTGGCGCACAAGCACCATTCCTTTATGCTCTTTCGTTATTGATTGTCTTCCTCTGCTTGGCAGCCTTATATGAAAGTTGGTCTATCCCATTCTCTGTACTCATGGTTGTGCCATTGGGTATTGTTGGTGCACTTGCTTTAACATTCTTGGGAATGATTATTTTGAAAGATCCAAACCTTTCAAATAACATCTACTTCCAAGTGGCGATTATTGCCGTGATTGGTTTGTCCGCGAAGAATGCGATCTTGATTGTAGAATTTGCGAAAGAGCTTCAAGATCAAGGTGAAGAACTCTTCGAAGCAACCTTGCATGCCGCGAAAATGCGTTTGCGTCCAATCATTATGACCACATTGGCTTTCGGTTTTGGTGTTCTTCCTCTAGCTCTCGCTTCTGGCGCAGGTGCAGGAAGTCAACATTCCGTGGGTTATGGTGTACTTGGTGGTGTAATCAGCTCAACACTTTTAGGGATCTTCTTTATTCCAGTGTTCTACGTATGGATCCGAAGTATCTTTAAAACAAAACCAAAACAAAATAAACAGGAGCAAATTTCGTGATGCAAAACGTATGGTCTATTACAGGTCGTAGCATTGCGGTATCTGCAATTGCGCTTGCTTTGACAGCATGTCAAAGCATGCGTGGTCCAGAACCGGTCACTCAAGCCAATATTCCAGGAAGTTATCTTGGCAATGCTTCTGGTCCATCTATTGCGGAGCAAGGTTATAAGGATTTTTTTGTAGATCAACGCTTAATCCAAGTTTTGGATTTAGCCTTGGCAAATAACCGTGATCTTCGTAAAGCGACGCTAAATATCGAATTAGCACGTCAACAATTTCAAATCAGCCAAAACAATCAATTGCCTACGATTGGTGCAAGTGGTGGTGTTTTACGACAAGACACGGTCAATTCGCCAAGCCCAGTAACAACCTATAATGTAGGTTTAGGTTTAACGGCTTATGAAATTGATTTTTGGGGTCGTGTTAGAAGCTTGAAAGACAATGCCCTAGACACTTATCTTTCAACTGCAAGCGCACGTGATGCCACTCAAATTGCCTTGATTAGCCAAACAGCTCAAGCTTGGTTGGCTTACTCATATGCGCAAGCGAATCTTAAGCTCGCTGAACAGACGCTAAAAGCTCAACTTGAATCTTACAATCTCAACAAAAAACGTTTTGATGTGGGAATCGACAGTGAAGTTCCGCTTCGTCAGGCTCAAGTTTCTGTTGAGACGGCACGTGGTGATGTTGCTGAATACAAGACTCAAATTGCACAAGCGGTTAATGCGTTAAACCTCCTTGTAGGTCAACCACTACCTGACAATTTATTGCCTAAAGAGAGAATCACACGTGTGACATCAACCACTGCTTTTGCGGCTGGTTTGCCAAGTGATCTACTCAACAACCGTCCAGATGTTAAAGCGGCTGAATATCAGCTAAGTGCGGCTGGTGCGAATATCGGTGCTGCAAAAGCGCGTTTATTCCCAACCATTAGCCTCACAGGTTCAGCAGGTTATGCATCAACAGACTTAAGTGATTTATTCAAGTCTGGCGCTTTTGTTTGGTCTGTTGGTCCTAGTCTAGATATACCAATCTTTGACTGGGGTACACGTCGTGCCAATATTAAAGTCTCTGAAACACAGCAACAGATCGCATTGTCTGATTATGAAAAATCAATTCAATCTGCGTTCCGTGAAGTGAATGATGCTTTGGCAGTGCGTCAAAATATCGGTGAACGTTTAACTGCACAACGCCGTTTAGTTGATGCGACCAATACAACCTACAAACTCTCAAATGCCCGCTTCCGCGCTGGTATTGACAGTTTCTTAACTGTATTAGATGCGCAACGTACATCGTATAGTGCTGAGCAAGGTTTATTGCTGCTTGAACAAGCGAACCTTAACAACCAAATCGAGCTCTATAAATCACTCGGTGGTGGCTTAAAAACTAATACTACGGATCAAGTGATTTATCAGCCTTCAAGCTCAGATTTAAAATACGACAAGAAGTAATTTTTTGTTTGAATAAAGCTCACTTCGGTGGGCTTTTTTATTGTCCCAAATACTGTTATTTTGTCATTAATTATCCTTTTTATAACGACTTCAATCACATGCTGTTAAGTAATTTAGAATCTGTACCTGGTCATCAAATTCAACAACAATTTGACGTGGTATATGGTAGTACCGTCAGAAGTAAACACGTTGGACGTGATTTACTCGCAGGACTTAAGAATATCGTCGGTGGAGAACTTACCGCATACACGGAATTACTTGAAGAGTCTCGTCAAGAAGCAATGAACCGTATGATTGATAAAGCGCGTGGCTTAGGGGCGAATGCGATTGTCGGAATTCGTTTCTCGACTTCCAATATTACCCAAGGTGCTTCCGAATTATTTGTTTATGGCACAGCTGTGTATGTCACACCGAATGCACCTAAAATTCCTGATCCATTCACCTCTTAAGGATTCGTTATGGATGGTATCATTTTTCAGGTGGTTATCTTTCTCATCCTATTTTGTATTGGATTTGGATTTGGTCGCTATAATGAACAAAAGCATCTTAAGCAACTTGATGAACAAGAAGCGCGCTTAGCTTATATCAAGTTAGATAGTCAGCGTTTTAAAACTTCTGAAAACCATGGACAAATGATCAGCAGTAATGTTGTGATTTCGCATGATTATTTTAAGTTTGTACTTGCGCAAATCCAAAATTTCTTTGGTGGACGCTTACGCAGTTATGAAAGTATTGTTGAACGTGCAAGACGTGAAGCTATTGTTAGACTTAAACTTGAAGCTGAAAAAATGGGCGCAACTGAAATCTTAGGGTTAAGACTCAGCACCACAGATTTAGGACTTCAAGGTGGAATGGTTGAAGTATTCGCTTACGGAACTGCTATACAAAAGAGAGACTAAAAGTCTCTCTTTTTCTTTACAGGGATGTAGTAGTCACTCAAGCCCTATACTTTATTTGAGGAGTCTTCAAACCCCTTATCGCTCGCATGATCATTGAGATAGAAAACCAGACATAGTTGATAAAATTTTTCTCATCGATACGCGGGTCACGATCATTAAAAATTACTTTACTTTCATTTTTCGGATCATTCGATACAGTATTGCTGGTGATAATCGTGAAATAAAGACGCCTAATTTTTCTTTTGCCCCACCCACGATAATATACTCATCCCCTTTCAATAATGCCTGTACGGTTTGTTTAGCAAATTCCTCTGCTTCTAAACCATTTTCAATAGCCTCATCTTGATAACCTTGGGGCTTTCCTTCACCGTTTAAAGCGTTAAAGGATACATTGGTTTTCACGAATCCCGGGAAAATTACCGAGACACCCACACCATCTTGCGCAACTTCAGCACGTAAGCTATTCGCCCACATATGAATCGCACCTTTGGCTGCCGAATAAGTCGCACGATATTGTGTGCCCAATAACCCAGCGACACTTGAGATAAAGGCAATTCGTCCTGACTTTTGTTGCTGAAAAGTCGGTAAAACCGTTTTGGTTAAAAAAACTTGAGAGAAATAGTCAACTTCCATGATCGCACGTTCAGTTTGCATGGTCGTGTCTTTAATTAATGCACGTTGTGATAGACCTGCATTATTGATTAACCAATCAATACGTCCCTTTTGTTGGAGAACTTGTTCATAAGCATGACGAACTTGTGATTCATCTGTGATATCCGCTTTAATGGAAATATGTCGTTCTGGGTGTGCCAAAGACTGTCTTACCGTTTCCAGCTCTTCAAAACGACGAGCCGTCAATATAACCTGTGCCCCTAAGCTGGCACATTCAGCAGCCAACGCTTTACCAAGACCCGATGATGCACCTGTAATCCACACCACTTTCTGATCAAGCTGTTCCAACTTTGCCATTCCCTTTATCCTTATGGTTTAAGCATTTAATTTTGCTTTTTGCTGTCCTTCATTATCAAGAAAAACCAAAAAATGGTCAAAGTACTTCACGATACTTTGTGCATCATGAATTTTGCTTAAATTTTCAAATCGCTTATACCCTAATCCTGTGGTCAAACTGATCACACCATTTAAGGTTTTATCCACCACCATATTAAATTTCAGCATTTTTTTAGGTTCACGAATTAAGCTCGTAACGCCTTGATCAACCACTTTAGTGAAGGCTTTTAAGCCGGGAGCAACATATTGATTTTGACCTTCACGCATACGTTCTGCACAGCCCAGTAACTCATTCACAATAACTTTTTCAACTGGGTATGAAATATAGTATTTTCCATCTTGTTCATACATCAAACTTTGTACATGATTCACCATAGGCGTTAAGCGATCATTACCAAAAAAAGATACTGACCAAGGCATGTATTTCAAGATTGCATCTTGCACTTGTTTCAATACTTTTGCTGAGTCTTGATCCTTTGCATTAGAATCTTTGACCAGTGTGCCAAAGGCTTGATCAATAATCTCACAAGCAATTTTGGACAGATTATCTCCAAGAATTTTAGCTTGCGCTTCACGATCTCCTGTATTGAGTTTTTGGTGAATGGTTTGATATTGCTGATAAGTTTCAGGTTGTAAGCGCAAAGAAATAGTATAGGTCATGCGATTGTTATCCTTTATTGTCAGGCCGATTCCGCGAGTTGACGCTGGCTTTAGTGTTATTCAAAATCAATTACTGTTCGATTGTGTGGGATTTGAAACGAGAATGCATTTGCTTAACGTGCCTCTCCATGCATTTTTTTTGCTACAATAGATGCAATTTTTTATCTACTTTTGATCTGTTCGAACTATGACTGATTCAGCGCAAAATATTGCTACAACCTACGATCCGACCGAGATCGAGAAAAAATGGTACCAAACTTGGGAAGAACGCGGTTACTTTAAGCCGTCTGAAAAAGGCGAGTCTTTCTGTATCATGATTCCGCCACCAAACGTCACTGGTAGCTTGCACATGGGTCATGGTTTTAACAATGCCATCATGGATGCTTTGACACGTCATAAGCGTATGTCAGGTTTTAACACGCTTTGGCAACCAGGTACTGACCATGCGGGTATCGCAACGCAAATGGTTGTAGAGCGTCAGTTAGGTGCGCAAGGCGTAAGCCGTCATGACTTGGGTCGTGAGAAATTCATCGAAAAAGTATGGGAATGGAAAGAACAATCTGGCGGTAATATTACCCGTCAAATTCGTCGTTTAGGTTCGTCTGTTGATTGGTCACGTGAACGCTTTACCATGGATGAAGGTTTATCAAATGCTGTGAAAGAAGTGTTTGTAAAACTTCACGAAGATGGTTTGATCTACCGTGGTAAACGCCTTGTTAACTGGGATCCAAAACTCCAAACTGCGCTTTCTGACCTTGAAGTTGAGTCTGATAAAGAAGAACAAGGTTCATTGTGGCACTTCAAATACTTCTTTGAAGATAAGTCACTTCGCACGCACGATGGTAAAGATCATATCGTTGTGGCAACGACTCGTCCTGAAACATTATTAGGTGATACAGCGGTTGCTGTTGCGCTTGATGATGAACGCTATGCAGCTTTAGTTGGTCAAAACATTATCCTACCAATCACAGGTCGTGCTGTTCCAATCGTTAAAGATGAATATGTTGACAAAGAATTCGGTACAGGCTGTGTAAAAATCACCCCTGCACATGACTTCAATGACTATGAAGTAGGTAAACGTTGCGAATTGCCAATCATCAACATCTTCAACAAAAATGCTGAAGTGTTGGCTGAGTTTGAATATATCGCAAAAGCGGGCGAGCAAATTTCTAAAACCATTCCTGCACCTGCGGACTATATTGGTTTAGAGCGTTTTGAAGCGCGTAAAAAGTTAGTAGAGCAAGCGGAAGCTGAAGGCTGGTTAGACCAAATTCAACCGTACACATTGAAGCCACCTCGCGGTGACCGTTCAGGTGTAATCGTTGAGCCGTTATTAACAGACCAATGGTACGTGAAGATTGCACCGCTTGCTGAACCTGCAATCAAAGCCGTAAAAGATGGCCGTATCAAGTTCGTACCTGAGCAGTACAGCAACATGTACATGGCTTGGATGAACAACATTCAAGATTGGTGTATCTCTCGTCAATTGTGGTGGGGTCACCGTATCCCTGCTTGGTACGATGCGGAAGGCAATGTTTACGTTGGTCGCAATGAAGCTGAAGTTCGTGAGAAAAACAACATTCCTGCCGATGTTCAATTAGATCAAGATGAAGATGTACTTGATACATGGTTCTCATCGGGTCTTTGGACATTCTCAACTTTAGGTTGGACAGGTGACGAAGCGAAAGATAAAGAAAACTATTTCTTAAATACCTTCCACCCTACTGATGTATTGGTGACTGGTTTTGACATCATCTTCTTCTGGGTTGCTCGTATGATTATGCTTACGATGCACTTCATGAAAAATGAAGATGGTACGCCACAAGTGCCGTTCAAAACTGTGTATGTACACGGTTTGGTACGTGATGGTGAAGGTCAGAAAATGTCTAAATCTAAGGGCAACGTGCTTGATCCACTAGATTTGATTGACGGTGTTGATCTTGAAACTTTAGTACAAAAACGTACAACAGGTTTGATGAACCCGAAACAAGCAGCGAAGATTGAAAAATCAACCCGTAAAGAATTCCCAGAAGGTATTCAATCTTACGGTACAGACGCAGTTCGTTTCACATTCTGTGCGCTTGCAAACACGGGTCGTGACATTAAATTCGACATGAAACGTGTTGAAGGTTACCGTAACTTTGCGAATAAAATCTGGAACGCTACCCGTTTCGTGATGATGAACTGTGAAGAGCAAGTGATTGGTCAAGAGGTGCGTCAAGACCTTTGGGAATTGCCTGAACAATGGATCGTAAGCCGTCTACAAAAAGCTGAACAAGCAGTGCAAACAGCATTTGCAACGTATCGTTTAGACTTGGCTGCACAAGCAATTTACGAGTTCATTTGGAATGAATACTGTGACTGGTATGTCGAGCTGACGAAACCTGTTCTAAATGATGAAAACGTATCGGTTGAGCGTAAAGCTGAAGTACGTCGTGTGCTTCTTTCAGTAATGGAAGCGTCTTTACGTTTGGCTCATCCGTTGATGCCGTACTTAACAGAAGAAATCTGGCAGACACTTGCGCCAAAACTGAACATCGTTGGCGAAACAATTATGCTTGCACAGTACCCTGTTGCTGACCAAGCGCTTATCAATGAACAAGCTGAAGCAGATATGCAATGGCTGCAAGGTTTGATTGGGGCGGTACGTAATATCCGTGGTGAGATGGGCTTAGGTAATGCTCGCTTGTTGCCTGTTCTGCTTCAAAACACGACGGATAGCGAGAAAGCGCAAATCGCACGTATTGAACCGTTGTTTAAAGCATTGGCTAAAGTTGAAAGCATTACCTTCCTAAGCGATGCTGAACAACCGCCATTGTCATCTTCTTCTGTTGTAGGTCATGTATCTGTATTCGTTCCAATGAAGGGCTTAATTGACCCTAAAGCGGAATTGGGTCGTTTGCAAAAAGACTTAGACAAAGTTCAGAAACAGCATGACCAAATTGCCAACAAACTTTCTAACGAAGGTTTTGTGGCGAAAGCACCTGCTGCTGTGGTTGAAGGCGAGAAAGTAAAACTTGCTGAGTTTGCTGATCAGTTAGCGAAAATTAAAGCGAATATGGAGCAAATTGCGGCGCTGTAAGGTGTTGTTAGTTTGATATAAAATCCCCTCCTAGTGAGGGGATTTTTTATGACTTTAAAACCAAGAAAAAATAAAATAATTGAATCGAATGCCATTCAATGGGTATTGATAGAACAAATTAACTCTGGTGGAAATGGATTGATCTGGACAGCTTATGACGAAGCTAATCCATCTAATGTATGTGTATTTAAGTTTTTACCTGCTACTACTAATCGTCAAATTGATTTTCAACGATTAAAAAGAGAATTTGAAGTCCATACCACTCTATATCGCTCTCAAGGTAAATATAGTGTATTGCCTATTTTTGATTATTCATTAAATGAGAATGATTTCTCTTGGGTACGATTACCTCTAGCAAAAACATTTGATAAAGGAATTGCTGAAACAGCATTTTTACAAAAAATTCAGCTCCTTATTAAACTATGTAATGATATTAGATGCTTACATGCTAATGGTTACTGTCACCGTGATATAAAGCCCAATAACCTTCTATTTCTAGATAATGTATTATATTTGGCAGATTTCGGTCTAGTGACAGACCCACAGGAAACTAAAGGGATTACTCGTCATGGAACACGTATGGGGAACTACCAAACAATTGCCCCTGAAATGCGAAAAACAGGTAAAGACTTAGAAATAGAAGATTATAAAAAATCCGATATCTATTCTCTTGGCGTAACAATTTGGATGATTTTAACTCAAGATGAACATGGATTTGATGGTGAATACTCTATTTCTCAAAGAGAAAAACTAGAACAGATTTTATCTAAAGAAAAAATTATTCTGACTAACATTCACACTATTATAGAAAGATGTACTAAAACCAACCCATCAGAACGAATAACTTTAGAAGAAATCATTCATATACTAAGTCAAGTCGAAGAATCACTGAAAAAATATTCCAAATACATAGATGGTAAATGGGAAGATGTATGCAACAAATTAAATCCTTATCAAGCTTCTAAAATTGAGCTTACAGATATACATGCTATATATCATTTTCTAAATACATTTTACAGCTTTGAACCTGATTTGCATCATGCATTTTTCCCTGATGGTGGTGGACTTGATATTCATGGTATTGAATTTATTGAAGTAAAAAGAAAAAAATTTATTGTTATCAATATGAGTGGTTTTAAAACATGGATTAAGCCTAAAAGGTTAGTTTATCGAAATTTCTCAGCAGATATTAGAAATAACTACATATATTTAGAAACTGAAATAATACCCAACATTGAGTATTACTCTCAGTCTGAAGTTACTGAATACACAGTGATCAATAATGAATTCATTACTGATGCCAAGCATTGGGAGTATAATTTATTCGAAGAACAACCTCTGCCAGACTCATCATCAAGAATAACCGTTGTTCATAAAGGCAGTTTCTTATTTGTGAAAGATGACTCCCCCTATGGAAGACATAAATCCACGTATGATGGTCGTCATAGTAAAGAATTTTCCTGCTTTGAAGAATTTGATAATTATTTTTGTAAATATTTCTTGAATTATCGAACAATCCCTCAAGCTAATGCACTACCTTTCGAATTTAAATATGAAAGATTGAATATTTCCCCTAAAGTCGATCTTTTATACCTAACTATACAAGAAATTCGCACTATTATCAGTGGAGTAAAATTTGATGAATCAGATGATGAGTTTGGAATAATTCCAAGCTCAAAACTTTTGGAACTTATCCTTAAACCAAATGATCTAGAAATAGAAAATAAAAAATTCTTACAAAAGTATAGTATTGAAAAAATTAGAGAATTTTGGTGCTTATATAATTTCGGTAAGCAATATGGATGGAAAATCGAAGTAAGCACTCAGTTCTATCAGCAATTTTATGAAAACTATGTCTCATATAACTGGGATAAGTTATCAGATAAAATTTCCTCAAGAAGCACGAATGGACTGATCGATTTTATTAACAGAGCTTTAAAGAACCTTAAGCACACTGAGTTTTTGGATGATTTAAAGTCGAATACTATTTCAGAATAAATTTATTATCATACAGCCCTCTCCCTAAGGGAGAGGGAGAAAAGCATCAAAGCACCCCATGCTCCAACAACATCTCCAACCCACTCTCTTTCCCCATATACATCAATCTTTGCTTCTCCGCTTTAAGCTGTTGCTTCACGTTCGACACATCCACATCTATCTGCTTATACAACTGCTCAATATTCAGTTGCCCTTTAGACTTCTGCACCGCAATTTTGGCTTTATTTGACCATACAAGCGAATCAATCAATTCTTGAATATGATGTTTTAAAGCTTCGCTTTGTGCTTCTAAAGCCTGCTGAAAAAACTTCACTTGCTCCGCACTTAAACCCTTATTTGAACCATTTCTACTTTGCTCAACCTCAAGCTGAAGTTTCAGTAAAAAGAACAAATCTTCTTGTTCATAGGCTGCATTGGCACGTTGTAGAAGCTCGGTCTTTTCGGCTTTCTTAGATTCATCAGGCTCACGATCAGGGTGGATAATTGATGCAATTTTGAGATATACGGTTTTCAGTGATTGATTCACTAACTTTTCGGCTTCGGCTTGTTTATCTTGCAGACGTTTGAGTTTGGCTTGTTCACGTGCATGTTGGTATTGATCGCGATTCCAATCTTCAACGTCATCTTGCATGACGTCATGTTCAAACACATCTAAAGACTGTTCCGCTTTCTTTTTTGTTTTCTTCTGCGAGTATGCCTCTGCCTGTGCAAAATAGGCATACATCTGATCAACTTCATCAAGCTGCTTTTGAGTCAATAAATGTGAGTCTTTTAGTAACTTCGTAAGAGTTTGAATATTATCTTCCACCACTGTGCAATCTGACTTGCTTAGAGCATATAAACTTAAGCTATTCCATAGGGTCTGCATTTGTTCATACAAAATGCTGTAAAGCTCCCGATAGGCTGGCATCAACGCCTTTTGACTATAGGCACGGATTTCATCTTTGGCATTTTTCCATGCCAGTAATAACTGCTTTTGCTGCTCAATCTCATCAATTAAACGGTTCAGTTTTGAATGCTGCGGTGAAACTTCAAGTACCGTTTGGGGCGTAGTTTTAAGATCAAAAGACATAAACAAATCAAAAGCAGAAAAAACTATTTTAGCCTTTAATTAGCTACTCCTCCTATAAAGTGCAAAAAAAAAGCAGACCGACGTCTGCCCAAAAAGCACATGCTTTACATCTTAATTTTCCGCAATAATTCGACCATTTAAAGGTTGAACTGGACGATTATTCGGATGTCCCAATAACTTGGCAAAGTCCTCAATCTGCTTGGCTGAGGCTGTTTGAATCTCTTTTAAAATTAGCCAGCGAACACCCTCAGAACATGGTGGCGTAGTGAGTGAACCACTAAAACGATAATAATTCAAATTCTTTGGCAATAAATGATTAACAGACTGGGGCTGTTTTAACACAACAGTTTGCCCTTTTAGCTTCGGTAATGAATTCCATATTCTTGCCAATTGCGGATTCTCTGCACCTTGTGCATACATCATCCCCACGACAGCCAGCTCTCCTTTGGCATTGGCATGTACAAAATGGATTTCTAGCGGATATTGTTTGCCATGGATTTTATTTTCACTTGGGGTATGCAAATGAAACTGCTTGAGTTGAAAACGATCACCATCCAGCATCAACTCTCCGCCTTCTTTAAAGTCGACTTGAACCGTATGACCATTGTTATGAATACGTTGAATCAAAGTTTGATAGCTAAACTGCAATGGTTTCAAATCCGCTTTTACAGAACGCTCAATGTTAATTGGTGACTGATTCTGACCAGAACAAGCTGCATAGTTCGGGCTTAGCTTGTTCCATTGTTCAGGGTGGTAATAATCCCAATCTGCACCTGCCCATACACTTGAAGAAAGAATAGAAAGTGAAAATACTTGAAAAAAACATCTCATCATTAAACCTTAATACGCGAACTGTTCATTAATTTATGTGATTTTTACCATTATTATTTTGATCTATTTGATATTTTCTCATAGATCAAATGATCTCCACATCTTGATCATGACAGAATCAAAAATGGAATACAGTTATAGAAAATATGAACATTTGGAACAATGACGATATTGATCAAAATGATTTTATGAAGGGTTAATACTTATTTTTTAAGATATTTTTTATTGTAAATTTACTGTATTCTTTATTAGAATTTTACTTAACGGTATAAAAAAGCTTCTTCAAGCCTAGCAGATATAAATATCCCGTGAGTACTTGAAGAAACTGTCATAAAAAATGATTAAAGAGACGAACGATTTTATTTTATAAAATTATTCACGATTAGATCTTTTACCTCATCTCCTCGACCAGCTAAAACCGCCTTCATCGCATACAATGAAGTCGCCTTCACTTGCTCAAATTTTGGTTCTGGTGGCATCACCAACTCTACAGGGTTGGTATGAATATCGATTAGTGCAGGACCATCATGAGCTAAAAATTTCTGAATAGCTGCTTCCAAACCATGACCATCTTTTTGAGTCATGCCATAAATCCCGATCGCTTCAGCGACTTTGCCAAAATCAGGGTTCGCTAATTTGGTAAAATTATCCAGTAAGCCATCAACTTTTTGTTCAAGCTCTACAAAATTGAGCGAATGGTTATTAAAGACAACAATTTTGATCGGCAACTTTTCCTGTACGATGGTCATGAGATCACCCAACAGCATACTCAGACCACCATCACCACATAGCGCAATCACCTGACGTTCAGGAAAGGCTTTTTTAATCCCGAGTGCTTGAGGCATCGAGTTTGCCATCGTACCGTGCAGTAAACTACATAGCAATTTACGCTTACCATTGGTATCGATGTGACGAAGCATCCATAGTTTCGATGAGCCTGCATCTCCAGTGAAAAATGCATCATCATCTGCATATTTGTTGAGAAGCGCCACCACATATTGCGGGTGGATCAAACCATCTTTACCTATACGCTCTTCTTTCAAACGAGCTGCATCTGCAACTTTCTTTAAATCTAAGCACTCTTGAATAAAGTGTTGGTTCTGCTTGTTTTCAACTAAAGGGATTAATGCACGCAGCGTTGGTGCAATATGTCCAACAGCACCAAAATCTATAGGATAGCGACGACCTAAATGAGTAGCATCGACATCGATTTGAATAATCTTCGCGTGTTTAGGATAAAACTGTGGCCACGCAAAGTCCGTTCCAAGCAGTAACAATACCTCACTATGATTAATCGCATGTAAGGCTGCTTTATTACCATACATACCATTCATCCCCATATTATGAGGATTATCATATTCAATAAAATGTTTCGCACGTGAGGTATGCACAACGGGTGCATTTAATTTTTTCGAAAGTTCAACCACTTCATCGTGAGCATGCTGAGCTCCAATACCCGCATAAATCGTGACTTTTTGATGAGCATTGATGAAGTTTTTAATCTGATGAAGTTCAGCAGGATTAGGCGTAGTTTCAGGCTGCGGATGATGTACCCTGAAATCCAATGATTCCTGAATATATTGACTGCTGATATTGGTTGGCATAATGACCACCGCTACGCCACGTTTATTCAGTGCTGCCTGACAGGCCAATGTCATCACATGTCTGACTTGACTGGCTGCTTTGATCTCCTCGCAATATACAGAACAACTTTTATAAATTTCTTTAAAGTCGACATATTGGGGAAAATCTAAATAGCCTGCTTGTTCGGTTGAAAGTTGGCTTGCGATCAAAACCACAGGCGCACCATTACGGTGTGATTCGTACAGACCATTAATAAAATGCAAGCTTCCAGGACCACATGAGCCAGCACATACTGTTAAATTGCCACTCATCAATGAATCTGCACCTGCTGCAAATGCACCTACTTCTTCATGGCGAACATTGATCCATTGAATAGAACTACGCGATAAAGAATCGGTAAAGTGATTAAGCGTATCTCCAACGATGCCGTAACAGTGCTTTACGCCGACTTGTTCCAACACTTCAATCATAATGTCTGAGACTTTTTTACTTTTCATGTTATTCCTAGTTTTAGTTTTTAGAGCATTATCGTTATATTATGGTCAATACATCAAATAAATGCGACAAAATACACATTTTATATAAATTATAATATTAATTTTTTAATAATAGGACAATCAACCATTGAGAAATACGGAATGAGTAGATGTCAGTAACAGCTATTTATAGCTCGTATGTTTTGGATTCAAAGAAGTGAATGTTCAATCAAAAATGCTAACCCGGAAGCTTTTGACATTTCCATTAAACGCTGCTTTTCCAATTTGAGTTGTTGTTTTAACGATGAAACATCTTGGTCAATATGTTGATAGAGCTTTTGAATATTTAAAGCACCTTGAGTTTTTTGTACTTCAATTTTTGCCTTGTTTGACCACACTAAGCTATTAATCAATATCTGGATTTGCTTTTCTAAAGTTAAACTCTGTGCTTGCAATACTTGTTGATAGTAATTCAATTGATCTTGCTGAATAGCTTTCTGTATACCGACTTGAAGTTGCTCGACTTCAAGTTGTAACTTCAATAGCGTGAATAAATCCTCTTGTTCATAAGCTTCATTAACACGTTGCAATAATGCCGTCTTTGCAGCCTTTTTGGATTCATCCGGTTCACGGTCTGGATGAATGATAGATGCTGTTTTGAGATATACTGTTTTCAGGGATTGATTCACTAACTTTTCTGCTTCGGCTTGTTTATCTTGCTGCCGTTTAAGTTTGGCTTGCTGCCTTGCTTGTTGATACTGCGCTTTGTCCCACAATGAATCGTCATCAATCGTTGAATCATTTTGTTCACCATGAGCATCTGGTGCTTGACTAGATTCGAAGTTGTTCTTTTTATCTTGCTTATTTCGTGGTTGAGCAAACACCTGTTCGAAATAAATATGGAATTTTTCAACTGTCTCAAGTTGAGTTTCATTGAGCATATTTGATTTGCTCAACATTTGGGTCAAGTTAAAACACTTCTCTTCCACAACCTTTTGAGACGACTTATTTAAATCAATTTGACTTAGGCTATTCCATAGACTTTGTAATTGCTGAAACAGCACTTGATAAACATCACGATAGACAGGAATAAGTTTCTTCTGCGTGTAGGTACGAATTTCTTCTTGGGCGTGTTGCCATGCGGATAATTGTAATTTTTGCTGCTCAATCTGATTAATCAAAACCCGTAGCTTATGATCTTGAACAAGTTGTGCAGAAGAACTGGATTGAATTTCGAATGAAGTCACGTCAGGTGTTTAGTCCAATGAGAGAATACTGAGTTTAACAAAATGTGGATGCTTTATTTTAAGCATCGATCACAGTTTGATTTCGACCATTGGCTTTTGCTTGATAAAGATGTCGATCTGCTCGTTTAAGAATGGCATAAGCATCAGCATCGTTGAGATCAGTCACACTGACACCAATACTGACGGTCAAAGTTTTCTCTGCCAAAATAACAGCTTGTTCCACCAATGTACGAATTTTCTCTGCCAAAACTTGCGCACCCATCAGATGTGTTGCAGGCAATAAAATTACAAATTCTTCACCACCATAACGTGCCACAAAATCGGTTTCACGCGTTGCTTGATCAAGGATTTTTGCTACTTGTTGTAACACTTGATCCCCTTGATCATGACCATATTGATCGTTGACTTGCTTAAAATAATCGACATCCAATATAAGTGCTGCATAGCCAATTTGATTTCTTTTATGTTGACCAAACAAGTATTCAAGTTGTTCGTTTAAAGCACGGCGATTGTGTAAACCTGTTAATGCGTCATGTCGTGACAATCGAATCAACTCAAGATTAGCCAATTCAAGTGCTCGAGTGCGCTCTTGAACCTTACGCTCTAGAGATTGGTTTGCCTCAAGCAATTGTTGTTTCTGTTCCAATAAGGTTTGCGTCATGCTTTGTAGAGAATGTGATAATCCTTGGATTTCACGGATGCTGCTTTGACTATGAAATGCCGTATGCACGTCTCCCTGTTCGACCGCATAAGCCGATTTAGCTAAAGCCTCAATGGGTCTGCTCAATTTATTGGCAAGTTGATAAATCACATAAAAGATAAACAGCGAGACGAATAAACCAATCAGGAAGATTTTGAACTGCAAATCACGCATATCTGCCAAAGCAATCGCCAAAGGTTGACGAATTACCACATGCCAACCAATATCACTTTTAGTCTCGGACTCCACCGCAATATTTGCGGTTAAGAAATCCTGCCCTTCATTCCAATCATCAATATAATAAAGTGCATCGTTGACTTTAAGTTGAGGTGGCTTGACTCGTCCAATACTTTTAAATGGATACAGCAGTTCACCCTGTTTGTTTAAGATAAAGACTTCTATGCCACGCTGAGATGCTGTTTGAGATAATGCTTTATTGAGAATATGACGTGCCCACTCCCAATCTGCATGTGCAGCTAACACTCCTTTTAATTTTTGAGTATTTGGATCATAGATTGGTGTTGCGAAATCAATAAAACGCATCGGCTCATGAGGATTTAAAGCTTGAATTTTTTTTGCCAATAACACAGCTTCATGCACATCACCTAAGTATGTACCCTGTAAACCTGCCTTAAACCATGGCCGTGAAGAAACGTTTTCACCTTCAAGAATACCATCCGCAGCAATTTGAACATCACCGTTTAAATCTGTTACCCCCATCCAAGCATAATAGACATACGCATTTTTGACTTGTTCCAAGCGTGTACGAACACGTGGATCATCTAGACTTGCTTCTGAAAAGAATGGAGATTGGCTGAGCAGCACCATTTCGCGCTCGCGTTCGGCAAGAGAAGCTGCCAAGGCATTACTGATATTTTTTGCTGCGACATGTAGGGTCTGTCCACTGGCTTTAGCCAAGTGCTGAGATGCGATATTTCCAATATACAGCGATACGCATATCCCAAGGATAATGGTTAATCCAGCAAATATGAACAGAACGCGATTACGGAATGAATCCAAAATACACCTTAACTCTTGGTTAAACACCGAAACATGCAACCATAAGAATATAACAGAATATTACAAATACATAACAAACATTTCGGATCATCGTAATGAATAAAAAATGCCAACCTTATCCCATATATTCAAAATCCTGATTAACATTAACAACTGTAATTCCACTCCCTATCTTTTAAACAACATGATTTAATATTCAAGTCACGCACCACATCTACATAAAGTCATAATAATTCGACAATAATTCTGTATTTCTTTTTTTTGGCGCTTGATAGCTTAAGTAGAATCACCTAGAAAATTGAGGAACAAATGGATTTTGCTTCTATCTTTTTTTACGACACCACATGGGTATTTGTTTTCGAAATTTTAATCCGATGTGTGGTGATGTATTTACTCATCATTCTTTTTCTTCGTTTGACTGGCAAGCGAGGGGTTAGACAACTCTCCATCTTTGAAGTTGCCATTATTCTTTGTCTTGGATCGATTGCTGGAGATCCAATGTTTACGGAGGATTTACCCTTAATTCAAGCCGTAGTCGTCATGAGTGTGATCATCTTGCTTTACCGCACCACAACGTGGTTAATGATGAAATATCAGCCTTTCGAAGACTTAGTCGAAGGTAAATCCTGTTACATCGTAAAAGATGGCATGCTCGTCCTTGAAGCATTCAAGCGAGGTAATATGTCGCATGATGAGTTCTTTTCGGAAATGCGTCGTCAATCCGTTGAGCATTTAGGTCAAATTCGAGTCGGTCTATTAGAGTCCGATGGGAATTTCAGTATTTTGTTTTATCCCGATGAGCAAGTTAAATATGGCTTACCAATTTTTCCAGATCAAGCTCAATCAATATACAAGGTAAAACCTAGCGTAATATATGCGTGTACACATTGTGGATTCTGTACTGAACTTCAACAACCACTTCAAGATTGTCCGCGCTGTTCTTGCCAAGATTGGACGCAAGCAATGAACAGTCTAAGAATTGGTTAGCAGATGAATAATCTAAAGTCTGTTGGGACGAAGCAGATTATTCATCCTCAGCGCTGACTCAATCGAACATAGGTGGTTGAGATTAATCCAAGACTTTCACCACAATTTTACCAATGTGATCACCTGCATCCATTGCCAAATGAGCCGCTTGAATCTCATCAAAATTAAAAGTTTTATAAATCATCGGTAGACATTCACCTTTTGCCCATAACGGCGCAACATGTGTCTTTAAATCTTGAGCGATTTTGGCTTTTTCTGCTGTGGTACGTGCACGCATGGTTGAGCCAGTAATGGTTAAACGCTTCATCATGATTTGACCTAATTTTACGCCGTCAGCTTTAGCTCCTCCAAGAAATGCGATATAAACCAAACGCCCATCACGACGTAATACATTCAAGTTTTGGGCTAAATAAGGCGCTCCAACCATATCTAAGACAATATCTACGCCATTTTCTTCCGTCGCTTGCTGAATGACCTGTTCAAAGTCTTCCGTTTTATAATTAATTGCATGCGTCAAATCTTGAATTGCTTTTACTTTCTCATCTGAGCCAACAGTCGCAAAAGTTTTTAAGCCAAATGCTTTACACAACATTAATGCTGTTGTTCCAATCCCACTGGTTCCGCCATGGATTAAAGCCGTTTCCCCCGCTTTAGCTTTGCCCATTTGAAAAATATTCGCCCAAACGGTAAAAAATGTTTCTGGAATTGCAGCAGCTTGAATATGACTCACCCCTGCAGGAATATTAATCAGCTGAGATTCAGGCACCACACAGTATTCCGCATAACCACCACCATTGGTGAGTCCACACACTTGATCCCCCACCTGATAGGCGTTTACCTCAGCCCCTACTGCAACGACTTCCCCTGATACCTCTAACCCAGGTACAGGTGTGACCCCTTTAGGCATTGGATATAAACCTTGGCGCTGTAAAATATCAGGACGGTTAATGCCGAAAGCATGTACTTTCACCAAGACTTCATTGTCTTTAGGTTGCGGAATATCAACCGTTTCATAAGCCAACTTCTCAACGCCGCCTGGTTCAGTAATGATCACATGTTGCATGCTTTGTGCCATAATCAAATCCTTTATTTACAATACTTTTCATTCATTTCAATCAATTTCATCATAGTTGATCGCATTGATAAAGTCCTGTATTACTTATGTATAAGGATGAAAACGAATCATTATTTTTTGGGGAAAATAATATGCGTTACTTGCTGCAATTTATTTTGCCATGCAGTTTTGCTGCCTTGGTCATCATCTGTTGGACTTTTTTGTTAAGTTTTCCATGGGATTCAGCAGTAATTGCGATGATCTACTTCCAAATTGGGCTGGTGTTGTTATTGCTATACATTGAATACGATGCGAGCAAAGTGGATGGTGCAGCAGGTTGGACTTTTTTAGTTTTCTGTTTTTTTGAAATGATATTGTTCGTCGCTTTGGGGATCATTCGTGTCATTATTGGTGGATGGCAAGTTTTAAATCTTTTATTTTGAACCTTGCCTCAGACACGAATATTAAAATAACTCAATAATATAAACAAAGCTTCGTATTTTTCTGATTTACAAAGGAATTGTAACCTTAATTTCATAGATTTTAAGGTCGTCATGGATCGTACACTCGAGAATTTTAAAATGAAAAAGCAGACTCTAGTTGTCACACTATCGCTCATGCTCGGTTTAGCAGGATGCTCTGGGGAAGATCAAGCTAAATCAACCTTACCAAATACTCCTGAGCCAACCATACCAATTCAGCCTGAAGATCCAAAACCACCCCTACCACCAGATCTCGAACCTGAAACACCGATCAATGTTCCACAACCAAACACTTATTTAAATCTGGATTTTACTGAACTTTATTCAATACCTTCTGATTGGAATATTCTGCCTTCAAATCCAGGTAGCATTCAATTTAAAGAGGGTGCCTTACTGATTGATGGTCGCAAAGATTTAACCAAACCCACCACCATCATGTTAAGTTCGGATTTTCAAAAGCTTCGCAACTATAAAATTGAGTTAGAATTTGAATACCTTGAGCGTAATAACGGTACTCGTTGGGGAAGTATTATTTATAGAGCTTCAGATGTGTTTGCTCAACCTGAATATACACCATACTACCAATTTGCTATTCGTGCAGATGCATCTGCTTATAATGGTCTAGAACTCGCACTTAGACGTTCGAATAACACATGGAATGTCATCAATACATCCAAATTTGAATCAAACATCGCTCTAAATACGCCTTATAAGGCTACAGTTGTTGTTCATAATCAACGTGTTCGTCATTACTTAAATGATCAATTGGTTTTTGATGGTGAATTACCCACCAACCTAAACCAAGGTGCCATTGGACTTTCAGCAGCAGGATTGCTGATGAAGGTCAACACAATACGGGTGATTGAACAACTTGATACTCTCCCTACTCAAGATCGGATCACAGATGTCATTGATCACAAATATCCAGTTGCAATGGCGCCCGCTTTAGCACAACCAGCCGACTCATCAACAAATGATAACGCTCATACCGCCACTTATATTGCGTACCAACTTGATGAACAATTATTTTTAAAAGATTTCGACAATAAGGCCTCGATGCACCTCAGAAGTCTTCTTTCTGATCAAACAAAAAGAACACTTCCTCTTCTGCATATCGACTCTGAAAACACACTGGCTGAATTAAGATCTTTGTCTTCAGATTATGATTTTAGTGATGTCACGCTAGTCTCTGATGATCCATATCTATTAAGAAAAGCGCGTGTGGAGATTCCAGAAATCCGTACAGCATTGGATTGGTCTGAAAAGTACAATTTGATTTCAGATCAAAATAGTGTTGTGAAAATTGCACAGGCAACCAATACATCACTTTCTAAAATTGTGATTTTACCAGCCCATTTGGTTCAATCTCATCTGGTTGCACACTTGCAACGTTTATTGATCACACCTTGGGCAGGTTTTACCCACAATACTTCTGGACAGACCAGTCCTAAACTTGATGCCTATCAAGCTGCTGAGATATTAACGACAGGAGTGAATGGCATTTATACGCTTCAGCCTGAATTATTTCATTCCATCATGCGCTCAATGGCGCCCAACACCCTACTTCGTAAACCGCTCATTACAGGTCATCGTGGAATTCCATCTCAAGTTGATGAAAATACCCTTGAAGGTATTCTTAAAGCGATAGAAGTTGGCGCTGATGCCGTGGAATATGATGTCTATCTGACGAAAGATGACCATGTCGTTTTAATGCATGATAAATCGGTTTTACGCACAACGGGTATCGCAAAAAATATTGAGAACATGACGCTCGAAGAGGTTCGTAAACTTAAAACGACCGGGCAGCGACTTGCCATACCGACGATGGATGAAGTATTGGCTGCAGTAGTTGAAAAATACCCACATGTCACCAATTTTATCGAGATTAAGAGTGCAAAACCCGAAATAATTTCAAAAATTAAAGATTTACTTGATAAATATGATGCATATGGTCAAGTGATTGTCATAAGTTTTGATGGGCAACAAATTCTTGAAATGAAGAACACTCTAAAAGGTGTATCAACGGGTTTATTGGTATATCCACCAAAGGAACAAACTACTTTTCTAAACGTTCGAAGAATTTTGGAAACAACACGACAATTTTCTTCAACATTTAATCCGAATTATAGTGGTTTGAATCAGGACGTCATGTATCTGGCAAGTTTACGTGGTGTAACCTTCTGGCCTTGGACGTTCCGTTTAATAAAAAATGATTTCTATCGTATGTACATTCAAGGTACACATGGGTTGACCACAGATTATGCACAAGATGCATCAAATTTTGTGGTCAAAATTGAAACTTCACGACAAATATCAGCAACTGTTGGTCAACCTTTACAAATCACTGGGCAAAAATTAACGCAACTGGGTCAATCTAGTTACCAAAGCTTCAATACGATGCTCGTACTACCAGGCTCTGCAAAATATAGTCTAAATGGTCAATCTGTGAGTTTTAGTGAACGTGGTACTGCCTATGTCATGCCAAGCTACCAATACACCATAGCACCCAATTTCACCTATACCATCTATGCAAAACCCGTGACTGTGACCATTCAATAAAAAATCCACATTGATATTCGAAGACCAATTCAGTTCGCTGAGTTGGTTTTTTTTGAAAATCGCATTTTCCCTTATCTTTTCATAAGATTTCAACTGGACTTTTAATGATGTTCACCGCTTAAACACGACAGTATTTAAAACTGATGAATTTCATAAATATTTAATATGTAATATTTTTTTTACTTTATGACAAATCCATAGAATTGTCATTTTATGTACTTAGATTGTGTCTCGCTTAGGGACATACTTTTCGAGTACTTTTTAATGATGAAATTTACAACACTGACGTCAGCAATATTATTAACATTAAGCTTAACGGCTTGCTCCGATGATGATCAAAAAAATTCTGTATCAAATCCAGATCAAACGGAAAATCCTAATCCATCTCCTGAACCAGAAACACCAGACATTGAAGTACCTGTACCCGAAATACTTTTTGAAGAAAATTTCAATGCTTTAACTACTATTCCAAACAATTGGACTCAACTTAGTAGCAATCCAGGTAATATTGAAGTTAAAGATGGAGCACTACTCATCAATGGTACGGCGCACGATACACAAATGACGACCATCATGTTGCCAACCGAACTACAGCAACATCGTAATTATCGTATCGATATGGATTTTGCTTTCTTAGAAAATAACAATGGCGGGCGTTGGGGTAGCATCATCTATCGTGCCGCTGATCAATATGCTGATCCAGCTTTTACGCCGTATTACCAATTCGCATTTCGTGTTGATGCAACCGCTGCAAGTGGTCTTGAACTTTCTATGCGTCAACCTAACAACACATGGAATGTTTTACAGAAATCTGCATATAAAGAGAATTTTGAGTTAAATAAAACCTACAAAGCAACAGTCATCGTACATGGCCAACGCGTACGCCATTATATTAATGATGAACTCGTACTCGATAGCACGCTACCTTACAATTTAAATCAGGGTGGCATTGGCATTTCTGCAGCTGGCGCTTTGATGCGTGTAGATTCAATTAAAGTGACTGAGCAACTCGAAGCCCTACCAGAGTCTAATCGAGTTACAGATCTAATCGATCAGCAATTGCCAGTCTCTATGGCACCAGCACTCGCTCAGCCTGCTGGCGCAACTACACTGAACTCAGCTCCATTAGCAACTCATGTTGCCTATCAACTGGATGAGCAACTCAATCTTCTTAACCAAGATCAAAAGAAAATTACTCATTTAAAAGATTATTTAAATGATTCAACACGACGTCATATTCCGCTATTAACGATCAATTCAGAAAAAACAATTCGTAATCTGAAAACGTTGACAGAAAACTATGATCTCGCTGATATCACCTTGGTGTCGGATCAGCCTGAACTCTTACGTAAAGCTCGTGTTGAAATCCCTGTATTGCGTACAGCACTCGACTATTCAAAACAATCTGGTTTAACCAATAGTAAATCAGATATTGTAAAAATTGCTCATAATACCAATTCTTCTTTATCAAAAATTGTCATTTTACCGCCGCACTTAGTGCAATCCGAAGTCGTATCTCATCTACAACGCTTATTGATTACACCTTGGGCAAGCACACTTCATCCAGATAAAAAAGAAAGCATTGATGCATTCAAAGCGGCTGATATTTTAAGCACAGGGATTAATGGGATCTATACTCAACAGCCAGATGTTTTCCAAAACATTATGAAGCAGATGGCACCGAATACCTTGTTAAGAAAACCCCTCATCACAGGCCATCGTGGTATTCCAGCTTTAGAGGATGAAAATACTTTAGAAGGAACAATCAAAGCTATTGAGGTAGGTGCTGATGCAGTTGAATATGATGTTTATCTATCGAAAGATGGTCATGTTTTCTTGATGCATGACGGGACGCTAAAACGTACCACAGGTGATAGCAGAAACACTGAAGATCTGACCTTAGCTGAAATTCGTCAGTTACGTACGATTCCCAATGGTCGCCCAGTTCCAACCATGGATGAGGTTTTGGCTGCAGTCAAAAAATACCCCCATGTGACCAATTTCATCGAAATTAAAAGTGCTAAGCCTGAAATTGTAGCGAAGATTAAAGAGCTTTTAGATAAGCATAATGCCTATGATCAATCGATTGTTATTAGTTTTAATGGTGATCAAATCTTACAGATGAAAAATACCTTACCGGGTGTTTCTACAGGCTTCTTAACGAGTACGCCGAACGCACAAAGCAATATTGTAAACACACGTCGAATATTAGACGCGACTCAAAAATATTCTTCTACATTTAACCCGTCTTTTGCAGGATTAAGCAAAGAGTTAATGTCAATGGCGAGCTTACGTGGCGTAACTTTCTGGCCTTGGACATTCCGTACCAATAAAGATGATTTTAATCGTATGTATGTACAAGGAACACATGGCTTAACCACCGATTATGCTCATGAATCTTCTGATTTAGTCGTCAAGATCAATACTCCAGGTCAAATTACTGCGAAAGTAGGACAGCCTGTTGTTTTTAGTGGAGAAAAAGTTACTCAGATAGGTAAGGCTTCAGCACAAAACTTTAATTCAATGATTGTTCTGCCTGGTTCTGCCAAATATAGTAAAAATGGTCAGTCGATTACGTTTAGTGAACAAGGCAAAGCCTATGTCATGCCGAGCTATCAATACACGATTGTGCCGAATTATAGCTACACCCTGTACGGTAAACCTGTCACAGTCACGATTCAGTAAGAAACTTTAAATTTACATGCCCAATTGTTAAGTTTAAAGCTTCAATTGGGCATTTCTTATTTTTTTAAATTTTGGATCACTTCGGGTAAAAAAGAACGGTGAAATCCATCATAGGCTTGATTATTCTCAGCCGGGCTTAATGGAAATATACGTGTGCCTTGAGAAGCTGCGCCATCAATCCGTATCGTGACACCCGATATAAATTTAGATGCTTCAGACAATAAATAGACGATCGCTGATGACACCTCAGCTTCCGTTCCCATGCGTTGCAAAGGAACTTTCTCCGCCATACTTGGAATCACTTTTTCAGCCATTTCACCAGTATATGTATCCATACCTGATGACAAAATCCATCCAGGTGCTACGGCGTTCACGCGAACTCCTGATTTCCCCCATTCGACAGCAGCTGTCTTGGTCAGATTATCGACCCCTGCACGAGCTGCGCCTGAATGTCCCATATTCGGCATACCTCCCCACATATCAGCAGTCATGTTGACAATACTTCCACCATGCTTATTCATCCACTGATTGTAAGCTTCGCGCATAAGATAGAATGTAGCGTGTAGATTGTTTCGAATGACAGCATCAAATCCATTGGCTGAGATTTTTTCTAAATGCGCTGGAAATTGTCCGCCTGCATTATTCACCAAGCCATCAACTCGTCCGAATTTTTCAATTACTTCGCTAATCATGGCTTTTACTTGTGCTTCATCACGATTATCACAAGCGATGCCATAGGCTCTGCCACCATCTTCCATGATTTCAGCAACAACTTTATCGAGTTTTTCTTGGGTACGCCCTGTAATAATCACTTGTGCATCCAATGATGCAAGCTCATGAGCTGTACAACGTCCAATACCAGAACCACCTCCTGTCACAATGATGACCTGATTCTGAAATAAGTTTTCCTTGAACACTGAGTTATATGTCATGCCAATCCTTAGGTTGTAATTTTTATCGACTTGCAAAATTATCCCGATTTTTTAACAGTTGCAAGATCATAGAATTTTATAATTGTTGTTTTAAATGCTAATCAAACCTTTCATTCAAGGGCTATGGCATAGTTTTTACAAAATGCATTAAGATTTTTCTTACCACAGGTAAAAATATTAAGATCAATGGAAATGCGATTAACCAAGACATTGCCCACGTCTTTATCCAGACCACCCAGATCCCATCAAAAAATCCACGATTCATTACAATATTAATTAAAGAAATTGAACCACTCATCAAACATGACAAAATTAACGGCATCAGCCAATTGAGATGTTTGGGGTGAAATTTTGGGAGTGCTTTATTCATTGTAGCGCCTAATCATTTCATCTCATTTAATTTAGCACCAATGCAATCACTATTCCTATATTTTTCAAGTTTCAAGCACACAAAACTAATCCAATATCGTTAAAATTTTGAACCTTGAGGCATGATTTAATAATTTTTCTTAGTAAATGTATATTAAATAGAATGGATTAGTTTCCATCTTAATCAAGACTCATGAGCAATAAAAAAATATTTAACTTTAAACGATGATTTTATTTTTTAGCTTTTCTACTCTACGAAAATGTTTTAAGTTTTTAGTCCAATTTTACCGTTAATCTCTATTCTTTAGATTCGAAGCATTTTTTTTGCAGTTTTTGCATAGCTTCTCTAGGCATAGGCGCTGTCATCATTTGTTGGTATTCTAAACAAGCTTTACTAGGGTGTTTTTGTTGTATCGGAGCATTAACACATGCCGTTAAGAGCATCAAAAGCAAATACGCTACTATTTTCATCATATCTCGAATTTATTGATAATGTTCATTCTATCTTAGCTCATTAGGGCTAGTGTGGTCGTTATTGAATTTTAAATAAAAAAACCCGCCATCAGGCGGGTTTTTTTAAATCAGTCACTCTTAAAGACGAACCAATTCCAGAATCTTCTCAGCCAATTCTTCAGCAGCTTCTACTTCAAAACTTGCATCCGTACCTGTTGCAGTATCGGTAATCACTACCACACCAGTTTCACGTAATAATGCAACGTTTTCAGCAGTTAAGCCCGCTTTAGCAATCGCGACAACACCTTGTTGGATCAATAAGCTTTCTAATACTTGTGCATTCACAATTGCAGCATTTGATACAGTTACCGCAGCAGGCTTTTGACCCAAACGCGCCGCACGTGCTTCTGATGTTACAGGCTCATTATGTGCAGTCCACTCAACTGCCTCTTCAACCATACCTGCACCAACTGTAACGTTGCTTAAGCGGTCAATAAAGATAAATGAACCTGTGTAACGGCTATCTTGATAACGGTCAAATACGACTGGTGCATCAAATTCAATCGTTACATTCGCAATCGCATTCAGCTCTAAGTTTTCAACTTGAACTTTTTCAAGCGTATTTACGTTTGTACGGAAGTTAATTGCTGTTACCTTAGCAGGAACAGTTTGCGTACCAATCTTCACGTTATATAACTTACCAATCGCAAGCGGTTGGTCAGCCATCCATACAACAGTCGCTTGAACAGAACGAGAAATTGCCGGTACTTCTTGGTCTGCACGTACAAGTACGTTACCACGAGAAATATCAATCTCGTCGTTTAACGTTAATGTCACTGCTTGACCAGCAACTGCACGTTCTAAGTTACCATCAAAAGTAACGATTTCTTTAACTGTAGATGATTTACCTGATGGCAACGCAGTAATCGTATCTCCAACGTTGATATCACCTAGGGCGATCGTACCGCAGAAACCACGGAAATCGAGGTTAGGACGGTTCACATACTGTACAGGGAAGCGGAAGTCAGCTTTAGCTGAAGTACGATTAATCTCTACAGATTCAAGCGTACCCATCAAAGTTTCGCCTGTGTACCAAGGCGTATTTGGTGATTTGTTTACAACGTTATCACCATTTAACGCAGAAATCGGCGTAAAGATGATGTTAGATGGTTTACGGTCACCCAATTGTGCAACAAAGCCTGCATATTCAGTTTGAATCTCATTGAATCGTGCTTCAGAGAATTCAACCAAGTCCATTTTGTTGATCGCAACAATAATGTTCTTAATACCAAGTAAGCTTGCAATATACGTATGACGACGTGTTTGTGTCTGAACACCGTAACGCGCATCAATTAAAATGATCGCAAGATCACACGTAGACGCACCTGTAGCCATGTTACGTGTGTATTGTTCATGCCCCGGAGTGTCGGCAATAATAAACTTACGTTTTTCTGTAGAGAAATAACGGTAAGCTACATCAATCGTAATACCTTGCTCACGCTCTGCTTGTAAACCATCTACAAGTAGCGCTAAGTCAGGTGCATCCCCTGTTGTACCGACTTTTTTAGAGTCACGTGTAACGGCTTGCAATTGATCTTCATAAATCAATTTTGAATCGTAAAGTAAACGACCAATTAAAGTTGATTTACCATCATCTACGTTACCGCAAGTCAAAAAGCGTAATAAGTCTTTATTTTCGTGTTGTTTTAAATAACCCAAGATATCTTGGCTAATCAAATCTGATTGATGAGACATGGCTCATAGCTCCACAAATATGTTGAAATCGGTGTATTTGAATCCCCCTCGTTCCCCCTTTGAAAAAGGAGGATGACTCCTCTCTTTTACAAAGAGAGGAGCAGCACTGCTGCGGCAGAGAGATTCTAGAAGTAACCTTCTTGCTTTTTCTTTTCCATCGAGCCCGCTTCATCATGGTCAATCATTCGACCTTGGCGCTCAGAACTCGTTGCAAGCAACATTTCTTGGATAATTTCTGGCAAGGTGTTAGCTGTCGACTCCACCGCACCTGTCAATGGGTAACACCCCAAAGTACGGAAACGAACCGATTTCATTTGTGGAACTTCACCTTCTTTTAAAGGCATACGCTCATCATCCACCATAATTAATGTACCACTACGCTCAACAACAGGTCGTTCTGCCGCTAAATACAATGGAACAAGTGGAATACTTTCTAAGTAAATATATTGCCAAATATCAAGCTCAGTCCAGTTCGACAATGGGAACACACGGATACTTTCGCCTTTATTCACTTTACCATTGTAAAGATTCCAAAGTTCTGGACGTTGGTTTTTAGGATCCCAACGATGTTTATCATCACGGAATGAATACACACGTTCTTTGGCACGTGATTTTTCTTCATCACGGCGAGCACCACCAAATGCAGCATCGAACTTGTATTTATCTAATGCCTGTTTTAAACCCTGAGTTTTCATGATATCAGTATATTTCGAACTACCATGATCAAATGGGTTAATCCCAGCATCCTTACCTTCTTTATTTTGGTGGACGATAAGATCGAAACCGTGTTGCTTAGCCATATTGTCGCGGAAAGCAATCATGTCCTTAAATTTCCAACCTGTATCTACATGTAACAGTGGAAAAGGGAGTTTTGCAGGATAGAATGCTTTAAGCGCTAAATGCAGCATAACTGCCGAGTCCTTACCAATCGAATAAAGCATGACTGGATTTTCGAATTCTGCAGCAACTTCGCGAATGATATGAATACTCTCAGCTTCAAGCTGTTTAAGATGAGTAAGTCTTTCCTCATTTAATGACATGGACAACACCAGCTAGAATATGTGTACTTATGACACTTTTGAAAATTTATATTCATTATAGTGATTTAGACAACGGAGCTTTATCTCGTTTTTTTATATTAATATACTCAAATAGAATATAAGCAAAGAGACAATCTAATTATGATAACAATTACAGGCCTTTCAAATATAAAATACCAAGAATGGTTAGCCCTTTGGTCAGCTTACCTAGAATTCTACAAGACCGAATTGAATCCTCAACAAGCGGCTCTGACTTTCAAACGATTATCTGATGCGTCGCAAACCGATATGTTTGGCTATGCCATTATAAAAAATCAAAACGTCGTCGGAATTGTACATCTCATTTCTCACGCAAGCACTTGGACTAAACTCCCTTATTGTTATCTCCAAGATTTGTTTATTGATGCAAATTACAGGAATCAGGGCTTAGCCAGGAAATTAATAGAATTTAGCTATGACGAATGTAAAAATAGTTATGATAGAGTGTATTGGCTAACCCATAAAAGCAATGATAACGCTAGACTTTTGTATAATCGTGTTGCAACCGAGACAGGATTCATTCAATATAAAAAATCTCTAAATTAGTTATTTTTATCTCCCATGCTTAGCCTTGAATCTCTTAAACAACATTTAGAGCGAGCTCAAATTGCTGGTCATATTTATCAGCATCATCAAATTCTAGTGTTACAAGAACCGTTTACTGAAAATGGTTCTGCTTTAAATATTTTTGTTCAGCACGAGTTAACTGCTGATCAAATTGGCTTACAGTTTGCTGTTGAACATACTGATCAAAAACTAAAGTTCTTGATTGGCGTTACACATAGCAATCAAGATCATAGAAGTGAAATTAGTATTGGTCATTTAAAAGGCAATCAAAAAGCTTTTAATTTGTGCTACGCCTTTTACAATTATCCTAAACATTTTTTTGTAGTTGAAACAGATTTATATGCGAACGCTGAGCAATTTAAAGACTGCTTAGAAAAGCAATTATTCATTCAGCCTGAGCTTAGTTTTTTAGACACAGCCACTAAAGTAAATCCAATGGGACAGAATTACCCATGGATGAAGGATTATATCGCGCAACTTAGCTTAGAAATGAAAGTTCGGATACAAACAAGTCTCATGTAAAAAAAGCCACCTTTTTAGGTGGCTTTTTCAAATACTAATCTAAGAATATTAACGTCCCAGTTTTTTGACATCTAAAGGTATTTCAATACCAACAGAAGCACCTGCATCATTACCATGACGATCTGAATCTGCAATCCAACCATTAATCTTTAATGGCAAATTCGGCTTCACAAAATGCGTCCAAGTTAAATCTAATGCTTGGATATCATCTTCCTCAGAAAATGCAACATTGGTATCTCGATTTGATTGATTTACTTTTGCAAATAATACGCGACCTGAAAGTCTATTCATGGCATCAAAACGAATATTTCCACCCAAAGAAATCATCTCACCATCTCCTCCAATCGCATGTGCAAGAGGATAGCCATGTTGATAATATCCATCTGTATAAACACTGTGATTATAAGATATTCCTTGGGCCTTCCCATTTGTAGTGGTGTCTACCCACTCAGCATAAACCTGATAAGGCATTTTTTTTAAAGATGAAGAATAATCCACCCCAGCCTGATACATTTTCTTAGCAGGTAAGCCACCTGCTTCATCTTCCCCCACGTATTGAGCATAGACGCCGATTGGCTGGTTCAATAAATAGCTTAGATTCAAACGCGCATCAAATCCAGCAATCTGGTTAGATGGATTAACAGTATCCCCGTAAACATTATCTTTACCAATCCAAGCATCCCAGAGAGTTCCTAAATCCTCAGGGCGACCTTCACCACCCCATTGAATAATGCGTGATGCACCGAACTCTAAATAAGGTAGTGGTTGTGCGGTCAAACGTAAACCAATAATTTTAGCATCAGGAACTGCTTTATAATCATCTAACTGGCCGCCAAAAGCTTGGTATTGCCAAGGCCCGATCCATGATAGCCATTTATGATCAAAAGCAGACTGTTCAGCACGCTGTAGAGTGAAACCATATACTGGTCGACTTGCATCTCCACGTATCAAACTACCATCGTGTCCAGGTCCCCAGTAGGTTGGAATCTGACCAGCAATGAGCCATTGATTCCAAAGTTTACCCGCAAGATATGAGCCTTCTAGGTTAACGTCTTGCCCATTGTCTATCTGAGGGTCTTTTTCACCTCTAACTTTGAGCTTCGCATCCCAATTTTGCCCCCCAAGATTTAACTCTGCACCAAGCGCATATTGTGCTTTTTGATGATCGGCAAAAGATTGTGGGATTTTCTTTTGATCACTCTCCGCGAAAGCATCAACTTTTAATGTTTCATTTTGCTGCTTAATCGCTCTTTCGACTTCCTGAATAACCTTTTGTTGTTCAATGGAGTTAATTTTAGCATTGTTGAGGGCACGTTGGACTTCATCACCACTTAGCGGCCATGTCGAGGTGCTTATTTGAATCACACCTTGTTGATTCAGCCAATTTAAATCATCTCTCAGGTTTTCATCGTTGAGGAGAATACCATTGGCAAACACCAGTGGACTAGAAAATAGTAAGCTCGATGATAGGATTTTTATAAGTCTATTCGGGTTCATCACAAATCAATTTAGGATTATATCTTATTGATTATTTGAATTTTTAATTTATAAATCCATTAACTTTACATTAAGTCTTTAATTAGATACATTTAATAACATTGTATAAATATTTTGATAAACATACAGCTGGTTAAACAGATTAGCCTTAATGATAATTTTCTATATTTTTTATCACCTTAATCAAATATTTTGTGATTAAAACCTCAAAATAAACTCACACTAAAAAACATTTAATTTTAATTTTATGTTAAGAAAAATTAAAAAAGCCCTTCAAAGAAGGGCTTTTTTAATTTCACTATTACGCATTTTTGTGACGCATATGTGGGAATAAGATCACATCGCGAATACTTGGCGCATTGGCAAATAGCATTACCAGACGATCAATACCAATCCCTTCACCTGCTGTAGGAGGTAAACCATATTCAAGCGCCTCAACGAAGTCGGCATCATAGTGCATTGCTTCATCATCACCCGCATCTTTTTCAGCTACCTGTGCTTGGAAACGCTCAGCCTGGTCAATTGGGTCATTTAACTCTGAGAAGCCATTTGCAAGCTCACGACCACCAATAAAGAATTCAAAACGGTCAGTAATGTGCGGGTTGTCATCGTTACGACGTGCCAATGGAGAGGTTTCCGCAGGATATTCAGTAATGAAGGTCGGTTGACGAAGTTTCGTTTCAACAGTTTCTTCAAATACAATCGTTTGAAGCTTACCTAGACCAAAACCGGGCTTCACTTGCTCTTTAAGTTCATTCTTAACAAACTCAGCTAAGAACTCGCGATCATTTACATTTTCAGGTGTAAATTGTGGGTTATGTTCAAGAATTGCATCAAACATTGAGATTTTCTTGAATGGACCTTTGAAGCTATACACTTCTTCGCCATAAGGTACATCTGTCGAACCTAAGATATCAATTGCTAGTTTTTCTAGCATTTGCTCTGTCAGTTCCATCAAGTCTTTGTAGTCTGCATAAGCTTGGTAGAATTCGATCATGGTGAATTCTGGGTTGTGACGTGTAGACACACCTTCATTACGGAAGTTACGGTTAATCTCAAACACACGTTCAAAACCACCTACAACCAAACGCTTTAAGTAAAGTTCTGGTGCAATACGTAAGAATAATGGCATGTCTAAGGCATTGTGATGCGTTTCAAATGGACGCGCAGAAGCACCACCTGGAATCACATGCATCATTGGCGTTTCAACTTCCATATAACGTTTTTCAGTCAAGAAGTTACGAATACCAGCAACTACTTTTGCTCGAATTTCAAAAGTCTTACGCGTTTCTTCGTTAACGATCAGATCAAGATAACGTTTACGGTATTTTACTTCTGTATCTGTTAGACCGTGGAACTTATCTGGAAGAGGACGGAGTGATTTAGTGAGGAGTTCAAAATGTTCAATATGCACATAAAGATCACCTTTGCCTGAACGTCCAATGTAACCTTCAACGGCAATAATATCACCTAGATCAAGACCTTTAATGGTGTCTAAAGTCTCTGCAGATAATTCTTTACGTGCAACATAAAGCTGAATACGGCCGGTCATGTCTTGGATCACCATGAACGAACCGCGGTTCAACATCACCCGACCCGCAACTTTGACATAAACTTTTTCACTGCCTTCAATTTCTTCTTTTGATTTATCAGCAAACTGATCCTGAAGGTCTTGTGCATAATGTTCACGCTTAAACGTGTTTGGCCAAGGGCTCGTACCCTGCTCTTGAGCCTTATCTTGAATCTGTTTTAACTTGGCATGACGCTGTGCGATTAAATCGTTTTCGGAAATGGCTTGTTCAGAAGTCGATTGAGCGTTTTGTTGCGTCATCTCTGCCTCGTAATTTTATTTAAAAAAGAAGTTTCATAGCATAGCAGAATTCAAAGTACTTGAGCATTAGAAAAAATAATCAGCCATTTGAAAAACGCTTAATTTCATCCACTAAAGTCTAGGTCTGAACATTTCTTAGACCAAAAGCTAAGTTGTACTTTGAATACAGCACTCTACAATCATCCTATAAATTGTGGAAAAGTATACTTTCAACAATCATAAAAAATAGAATGGATTTAATGATGACTTATGAACACTCAAGAGCCTAAAGTATTGTTTATGCATGGATTAGATTCTTCAAGAGAATCTACCAAGTTTCAGGCAATTCTTTCTAAAAATAAATATTGCATTAATGTTGATTATCGAAATTTAAAATACGCTGCTGTTGAACGTTTTTATATCGATATGATCGAGAAAATTAAACCAGACATTTTAGTAGGACATAGTCTAGGTGGTTACTGGGCATTAAAGATGTCAAATCGATTTCAACTTCCTGCTGTGATTGCAAATCCGAGCCTAATGCCATCTTTCGATCCAGATTATCCAGCGATTACAATTGAGGAGCTTCAATCCAAAACCTCATCTCAAATCGCTTATATCGAACTTGGTGATGAACTGATTGATATGCATAGTACCTCTGACTTATTAGAGCCATACATGTACGTTGAAAGTATTATTGGTGGCCGTCATCAACTGGAAAACCCTGATCGCCTGAATTACCTGATCGGATTAGTCAGCCACTCAAATCATCAATCACATTAAAAAAGCCTTGTGAATCACAAGGCTTTTCGACTTAAATTTGAGGTTTTGATTTATCGTCCAAAACTGACCAAATATTCATTCCTAAATCCGCGTGTAAGTCTGGTAAATCAAGGAAAATACTCGCCCCTAAAACAGTGTGCTGACATTTATCCATCAATTGCTTAACTGCTTTTAATGTACCACCTGTGGCCAATACATCATCAACAATAATCACTTTTTGAGCCTGTACATCCGCAGACATTTCTAAACGGTCCATGCCATACTCAAGGCTATAACCCACACCAATCACTGGTGGTGGTAATTTTCCAGCTTTACGAACCAACAACAAACCCTTGCCAGTACGTTGCGCCAACAAACTCGCCAAAACAAACCCACGTGCTTCAACAGCAACGAAACTCTCTACTTCTGCCAATTGTTCCGCAGGAATACTTTCGATTAAGGCATCAGTTAAAGGTGCAATGCTCTGCATGAACAAAGGAGTTAAATCAAAGAAACAAATTCCTGGTTTGGGAAAATCTTGGACCGTACGAATGTGTGACCACAATGATGTAGACAAAGAATTAGACATAGGAGATAAAAATTAGACAAAAGAATGCGTAAATTTTAACGAATTATTGACAAAAAATATAGCAAACATAAGCTAAGAAAAAATACCAACCAATATAACTTATTGATTTTTAATAAACCATTTTTTAATTAAATGACAAGTATAAAACACAAACAGTATAAATTTTATATGAATAGCTGGTAAATCAATACGCGACAAAAGTCTGACAATTTTTTTTAAATCATAATACATATAATTTTGTCAGATATTTCAAAGATTTAATGCTCAGCCCTATCATGCATTAGCATAATTAGCATGCGTTTTGTCCTAATCTGCCATTCAGCTTCTCTTTTAGTCAGCTAAACTCCGTTATTTACTTTACTTTCCACCTCGAACTGCGTAAAAATTTGCTTGAATATGAACGATAAAAATTCATATCACTTGAGTCTAGGTGTGAGAAAGATTTTGGCTGACACCAATAAATGGAATTGTCAGTATTTTTGGAGAATCAAATGAAAAAATATCAATGCATCGTTTGTGGATGGATTTATGACGAAGCAGAAGGCTGGCCACAAGATGGCATTGCTGCAGGCACTAAATGGGAAGATATTCCAGATGATTGGACTTGCCCAGATTGCGGCGTATCAAAAGCAGATTTTGAAATGATTGAAATTTAATTCAGATTTCCTTTAAAGACCATTTTGATATGGTCTTTTTTCTTATTTACTAAAAAAATTATCAGTATTGGAGAGTACTATGCAACCGATCATCATTGTTGGCTCTGGCATGGCAGGTTACACATTAGCGCGAGAGTTTCGCAAACTGAATGCTGAACAAGCACTTGTTATGATTTGCTCAGATGATGCGGTGAACTATGCAAAACCAACTTTATCTAATGCACTTGTTGGTAAAAAAGCGCCAGAACAAATTGCCTTAGGTGATGCTGAGAAAATGTCTGCGCAATTGAATATGCAAATTATTCATCATGCGACTGTCACTTCAATTTCTGCAGATCAACATCAATTGACCTACACAAAAGATGGACAAGCTGAAAACCTTATATACAGCAAGTTAATATTAGCTGTAGGTGCGAACCCTATTCGTTTAGCCATTTCAGGTGATGGCGCTGATGATATTCATGTAGTTAACTCACTGATTGATTATCGTGAATTTCGCTCTAAGCTCGACCTTAAACAAGACAAGCGTGTTGTCATTTTAGGTGCAGGCCTCATTGGGTGTGAATTTGCCAACGATTTACAGAACACAGGTCATCAAGCGACTGTGATTGATCTTGCTCCACAACCTTTAGGTCGTCTTCTACCAGAACACGTCGCACATGCTTTCCAGCAAAATCTTGAAGAAACAGGTATTCAGTTTGCATTAAGCACCACCGTAGATCGTGTAAGTAAAAACTCAGACGAAAGCTATACCGTAACGCTTACAAATGGACAGAGCTTTACAGCTGACGTTGTTCTTTCCGCTGTTGGCCTCCAACCCAATACATCAGTTGCACAAGAAGCAGGAATCCATACCAGCCGTGGAATTGTGACTAACACTTTAATGGAAACCAATAAAACCGAGATTTATGCATTAGGTGATTGTGCAGAAGTGAATGGTTTACTGCTTCCGTATGTCATGCCAATTATGCAACAAGCACGTGCTTTAGCTAAAACATTGTCTGGTGAAAATACACAAGTTCATTATCCAGCGATGCCAGTCGCAGTGAAAACTCCTGCTGCACCACTGACTGTATTACCTGTACCTCAAGGTGTAGAGGCAACTTGGGAAACTGAAGAACTCGATGACGGAATGATTGCTAAAGCACTTGACCAAGAATCAACGCTTCGTGGATTTGTGCTACTTGGACCAACAGCAGCGAAGCAACGTTTAACATTGACCAAACTGGTCCCAGATTTAATTCCAGCTGCCGTTTAATTATTCAAAGATTTAGGGTATTTTCAAATGAAAGTACCCTTTTAGTTTGGACACAATAAAAATGAATAACGCACTAGAATATCAAGTTTCACCTTATGCTCCATTCATGCAAGAAAGTAAAGTGAGTCTAGGCAATGGGATCGACCTTCATATTGAAGTTGGAGGCAAGGCTGAACATCCTACGATTATTCTCATCATGGGACTGGGTGCGCAGATGCTTTTTTGGCCAGATTTTTTTTGCAAATCTTTAATAGACCAAGGTTTCAGAGTCATTCGTTTCGATAACCGAGATATTGGCCTCTCAACAAAAATTAAGCACAAGGGACCTCGCCTCAATACATTTAAACTTATGGGTCGATTTGCTTTTGGTCTAGGAAATCAAGGCTCTCCTTACAATTTATATGATATGGCTGAAGATGTAGCGTTACTCATTGAGCGATTAGGTCTTGAAAAAGCGCATATTATTGGTGCATCAATGGGGGGAATGATCGCTCAGATATTGGCAGCAAAATATCCAGAAAAAGTGGATAAACTAGGATTATTATTTACCAGTAATAATCAGCCATTTCTTCCGCCACCATTTCCAAAACAATTATTTAGTCTTATTGGTCGCCCTGCATCGAATGATGAAGATGGCATTGTGAATCATAGTATTAAAGTCATTCAGACGATTGGTTCACCTGGTTACGTCAATCAATTGGAAGTTATTCAAAACGCGCGTAAATTATATAAGCGTAGTTATCATCCTGCGGGTGTACTTCAACAGTTTTTAGCAATATTATGTACAGGCTCATTAGTTTCTATCGATAAGCAAATTCAAAAGCCAACACTGGTTGTACATGGCTCAAAGGATCGTCTACTCCCTTTTAGCCACGGCAAGGCAGTATCAAAAGCAATATCAGGCGCAAAGTTTGAATTAATCGAAGGAATGGGGCATGATATTCCTGCGCATTTCATCCCACAACTGAGTGGTTTGTTTGCAAAACATTTTAAATGATAAACACTAGGACACTATGGCTGCATTACCATCCCTAAGACAGCTGTCATATCTCGTGACTCTGTCTGAGACGTTGCATTTTACAGAAGCAGCACGTCGCTCATTCGTTACTCAGTCTACGCTTTCTGGCGGGATTATGGAGCTCGAGCGTTTATTGGGTGGCGTTCTCGTTGAACGTGATCGCCAAAATGTACGTTTAACCCCTCTCGGTGAGCAAGTGGTTGCACGAGCACGTGTCCTTCTTGCTGATGCTCAAGATCTCATGCGACTGAGCCGTGAGATGAGCGAACCACTTACTGGTGATCTTCATTTAGGAATTATTCCAACGATTGCACCATTTATTTTGTCGCAATTGTTAGAAGAAGTTCATAAAGAGCTGCCTAAAATTCAACTGCATCTTCATGAAGCACAGAGTGAACATTTGGTTGAAAAGCTAGAACATGGCAATTTAGACATGATCATGTTAGCGCTCCCATTCGACACACGTGGCTTAAAAGTCGCTGAAGTTGCGAAAGAGAGTTTGTACTTAGTTGCAAATAAAGCTGACCACAAAACGTCGCAAGCTAAATCTTTAGAAGATCTTGATTTGACACACCTCATGTTGCTTGAAGAAGGTCATTGCTTAAGAGACCATACTTTAAGTGTATGCCCTATCGGTGAACGCAAAAATGATCATCGTCTTAAAGCGAGCTCATTACCAACCTTGGTTGAAATGGTGAGTTCTAATCTGGGCTTTACATTACTACCTCAGATTGCGGTAAATACACATATGCTGAAAAATAATGATCACTTGGTGATCCGACCAATTGAGAATGCCCCTTCACGCATTCTGTCATTAGTGACGCGTAAAAGTACGCCATTGCAAAGCGAATTTGATGTCCTTTTACAAATTCTACAGCGCATTACTGCTGATATTTGCTAATAAGCCATCACAAAAAAGGAGCCATTTGGCTCCTTTTTTTATAAAAATCATTTAAGATTTAAAAAGTTCAAGCAATTTATGTTGCGCATTATGAGGAGTCTCACCTTCATCGCATTGCGCACGTGACCAAGTTCCATCACCATTTAACAACCAAGCTTGTTGATTATCTTTCATATAATTTAATAAACCATGTTGATAAATATGCTTTCTCAAAGTTGGATCCTCAACAGGGAAACAAACTTCAACACGATTAAATAAATTACGATCCATCCAGTCTGCGCTTGAACAATACAGTCGTGGTTGCCCTGCATTTCCAAAATAATACACACGTGTGTGCTCTAAAAATCGTCCAACGATAGAGCGTACACGGATATTCTCAGAAAGCCCTGGTAAACCCGGTCTTAAGCAACAAATTGAACGTATGATTAAATCAATCTGCACACCAGCTTGTGATGCTTCATAAAGTTTATTAATCAGTTGCACTTCAGTCAGCGCATTCACTTTTACGATAATCTGAGCTGGCTTACCCGCTTTGGCGTGAGCAATCTCTTCATCAATATAACTAATTAACTGTGTATGCAACGTAAATGGCGCATGAAGTAATTTCTTCAATTTTGCCATTTTGCCCATTCCAGTCAACTCTTGGAATATACGATGCACATCTTCACAAAGCTCTTTGTCCGTTGTCATCAATCCGTAATCGGTATAGATCCGGGCATTGGTTGCATGATAATTCCCTGTACCTAAGTGCACATAACGAACCAATTTATTATTTTCACGGCGCACAACGAGAATCATTTTTGCATGTGTTTTATAGCCTACGATGCCATAAACCACCACAGCACCAGCCTCTTGCAAAACATTTGCTACCGCAATATTTGACTCTTCATCGAATCGCGCTCGAAGTTCAATGACAGCTGTGACTTCTTTACCATTACGTGCAGCTTCAGCCAACACTTGAACAATCTCAGAATCAGGCCCACTTCGATATAATGTTTGCTTAATCGCTAAAACTTGTGGATCTCGTGCTGCCTCACGTAATAAATTAATAACTGGAGCAAATGATTCAAATGGATGATGTAAAAGAATGTCTTGTTTCTTCATTGCAGAAAAAACATTTTCAGACTTCTTTAATACTTTAGGAATGACCGGCGTATGTGAGTCATATCTCAAATGCGGACGTTTAAAATTAGACACTAAACGTGCCAAGTTCACAGGTCCATCAACTTTATATAATTGTTCTTCATGTAAGTCGAATTCGTTGAGAAGGTAATCATAAATATGTTTTGGACAATTTTCTGTCACTTCTAAACGGACAGCACGTCCAAATCGACGAGAGTTTAACTCCCCTTTTAATGCTTTTGCCAAATCTTCGACATCTTCATTAAGGGCTAAATCCGCATTTCGCGTCACACGGAATTGATAGCAACCTGTCGCAGTCATTCCTGGGAATAAATCAGAAACATGCTCATGAATAATCGCTGACAGCATCACGTGGTGTTCTTTACCATCGGTTAACTCGTCAGGTAAACGAACCACACGTGGTAAAGAACGTGGCGCAGGGACAACGGCTAAATCAATCTGTCGTCCAAAAGCATCTTTGCCTTCTAGCGTGACAATAAAGTTGAGTGATTTGTTGACTAAACGCGGGAATGGATGTGCTGGATCTAAACTAATTGGAGTAAGTACTGGCGCAACTTGTTCCTGAAAATATTTTTTAATCCATTGGGATTGAGCAGGTGTCAACTCTCCACGACGTAAGAAGCAGATATCTTCTTCACGTAATTTTGGAAAAATTTCATCATTCAAAATACGATATTGACGCTCTATTGCAGCATGCGCAGTCTGTGAAATTTTCTCAAGAACTTGCTTTGGTGTTAACCCATCTGGACTACGGCTTTCATTACCGAGCTCCAATTGCTCCATAACACCCGCAACACGAATTTCAAAGAATTCGTCCATATTTCTTGAAAAAATCAATAAGAAATTCATTCGCTCAAGCAATGGATGCAATGGATCAACCGCTTGTTCTAAAACACGAAGATGAAAATCTAAAATTGAAAGTTCACGATTGATATATCGTTCATTATAAGTATATTCAGTTGGAGTATTTGTCATCGCGGTATTCATACCACAAAACCTGCATGCTAAAGATCTGTCTTAAGTATGCTTCAAATTTATGACAATTTCATAAAAAATGCACATGATCACTGTGCATTTTTGATCTCACGAAAGTTTTTTAGACAATTACATCTCACGGAATTCTTGAAGCATTCATGTAACGCAAAATAATTCGCTGTTTATTTTTGAGTTTACGATCTTGACGGTGGTGTTGATAATAACGCGGATTCGGCAAGATCGCTGCCAAAAATGCGGCTTGCTCACGTGTTAGACTGCTTGCCGATTTTCCAAAATAATGACGTGCTGCAGCTTCCACACCAAAAATATGATCTCCAAATTCAATGGAGTTCATGTATACCTCAAGAATGCGTTGTTTTGACCACATACGCTCCATCATGACAGTAGCGACAGCCTCTTGTCCTTTACGTAAAAAAGAACGCTTATTAAATAAAAATAAATTTTTGGATAATTGTTGGGAAATGGTAGATCCACCCGCAACCACTTGTTCTTTTTCTTTATTTCTTTCCAAAGCATGTTTTATGCCGTCAAAATCAAAGCCATGATGTTGCATAAATTTAGCATCTTCAGCTGCAATAATCGCACGTTTCAGATGATCACTGATATTCTCATAATCACGCCATTGATGCTGAATAGGCTTCGAACTGTCGGTCCAATATGTCCAACGCATGAGCATCGTTGTATCAACAGCATTGGTTCTCCACCATGCAAGACTTGAAAAAATCCATAGTTGAATTACAAGGATGATACTGACAATGACCAATAAAGTTCGAACAATAAATGCTTTCATGTCAGTGTGTTGCTCCTTTTGTTAGCGTAGTACATGCTTGACCTTAATCCATATCATTATCACAGAATACAATGACATGACTGAAATGCAACCACCCCAATTTCAAAGCCAATCACGTCTACCCTTAAGTCAGATTACGTTTTTAATCATTACACTGAATGTTGGACTTTTTATCTGGCAAATCTTTAGCGGGGTGGATATATCAAACCCAGCAACAATAGATGCTTTGCGCTGGGGTGCTGATTATGCACCGCTGACTTATTTAGAGGAACCCCTCCGAATCTTCAGCAGTACATTTTTTCATTTTGGTCTTATTCATTTAATGCTCAATATGTGGGCATTGTATATCTTTGGCAATGTCGCTGAGAAAACACTTGGACACGTTTATTTTTTAGGCTTGTATCTATTAGCAGGCATTATGGGAAGCTTGATCAGTGGACTGATTGATATTCGGAATAGTTACGAGTTATTGGAGCATGTCAACCATGATTTATTTCCACGTGTATCCGCAGGTGCATCAGGTGCCGTTATGGGTTTAGGTGGTGCTTTAACGCTCTTATCTCTTTTTCCCCCTTTACCACAACAACAATTTCTCTTTGATCGTAAATCGCTGCTGATCATCTTGGCATTAAATATTGGTATGGGATTCATGATCCCTGGAATAAATAATGCAGCGCATATTGGTGGAATGTTGATGGGTGCAGTCATGGCTTTATGTTGGTACATCGGTCAACGATTTAGACTAGGCTTCACCACTACCATCGTGGTACTTCCTCTAGGCATCTTCTTATGTTGGCTCATGTATCAATATAACTTAGGCTTAGTGAGCGGAATACAACCCATTTGGGCTGAAATGTTGCAACAAATGAAAATGCAATTGGCGTATTAATTCCAATTGCATTTTTTAGACCTCATAAATTTTATGATTGATTGAGTTCGCGCAAGCTTTTTAATGGAGGAATCTCAGTTAAGTAGCTTAAACGATAACGACCAATCAGCGCACATAAGATCATCATGCTCATAGGTAGAATCACCCAGATTTCCCAATGCGGTTGTATTGCGAGATCCATTTTATAACTGGCGATCGCACTGATGACCTCAGCAAAAAAACACGATACTAAGCCAGCCATAAAGCCGATAAACCCAATTTCTAAACTCAGCATATTTTTCAAATTGGATTTTGAGCTGCCAAATGATCTTAAAATCGCGACTTCTCGCTTTCGCTCATCCATCAATAAATTAATGCAAGCAATCAACACCAAAAAACCTGAAACACTGACGAGAAGCGCAAGAATGGTAATAATCTGAACCAGAACAGATACTAAGTTTTTAATTTCCTCTAAAATTAAGGAAACATCGATAAATACAGTATTTGAGAACTGCTGAATCAGATTGACCAACTTGGATTTTTCATCTTGAGGTACAAAAAAACTTCCTAAATAACTTCCAGCATTTTCATCCATCGTATTCGGTGCAAAAATGAAGAAAAAATTTGGACTGAAGCTTTCCCACTCGACTGTTCTTAAATTTACAACTTTGGCTTGAAGTTCACCTTCTGGCAAGCTAAAGCTGAGTTGATCACCCACTTTTATCCCTAACTCTTCAGCAAGATTTGCTTCAACAGAAACATCTCCTACCTGCTGCAATTGTGGCTGCCCACTGACAATAACATTATCTTCTGGATAGCCTTGAGCTTGAGTCAAATTCAACTCTCGTCTGAGTGAGTTATTTTGCGCTCTTAATGATTCTGAAAATGGCTGACCATTATGTTTAATTAGGCGTCCGCGGATATTCGGATACAAGGGTGTACTTGGCCAACCTTCTTTTTCGATCTGAGCTTTAAATTGCTCAACTTCAAATGGAGGAAGACCATAAATAAATTGATTTGGCGTACCTTCAGGTAACTGTTGCTGCCAACGATCTAATAGATCCGTCCTTAATACTACAAGAACTGTAATCAGGCTCAGACCTAATGCAAGTGCAGTAATTTGAAGTGCTGTTTGATTAGGTACACGTACATAGGCTGACCATCTATTTTTCAAAGATTTGATCATCTTTAATAGCAACCAAACTATGCTGAACATACTTGCACACAATGCGAGGATCGTACCGATAACGAGCAATGAGAGCTGTATATTTTGAGTTAGCAAAATACAAAATAAAATAAGACTTACAGCTCCCGCTCCCAATAAGGTCAAGAGAGAACGCGTAGATTTAACATCCTCACGGATAACACGAATTGGAGGCGTATTTAAGAGCTGCATCAAACTTGGGACAATAAATCCAAACATCACAATGACACTGGTAAATATTGCAATCGGCAAAGGCCCCAAAACCAAATCAAACAAGCTAAATTGGATGTCTAAATGCGGAATTAGTTGCAACATAAACTGCAATAAAATATAGCCTAGACCAATCCCTAACCCAGTACCGATGAACATCGCAATTGCGACGGCAATCATAAGCAATGCAATATAGTTCTTAAGAATTTGGAACTTTGCAGCCCCCATACATCTCATTAAAGCAACATGATCTTGATTTTGTTGAACGTACCGTTGACTGGTCAACGCAATTGCAATACCGCACAGTAAAATTGTAAGAATGTTTGCAAGCTGTAAAAAAGTATCTAGATTTTCAATTGGACGCATCAAGCGGGTATTCGCCTCATCCGCAGTTCTCAAGCGAATTGAGCTTTGGGTTTCCATTGCTTGCTGATCATCTGCATTTGGTTCAATCATTTTTTTAGGATAGAGCTGATCAAAATAAGCCGTAAACTCATTAAGTCTATTCGGCTCACCAGACATAAGCAGACGATATTCGATACGACTTCCAGGCTGAATCGCATTGGTTGCCGCAACATCAGATTGTGAAATGATCACTGTAGGTGAAAAGGCTGAAAATCCGAGTTCTTGGTTAGAATCCTTTTCAATGACTCCTGTGACTGTAAAACTCGCATCTGCGATTTGAACCCTCTCCCCTATTTTGACATTTAATAAATCTAAAGCACGTTGACTCAGCCATACCTCTTCTGACCGAATAGCAGTCTGATCAGGTTGAATAATGAGTTCACCACGTAGCGGAAAATTGGACTCAATCGCTTTGACATTCACCATGACAAATTGTTCATCAGTATGTGCCATTGAACCAAAAACCGTCACTTGGGACTGTTGTAGATTGAGTTGGTTCGCCTTCTGTTTAAATTTTTCATTGAGCGGATATTGATCACTCAACACTAGATCTGCAGCTTGAAGCTTAGCAGCCTGCAATGAAACAGCTTGTTGAATCTGATCATTACTGAACTTTAAAGCGGTTGTCGCACTAATCGCGAGACTCAATGCAAAAATGAGCAAATAAATCCCTGTGCTAGCAAAACTTTGCTTCAACAAAGGTTTGAATAGCGCACTCATACACGCTCTCCAGATGCTGAAGCGCCTTGCACTTTTTCTAATTGACCATCGATCAATTCATAATGCGTCTCACATTTTTGTGCTAGCTTTTGATCATGGGTGACTAAAACCAATGTAGTGCCCAGCTCCCGATTCAAATCAAATAAAAGCTGTTCAATCTCCTGGGCTGTCGTCCCATCTAAATTTCCCGTTGGTTCATCCGCAAATACAATTTTGGGCTCAGCAATTAAAGCGCGTGCAATTGCTACACGTTGTTGCTCTCCCCCAGACAATACTTTAGGTGTTTGAGTACTTTGACGATCTAAACCCAATTTATTCAACCAATAAAGGGCTTGTTGTTCTGCTTTGGCATAATCAAAATTCTTTTGAATTCTCAGCGGTAACATGACATTTTCAAGCGCAGATAAAGAAGGTAAAAGCTGAAAGGATTGAAATACAAAACCAATATTTTCAAGTCTAATTTGAGCGCGTTGCTCTTCGCTTAATTGCTCAACTGCTATACCATTAATCGACAATGTTCCTGAACTTGGCTGATCTAATGTCGCCAGAATTCCCAAGAGTGTAGATTTTCCAGAACCCGATCTGCCTGTGATTGCGACTTGCTCGCCAGGATAAATTTGTAGATTTAAATTCTCAAAAATCTTCAACTTTTTTTGTTGGATCTGTATTGTTTGTGTCAATTGCTGTGCAGAAATTAACGCTTGTGGCATGATTGAAGAAGTTGAGTCATTACAAACCATAGAAAGCCTTTATGCAAATCAGTCAAAGTTTAAATATTGTTACGTTGAGAAAAACTGCCTTTTTATTTATCTGCAGTTGTCTGTTTCTTTTACCGATCAATAGCTTTGCAAAAACTATCCTTATTCTTGGTGATAGTCTAAGTGCTGGTTACGGCGTACCCACCGAGAAAGGTTGGGTCAATCTTTTGCAAAAACGTCTTGATCAACAGTATCCGAAACAACATCGAGTGGTCAATGCAAGTGTCAGCGGTGAAACAACCAGTGGTGCATTAGCACGTTTGCCTAAATTGCTTCAAACACACAAACCAGATATTGTCGTAATTGAATTGGGAGGTAATGACGGTTTACGAGGTCAACCTCCAAAAATGATTCAACAAAACCTAACTCGATTAGTTCAATTGAGCCAAAAATCTAATGCCAAAGTACTCATATTTGGCATGAAGATTCCTCCAAACTATGGCTCAGCGTTTAGCAAAGCCTTTGAAAATAATTATAAAGTTGTGAGCCAGCAATTTAATGTGAAGTTGCTCCCTTTTTTTCTAGAAGGTGTTGCTGGAAATAATAAACTCATGCAAAAAGATCTGATTCATCCCAATGAACAAGCTCAACCTAAACTCTTAAATAATGCATATTCTTATATTAAAGGCGCTCTATAAAGTTATAGACATATAGATCCATAAATCCCAATCAATAAAAAAGCCAGCTTAAGCTGGCTTTTTTAAAATGCTGATATTAGAAGTCAAAGAATGTAACTTCACCTGTTTCAAGTGAGTATTCTGCACCTACAACTTTTAATTTACCTTGTGCAATCAAGTTTTCCAACACCGCAGAACCATGGCGCAACTGGTTAACTGAAGCAAAAACATTTGAGCGAACCGCGTGTACTGAAAGCTTTTTCAAATCATCTTTTAACTCAGTTTGCATTAAAATTTCGACTGATGGACGTACGCGATTGACAATAGACATCAAATTAACAGATGGCGGTTGTTGAGGATTACGTAATGCTTCAATCGTTGAGTCGATTGCGCCGCAATGTGTATGACCCAATACAATCACTAAAGGACAATTAAAACTTTCGGCTGCAAACTCCACACTTCCAACTTGAGATGGAGCTACGATATTGCCTGCTACACGAATAACAAATAAATCACCTAAGCCCTGATCAAAAACCATTTCAGCTGGAACACGTGAATCAGAACATCCTAATACAATCGCAAATGGCTCTTGAGTTTCAGCCATCTGAGCGCGCTCATGATGCGTCAATAATCGTTGATGCTTGGTTTGACCTTCAACAAAACGTTGATTACCAATTTTTAAACGTTCTAAAGCTTCTTGTGCAGTTAGCATCTTGTATCCATGGTTTATCAAGGTTTGAGGTAATTTTAATACTGTGCTTTTTGATTGTCACTGACAAAATTTAAACTCTGTTACAATTTTTGTTAATTGCTAAAAATATCTTCAATTTCTTCAAATCTGATGATTATGATCATTCCTTACTAAACACTTTAGCAGCTGATTCAGCGCTTAAATTTATGTTTATGAAGTAAAACTTATTTAAATCGAGAACCAATTATCACAAAAATAGGATTTATTTTTTACTTTTAACTACTACTTTATAAAAGTCACTTGATTATAATGTCGCCCTGTTTTAAGGGATTTCACCTGCATGTTTGTTCATCTTCCTTTACCCACATTAAAGCATCAACATTTATTTTGCATTTTACTCACGTTAATGCTCAGCCTCGGCATCTCATCTACCCGAGCAAATACTGTTGAATTCATCGACTATCAAAAAGTTTTAAATGAAGAACGTGCTTGGGCAGGACTATCCAATAAAACAATTCGCGTCGGTGATGTTGTGTGGTCTTATAGCGAAGGTGGTCCTGCTGATCGACCTGCCTTACTGTTAATTCATGGTATAGGCATGAACCGAGACAGTTGGAATCATGTCGCTCGGAATCTCACACAGCAATATCGCGTCATTATCGTTGACTTGCCTGGAAGTGGACAAACGCTAACACCGAAGGGATTTGACTTATCACTTCCTCATCTGACTGAACAGTTACGTCGTTTTGCAGAAGCATTACGCATTGAAAACCAGCTTAATCTAGCGGGTCACTCTGTCGGTGGATCAATCGGACTGATGTATGCTGCTAAATATCCTCAAGAAATGAAAAGTTTATTTCTGATCAGTGCCGGTGGATTATTCAGAAGCAACAAAACATTTTTCCTCAATAACCCAATTTATTTAAAGCAGCTTTTAATCTCACAACCTGGTGACTTGAATTATGTTTCTAGGAGAGTCATGCATAAAGCTCCCTTCGTACCCAGTTTAATCAAGAAACAACAAGAGCAAGCACTTATTCAACGCGCGGCGGATACATCTGAGCTGATTCATCAGCTTGTAAAACTCAATCAACAGTACACCGTTGAATCATTTGCTCAATTGTTAAAAAATATTGAGGTTGAAACATTGATTTTGTGGGGAAAACAAGATCAGATAGTCAATGTTGAAGTTGCACATGAATTAGGGACCGCCTTAAAAAAAGCACATCCCCCTATTCTATTAGATCAAATTGGTCATACACCTATCGTAGAAACTCCTGATCTTGTGGCGCAACATTACTTAAGTTTTTTAAATAAGATGAATACCGTTAAAACGTCATCGTCAAATTAAGGATATTGAGAATTTTCATGGAAAAAAATCCTAAAATCGAACAGTTGATTGAGGCGCATTTGGCATTTCTTGATCATGAATTTTCTCAAGATGACACCATTGAAAATGAATTTTTATATTTTTATCAATGGTTTCGAAAACAACCTTTAAGGCAAATTTGGTCTTTCGAGGCGATTAATGCACTGCTTCAAAAACAAATTCTAAATACACCTACAACTGATTCTCTCATTCAACAGATTGCGGAGCATATTCGATTTGCGTTGGTTCACCCGCTTAATGAAACGACTCAAATCGAAGATATTATCTCGGTTCACACCATTGATCGAATTGCACTTTATATTTCATCTAAAAGTGCTCACCGCCAAGCTCTAATTAAACGTATTGTGAACAATCCCGCATTTTCGAGTATGCTCACCGAGTTAATCCATCATTCTATTCAGGATTATATTGATAATTCAGTGATGAATAAAAAAGTACCCGGTGTCGGCCGCTTTATGAAAATGGGGAAATCAGTTCTTGAAAGTGTCACTGATTCAAATCTTGATGATACGGTCAAACATTATCTTCAAAAAAATATTATCAAGATCAGTCAAATTAGCGAACAAGTGATTAACCAACACTTTGATGATAATAAGCTATACCACTTTCAAGCCAATCTTTGGCACAAAATAAAGCAAGTCCCACTCTCTGCTGTTAAAAACTATGTTGAGATCAATGATCTACCAAATACTGTGGCAATGGGACATGATATTTGGGACAACCTCCGTCAAACTGAATATCTAAAGCAACAAGTACACGATGGTATTTACACGTGGTATTGCCATAATCAAGACCGCTCTTTTGATCTGATCATGCAAGATATCAATATCAACGAAAGCCTTGTTCAAAATGAATTAAGTGCTCTACTCTGCCCCGTAATTAAGCATATGATTTCTAGTGAACACCTTAAACAACGTGCACGTGTATATCTTGAAAAATTCTACTATTCTGAACCAGCACTAAGTATTCTCACATCTTAATTAGAAAACCGCTCCTTAGAGCGGTTTATCAGAAATATGTCGTCGGTATTTGAATCTCAATTTGATGCTCACTCAGCCATGAATTGAGACGTTCTATTTTACGTAGGTCCTTTGATTTTCTATGCTCGCTTATAGGGTAGATATAATGGCAATTCATCAATAAAAAAATACTCTCAACAAGTAGTTTTAAATTTTGCTGAAAACAAGGAAGGTGATGTAACTGTTGAAAAGTTTTAGAACCTGTTCTTAAACTTTCAATAATGGCACTGATCACCTCCTTCGGAGCTTGAATTGGGCCAATTGATGTTTTTAAATTAATATTATCCAATCGCTCATTGTTAAGAATAAGATCTAATCTAATCTTATGTAAAATTCCTAAATGGTCTTCAAAACGGTAATTCACTGATTTTTTTTGAAACAAATCCATACGCTGCTTTGAATCCCGAGCAATATCTTTTAGATACTCTTTTGTATTCGAAATATTCACATCTGATATCAACTGTTGCAAGTCGATTGGAATGCTAAGCGAATCTAAGTTTTCAGTTGGAACTGCACTCCCAATATATGATAGATCAGCTTCGATCTTTAAAATCTCATGTACATCTACACTATAAAGGGGTTGCCAATAATCAGTTAAAAGATCGTGAGCGAGATAATTGGTATCATTTTTTAATGTATTCACAATTCCTTGTATTTTGTCATATCCAATAAAAGCGCCTCTCCGATTTAATTCACTCACTAGTGCTGTAGACAATTCAATACTTTGAGCAGATTGCTGAGACGTATTTTTATCAACCAAGTTAAAGATTTTTTGAATAGGCTGTAAAGTAGCGGATCCAGGAAAGCACATATAGTGTAAATAGAATAGCCCTTGGTCCTTTAAAGATTTATCTAGAATCTGCCTAATAAAATATTGATTGTGTTCAGAAACCCAAGAATACACTCCATGACAGACAATGAAATCAAACACTTCATTATTATTTTTGTTAAATTTTTCAAAGTCTATATTTAAGAATCTTATATTGCTTAACTGTAAGGATTGAGCAAGCTCTGTAGCTCGTTGTATGTGTTTGTCATTAAAATCCACTCCGACAAACTCAGCGTGCGGATTTGCAATTGCTGCCACAATCAAGTTAAGACCACAACCACAACCTAACTCTAAATATCGAAAATTTTGAGATATATCTGGCGCTATATAACCTTGAAATTGGCTGATTGTACTCAGCCAAATTGGCTGCATCTCTGGATAAAAAAACATAGGATAGATGGTGTCAACCACATAGCCATCGACGCGCTTCATTATTTTCCTTCTAAACTCGACTATTCAAAGCTTGGAGTGAGATTCTCGCTCTCACTCCAAGCACAAGACATTAAAACTTATAATTCAAGGCAAAGCTGTAACGTCGACCATCAAGCACCCAATCATTTCCATCTTTCAGTACATTTTTGTTTGCAACATTATATACACCAGTAGATAGCTGGAATTGGTCACTATACTTATACACAGCTCCAACATCTACAAATGTATAAGCTGGTGTTTTATCTCCATCGGTATCACCCACTGTTTTGCCACGATAATTCAATTGAGTCCATAAATACAATTGATCATTAAAGTCCCAATCTAAGCCTGCATTAAACATATGTTTAGGCAAATTATTCAATGGTTTACCTTCATACTGTCCAGATTTTTGCTCACTATCTGTGAATGTATAAGAGTGTCTATATTTTAAGTAATCTGTAATGTTGTAATCTGTGGTCAGTTCAAGCCCTCTAATTTCGGCTTTATCAATGTTATAGTTGAGTGTATAACCATTTGCGTTATATGGCAGATTAGGGTTGGACTGATAGAAAGCACTGCTATCAACGAAATCATTAATTTCAGATTGAGTGTAAGGCGGCTCACCGTCATTTTTTGGGGGAAGTCGACTACCATCTAAACGACCAGATCGAGTAATTTTATCGTTAAAGTCAGTTTGATAGACCATAAGACTTGCAGATAAACCCAATTCAGGATGAGTGAATGCAAAACCTGTTTCATACGTTAAACTGGTTTCTGGCTTTAAATTTGGGTTTGGCATAATTGCCCCGCCCATTGAGTTCAGCATGTAATCTGGAGAAGAATTACGTAAGCTCGGCGCTTTATAGCCTGAAATTACACCTCCTTTTAAAGTCACGTTGTCTGTAGCTTTATAAACTGCATATGCCTTTGGACTGAAATTATCACCAAAAAACTCATTTTCATCGAAACGACCACTTAAGGTTAGTGCTAACTTATCACTGACATTCCAAGTATCTTCTGCAAAAATAGACCATTGATATCGATCCATTTTAGTGACTTTACCAGCCATCGCTGCATTTTGGTTACTTGTACCATCCTCAAGATTTTCTTTTAAATATCGCCCGCCAATGGTCAGACTATGATCTTCGAAAAAGTACGTTCCTTGTGTATTGGCTGTGATAGTCTCAAATAAAATCCCCCCTGGATTTTGAACTTTACCCACAGTACGCCCTGTAATTGCATTATTTTTATCTTTATCATATTGCAAGTAAGAAGTGAGTTTTAGATTGCCGTACTCACCATCATGAGTAAGGCTAAAATTATTTTTTTCTAATTCTGAGTAAGTCCCTGTATTCGGTACGACATCTGAACGATAGATTAGCTCACCATCATCATTACGATTATTCGTATTATATGCTGGATAATAATTTCCATTAGATAGAACGAAATCTTTACCATCAATATCAACTTTAGGACCCGTTACTGAAACATACTGGGTATAACTTTTACCTGGGTTGTGTGTACGCTCTTGTTGAGTTCTTACATATTCAGCAGTGAGTGTGTTTTTTTCATCTGGTGTAAAAACAAACTTTGTACCTAGATTTGTTTTTTGAAAATCTGGTTCACTCTCACCTGTTTCGGCTGTATTTTTTTGTAATGAACTTTCTTCAATCGTTTGAAGACCAGCTGTAACTTGAACCGAAAGAAGCTTATCAATTAATGGTGCATTTACATACAAGCTGGTATTGGTTGCGTCGTTGTTAACGTCATTCGATTTACCAGCTTTGATATATTCTGTTCGAATACTTGCAGTCAAACGATCTTGATGCTTTTTAGTAATGATGTTAATTACACCACCCATTGCATCAGAACCATATAGAGAGGATGACGGGCCTCGAATCACTTCAATACGTTCAATCGATTCTATTGGCGGTAAGAAGTTTACTGATGCTCCTTGAACCCCCCCATTTGTTGTTAAAAGACTACCATCATTCATTGGACGTCCATCTACTAAAAATAGGGTATAAGCTGATCCCATACCCCGAATGGAGATCGTCTGGTTCGTTCCACCGCCTTGTACAAATACACCTGGAACATTTTTCAATGCATCAGTTACATCACTATAAGATTTCTTTTCTAATTCTTCGGCAGTAATCACTGAAATCGTAGCAGCAGCATCCGCTATATTTTGCTCATAACCACTCGCTGAAGTTACGACAATTGTTTTTAACTTAGTTGTATCTTGTTTTGCATTAGTATCTTGACCAATTTGCTCTTGTGCAAAACTTGAAACCGACATGGTGGTTAAGACAGCAAACGCTAACTTAGATTTTAAAAATGTCTTTTGCATTGTGTAATTACCAAAGAATGTGTGGAGAGATCTTGTTCGAATTGTGTCGCATTGTAACAAATGATAATCACTTTGCAATAGATTATGATAACTATTCTCATTTATAGTTTTGTTTTTACATTTCAATTTTATTGATATTACTCATTTTGTTCAGTTTTCATAAAAAAAAAGCCCCCTTTTAATGGGAGCTTTTCAAATCAACTTTTGTAAATTTAAAGGCAACTTATTTCATATAAGCGCCTTCTGATTGGCTGTGGTCTGTCTGGTCCACAACACGTTGTAACTCTGGGATATGCTGTTTTAGCGTAACTTCAACACCTTGTTTAAGTGTCACATCAATTGCTGAACACCCTTGACAGCCACCACCAAATTTCAAGACCGCTGTTAAACCATGCTCAGCATCTTCAACCACTTCAACCAATGCACAGTTTCCACCATGCCCTGCTAAACCAGGGTTAATTTCTGACTGTAATACATAGGTTATACGTTCTTCAATCGATGCATCTGGACCTACACGTGGCACTTTCGAGTTAGGTGCACGGAAAGTTAACTGACCACCAAAGCGATCTTTGTTGTAATCAATCACTGCATCCAATAAGTATGGGATTGATGGTGTATCAATATATGCAGCAAATTTTGGATATTCTTGTTTATAGTCGGTTGGAACGACTTCATCTGGTGCACTATACGCCATGCAGCATTCAGCACGTGGTGTACCCGGATGTTCTACGAAAACACGTACCGCGATACCAGGAGTATTTTGCTTCTCTAAAAGTTCAAACAAATACTCTTGCGCAGTTGGTGTAATTAATAAATTTGGAATTTCTTCAGCAACTGCAGTGCTGGTGTTCTCAGTCGACATAACAATTTTTCCTCAAGCTGAAGACTCTATTTTAACTGAAGATCGGGGGTAATATTTAAAATTCAACTAAATTTGTCAGAATTATTATATTAATAACAATTAAATTTAAAAAAATGGCATGATGAACAGAATTAAAGCAATTTATTCAATCTTATCCATATGCTTGATTTACCTTTTAATCATACTGTCACCATCGTTTTAATTACGGTTGCCATTTCACTGGTTGCATTTTCCAATCAAAATATTATGAATCGTTTGATTTTTTGGCCTCCAGCCATGCAGAAACGTCAATACGATCGATTTATCACGCATGGTTTTATACATGCAGATGGAACACATCTACTGTTCAATATGATCACACTCTTTTTCTTTGGAAGTGTAATTGAGAGTTTTTATCGACAATACTTATATGAACTCGGATTTGTTCTGTTCTATTTAGGCGGTTTAATCGCGGCAATTATTCCAAGCTATTTAAAACATAAAAATGATCACCGCTGGGCAAGTCTAGGGGCTTCTGGAGCAGTGTCAGCAGTCTTGTTTGCTTATATTTTATTTCAGCCCTGGAAACTGATATTTGTCTTTTTTATTCCTGTTCCAGCCATTATTTTTGCCGTGCTTTATGTTGCTTATAGTATTTGGTCAGGTAAACGTGGAAACAGTAACATCAACCATAGCGCACATTTATGGGGTGCAGCCTACGGTGTCGTGGTAACGATATTGATTGAACCTCAAATTATTCCACACTTCTTCAGCAAGTTGCTTCAACTACCTTTCTAATTCTTTGATCATTGCGGAGGGTTAAAACACTCCGCACAAATACCCTTAAATTCAAAGTTGATGCTGGTAAATAAATCAAAAACACAAATTCAACAATGATAATGATTATCATTTATATATTCATGTTAAGCTTTTATCAAACCTCGAGGTATTGATATGACTTACATTAAACTTCCATTGGCACTCATTCTTTCATTCAGTGCCTTTGTTTCATATGCTCAACCTGTTCAATTCACTTATCAAGATCAAACTATTCAACTTCAAAATACACCACAGAAGCTGGCTGTGTACGAACTATCCGCGTTGGATACACTGAATGCTTTAGGTATTCAAGCATCAATCGTACCCGAAACTACTTTTGTTGGTGCTTTGAAAAAATTTAATGACAAACAATATTTAAAGGCTGGATCTTTATTTGAACCCAACCAAACCTTATTAAAAGAACAAAAGCCAGATCTCATCATTGTCGGCGGGCGTTCTGCTGCAAAATTAAATGAGGTCAAAAAAATTGCACCTGCAATCAACCTCTGGCCTGATACTCAAAACTTCAATCAAGACCTGAAAAACCGCACACTTTTTTTAGCAAAAATGTTTAATAAGGAACAACTCGCACAATCTAAATTAGATCATGTCTATGCCCTTCAAGCACAACTTAAACAACTCACTAAAGGCAAATCCGGCCTGATGCTTTTTGCCATGGGTGATAATTTTATACCGCATGCAAAGAATGAAAGATTTGGATTTGCCTATGATATTTCTGGCTTAAAGTCAGTGGTGCCGACTGCAGCACCTCAAGCCTCAAGTACTCGACCTGCTCCAAACTCACCAGAAGCGCTTGCTGCCGCGCAACGCAATTTAGAGCGTCTAGCACAAGCAATAAAACAAAATCCTGATTTCATCATTGTGTTAGACCGTGGTGCTGTAAACACGCAAAACTATGCTGCGAAACAACATATTCAATCACATCCATTACTCAAGAATAGTCAAGCAATCAAAGAGAATCGTGTCATCTTTGTTGATGCCGATGCCTGGTATTTAACGGGCGCTGGCTTAGATAACACTGCATTTATGTTAGAAGAATTGATCAATGGTATAAAAAATACTAAATAATTGATTTTATTTATAAAGGAAGTCTTCGGCTTCCTTTTTTTAGAAATATCTCGTAATAATTCAATCAATATCTGGTAATTAATGCCACCTAGATCATTAATTTTGTCAGGATAATGTAGGCATCCGCGAATTTATTCATTTTTTTTTGAGATTTTTTGCATGTCTAATCAACCTGATGGTTTACAATTTTCCTCTAACACGTCCTCTAAACCCAGCAGTTCAAAATCAGGCCAACGCATCGTCAGTGCGGCATTACAACAAATTCAGCCAGAATACGCTGATGCAGTTATCAATGAAAAGAATTGGCGAAAATCCTATCCGATTCATTTTAAACGGTTGGTAGAATGTGGGCTCTCATCACCTGAAGCTGCGCTGCGCATCGCTCAAGATGGACTTCAACAAGCTTATGAAGAGTTTAGTTTTCAACGTGATCAACATACACATGCATTGAATGAAGTGATGAATCTTAAATCAAAAGATTTAAATACCTACACACTTCAAGGAAACTCTAATGCTGAGCCGCAATGGTTTGTACCTTATCAGGGTAAAAATTTAGAAGGTCAAGCCCTACTCGACCAAATTCAACTTTGGTTAGACCGAGGTATTATAGAAGCATCACATGCTCAGGCACTACAAGCGTGTGTGCAGCATCCAGAGTGGTTTGACCTTTCGGATCGAACAATGGTGCTGTTTGGTGCAGCTTCTGAAGCAGGACCTTTACCTTGGCTGGCGAAATGGAAAGCCAATATCGTGGCGCTTGATTTAAATCATGAGCGAGTATGGACAAAGATTTTGAATACTGTTCTGCAAGGCAATGCGACCTTATACGCTCCAAGTGTCGAATCAATAGATTCATCTTCATCAATACGTGCAGCTGCAGAGCGTTTAGGCGTTAACTTATTAACAGATACCCCTGAGATTGCACATTGGCTCACCCAGTTTGATCAAGACTTAGATCTTGCCGCGATTGCCTATTTAGATGGCGAAAAGCACGTTCGTGTTTCTATGGCGATGGACACCATTATGCAACATGTCAGCCAACAAAAATCCAATACCAGTTTAATGTATATGTGTACGCCCACTGACGTCTACGCTGTACCACAGGAAGTGATTCAAGGTGGATTAGATAAGTTTAAATCACGCTCTAAACTTGAAAATATTCTGTCCAAGAGTATTTCGACTGTCTCTCGTGATTATTTTTTCAAACAAAACGAAGAACGCTTATTCCAATGTCATGATAAACAGTATGGGATCTGCGACTGTCTTGTGGTAGAACAAGGTCCAAATTATGCGTTGGCGAAAAGGATTCAACAATGGCGCGCTACGTTAGCACGGTCACAAGGTCAACGTGTCAGCATTAATATTGCTCCATCGACCACTACACATTCGGTAACCAAAAACCCATTATTAAAAGCTGCTTTCAATGGTGCCAATTTGTTTGATGTTGAAGCATTTGAACCCGCGACGACCAATGCGATTATGGCTGCGTTGTGGATTCATGATTTGAGAAACCCACAGTCGGTTGCCAATCCTGACATCGCCCTCAATCATCCATTAGACTTAATCATGCATGGTGCTAATCATGGTGGATTATGGCGTGTAGCATATCTCGCACGCACCGCCCTACCATTTGCCGCATTATATGGTTTTGCTGAGGAAAAACTCCCCTTGAAAAAACTTTGGTCTAAATTCCAAAAATAAGTGTCATAAACAATTGATCATAAAAAAAGCGCTGATTGTTCAGCGCTTTTTTAGTCTTTAAGTATTGAATTCAATCAGGTGAACTGGAGGAACAACCAGAATAAACCACCTGACAAACAGATTGTTGCTGGCAGTGTGAAAATCCACGCTGATAAGATTGTGCGAACCATTTGGAAGTTTAAGCCCGACTTATTCGCAACCATCGTACCTGCTACAGCAGAGTTTAAAACATGTGTTGTTGACACTGGCATACCAAAGCCATCAGCAGCAGCAATCGTTGACATTGCAACTAACTCTGCAGACATCCCCTGACCATAAGTCATGTGTTGTTTACCAATACGCTCACCAACAGTAACAACAATACGTTTCCAGCCTACCATCGTCCCTAGACCTAATGCCAATGCAGTCGCAACTTTCACCCATGTTGGGATGTATTGAAGGAATGAATCTAAGTTATCACGGTAGTTGTCCACTGTTTTTTCTTGCGCTTCAGTCATGGCAGGTAAAGCTTCTGCTTTATCTAAACGCTTGAATGCAGTCGTGCTGAGGTACATATCATTACGGAATTCAGCTACTTGATCTTCAGGAACATCTTTAATGGATGTGTAGCTTCCTACTTTTTCACCTAAATGATCCGTTAAACTTGCCAAAGCTGGCACAACTTCAGGTGTGATTTCTTTGGTTTGGATATATGACGTGATAATTTGACGCGCTTTTTCATCTGGAATATCTTGGTGATTTGGATAAATCAAATCAGCAGTTTGAGCAGATAACTGACCAAACGTTTGGATATGTTGTTGATCTAGACTCTTGTTTAAAGAGTATGCCAATGGCACGATCCCGATCAGAATCAACATAATCAGACCCATACCTTTTTGACCATCATTTGAGCCGTGTGCAAAACTTACACCGGTACACGTGAAAATCAAAATGGCACGAATAAGTGGCGGCGGCGGTTTATTCCCTTCTGGTGGTTGGAATAATTCCACTTGTTTCTTAAAGATTTTTTTAACCAATAAGAACAATACAGCCGCAAATGCAAAACCGATTAATGGTGAGAATAAAAGTGCTTTACCCACTTTCATCACCTGTTCCATGTCTACACCTGACGCACCATTACCTGCGTTTAAGATGTAGTTCATGATGCCCACACCTAAAATCGAACCGATCAGTGTATGAGAGCTAGAAGCAGGGATACCGAGGAACCAAGTTCCTAAGTTCCATACGATTGCGGCAATCAACATGGCAAAGACCATGGCAAAACCAGCACCTGAACCGACGTTCATAATCAATTCAACAGGCAATAGCGCGATAATACCGTAGGCAACTGCACCACTTGCGACCATTACGCCAAGGAAGTTACAGAAGCCTGCCCACATTACAGCGACAGGTGCAGATAAAGCGTTGGTATAAATGACCGTTGCCACAGCATTGGCCGTGTCATGGAAACCGTTAACGAACTCGAAACCCAATGCGATAAACAATGCCGTGGCCAACATGATCACAGCATAAAGATTTAAAGCAGGCACATGAGATAAATCAGCAGCCAACTGAAAACCAATGTAAATCAAGGTTGAAACAATCAGTGTAAGGAACACTGGCATAAAGAATTTCGGCGTTGGCACGTGAACATTCGTCGACTGCATAGGCGTTGACGATTGTGCTGAATCTGAAACTGGAGTTTGATTAGAATTCATGCAAGCAGAGAAAGAGGATAAATATCCCCTCTATTGTTCAATTTAATTATTACAATTATATGACAAAGAGCTGTCATATAAGTCATCCAAATGACACTTATTTAAGAAAATTAAACTTTAAAAACTAATAATATTCAAAATTTAACAATAATAATCATATAGTTAATACAAAAACCTCGTCTTTAATCTTTATTTCAATCGGTAATTAAATAGATGAAATAAAGATGACATCACTGTCACATTTGTTACAACGGCAATTATTATTACATTAGATTATGACAACATGATGAAATATAGACAGTTTCAGTTTTGATAGGTTGGTCATCGTAGTCGATGGATGAAATTCATCCTTAATTTTTTGGGAATAGGTTCATAAATTTTTATTTATCAGAAAAGTGGACGTAACTCTGCTAAAATATTGCACCATTATTTGTGCAGATTTTTGTGAGAGTCATTTGATGTCTACCCTCGCCACCTTAAAAGCGCTTCTTGCCAAACGTATCCTGATTATTGATGGTGCAATGGGTACCATGATCCAACGCCACAAATTGGAAGAAGCTGATTACCGTGGTGAACGTTTTGAGGATTGGGCCTACGACCTTAAGGGTAATAACGACTTATTGGTTCTAACTCAGCCACAGATTATTCAAGGCATTCATGAAGCTTATCTTGAAGCTGGTGCAGATATTATTGAAACCAACTCGTTCAATGGAACGCGTGTTTCAATGTCTGACTACCATATGGAAGATTTGGTTCCTGAGATTAACCGTGAAGCAGCTCGAATTGCCAAAGAAGCATGTAAAAAATATTCAACACCTGAAAAGCCACGTTTTGTTGCGGGCGTATTAGGACCAACGTCACGTACCACTTCAATTTCACCAAATGTAAATGATCCGGCATTCCGTAACATCACCTTTGATGAGTTAAAAGTTAACTACATTGAAGCGACTAAGGCATTGATTGAAGGTGGTGCAGATATCATCTTGATTGAAACGGTCTTCGATACCCTAAATGCCAAAGCTGCGATCTTTGCAGTGAAAGAAGTGTTTAAAGAAATTGGTTACGAACTGCCAATTATGATTTCGGGCACCATTACCGATGCATCTGGCCGGACACTCACAGGTCAAACCGCAGAAGCATTCTGGAACTCAATGCGCCATGCAGAGCCTTTATCGATTGGCTTTAACTGTGCACTGGGTGCAGATGCGATGCGTCCACACGTCAAAACCTTGTCTGACGTTGCGGATACTTTTGTTTCAGCGCATCCAAACGCAGGCTTACCAAATGCCTTCGGTGGTTATGATGAAACTCCTGAAGAAACTGCAGCATTTATTAAAGAATTTGCTGAAAGTGGCTTAATTAACATTACGGGTGGTTGTTGTGGTACGACGCCAGATCATATTCGTGCGATTGCGCAAGCGGTTGAAGGTATTGCACCGCGTCAAATCCCTGAAATTGAACCTGCATGTCGTTTAAGTGGTTTAGAGCCATTTAACATTACTAAAGATTCATTGTTTGTGAACGTCGGTGAACGTACCAACGTGACAGGTTCTAAAAAATTCTTACGCCTGATTAAAGAAGGTAACTTCACTGAAGCTTTAGATGTTGCTCGTCAACAAGTTGAAGCCGGTGCACAGATCATCGACATCAACATGGATGAAGGTATGCTCGATTCGCAAGAAGCGATGGTGCATTTCCTGAATCTGATCGCATCTGAACCTGATATCTCTCGCGTGCCAATCATGCTCGATTCTTCGAAATGGGAAATCATCGAAGCAGGTTTAAAATGCGTACAAGGTAAAGCGGTTGTTAACTCAATTTCCTTAAAAGAAGGTTATGACGAGTTTGTAGAACGTGCTCGCCTATGCCGTCAATACGGTGCGGCAGTGATTGTCATGGCGTTTGATGAAAACGGTCAGGCGGATACTGCTGAACGTAAAAAAGAAATCTGTAAGCGCTCTTATGATGTCTTAGTCAACGAAGTGGGTTTCCCATCTGAAGATATTATTTTTGACCCGAACGTGTTTGCGGTCGCAACAGGTATTGAAGAACACAATAACTACGGTGTGGACTTCATTGAAGCAACCGGTTGGATTAAACAAAACCTTCCAAATGCGATGGTGTCAGGCGGGATCTCAAACGTATCGTTCTCATTCCGTGGTAATGAGCCTGTTCGTGAAGCGATCCATGCGGTGTTCTTGTATCACGGCATTCAACAAGGCTTAACCATGGGGATCGTCAACGCAGGTCAGCTTGCAATTTATGATGATATCGATGCTGAGCTAAAAGAAGCTGTTGAAGATGTGGTACTGAACCGTAACCAAGGCGCAAGCGGTCAAGAAGCGACTGAAAAATTACTCGCTGTTGCGGAAAAATATCGTGGTCAAGCGGGTGCGCAAAAGGCTGAAGAAAACCTTGAATGGCGCAATGAACCTGTAGAAAAACGTCTTGAATACGCGTTAGTTAAAGGTATTACGACTTATATCGATGAAGATACTGAAGAAGCACGTTTAAAATCAGCTCGTCCACTTGATGTGATCGAAGGTCCACTCATGGCAGGGATGAACGTGGTGGGTGACCTGTTCGGTGCCGGCAAAATGTTCTTACCACAAGTGGTGAAATCTGCACGTGTGATGAAACAAGCCGTGGCTTGGTTGAACCCATTTATTGAAGCAGAAAAAACCCAAGGCGAAGCCAAAGGTAAAATCTTGCTTGCAACAGTAAAAGGCGACGTACATGACATTGGTAAAAACATTGTCGGCGTGGTACTGGGCTGTAACGGTTATGACATCGTTGACCTTGGCGTGATGGTACCTTGTGAGAAAATCTTACAAACTGCGATTGATGAAAAAGTTGACATCATCGGTTTATCAGGTTTGATCACACCGTCATTGGATGAAATGGTCTTTGTTGCCAAAGAAATGCAACGTAAAGGTTTTAACATTCCATTGATGATTGGTGGTGCAACAACATCAAAAGCGCATACTGCCGTGAAAATTGCGCCGCAATATCACAATGATGGTGTGTACTACACGGCTGATGCTTCACGTGCGGTGGGTGTTGCAACACAGCTTTTATCTGCTGATATGAAGCCGCAATTGGCAGCTGATTATGCAGCGGATTATGAAAAAATCCGTACACGTCTAGCGAATAAGCAACCGAAAGCTGCAAAACTGTCTTATGCTGAATCCGTTGAAAATGGTTTCAAAATTGACTTTGACAAGCATGCACCTGTAAAACCAAACTTCATTGGTTCTGAAACATTCACCAACTATCCTTTAGAAACTTTGGTGGAATACTTCGACTGGACACCATTCTTTATTTCTTGGAGTTTGGCGGGTAAATACCCGAAAATCCTTGAAGATGAAGTTGTGGGTGAAGCTGCACGTGATTTGTTTGAACAAGCACAAGCGATGCTCAAAGACATCATCGAAAATAAACGTTTCGATGCGCGCGCTACTTTCAGTCTTTACCCTGCCAACCGTGTTGCAGCAGACACTGTTGCGGTAACTGATGAAAATGGCAATGTGACGCATACCTTTGAGCATATTCGTCAGCAGTCTGACAAAGTCACAGGTAAAGCAAATTTCTCACTGGCTGACTTTGTTGCGCCGAAAGACGTGGCGCAAGATTATTTGGGTGGTTTCACTGTATCGATCTTTGGAGCAGAAGAGCTTTCGCAAGAATACAAAGCCAAAGGTGATGACTATAACGCGATTATGGTTCAAGCCTTGGGTGACCGTTTTGCAGAAGCATTTGCAGAACACTTGCACCAACGTATTCGTAAAGAGTTTTGGGGCTACCAAGCTGATGAACAGCTTTCTAATGAAGAATTGATTAAAGAGAAGTATGTAGGTATTCGTCCTGCGCCGGGCTACCCTGCTTGTCCTGAACACTCTGAAAAAGCACCACTGTTTGATTGGTTAGGCACCACTGACAAGATCGGAACTTACTTAACCAGTAGCTTTGCGATGTGGCCACCTTCATCAGTGAGCGGTTTCTACTATGCAAACCCTGAAACTGAATACTTTAACGTGGGTAAGATCTCTGGCGATCAGCTAGAAGATTATGCGAAGCGTAAAGGTTGGACGTTGGATGAGGCGAAACGTTGGTTAGCGCCGAATTTGGATGATTCTGTGGTTTAAGAATCTCGATAGTTTAGAAAAGAAAAATCCCCTCTAGTGAGGGGATTTTTTTAATTTGACAATTAATATATGTTCTATTAATTTAATCTTGTTACGGGCTATACCGCTTCAAATTACTTAATATAATTCGCCTACATTCATTGGCTTTATTAGGGCTAGTACCCTTGTAATTTGTGATTACTGAATAAATAGTAGTTAAGTAACAGCCAGTAGAAGAGCATTGTCTTCCGATGGTATTTTTCAACAATCAATGCACCCCGCACCAATGCAACAAAATTGTATTGTAAAATCGTAGAGACTAGGACGAATTTTGCGGCATTTAAAACTTTAAGGAGTTTTTATGCCTGTTCGTCAGACTGCGCTTAAAGAACAAACTTTATCTCAATACAAAAATCATTCTTACGAATTTTTATTACTATCATGGTTACTCAGCGATGGTTGGGATGCAAGTATGCCTAGCTTGGATGTCTATGCAAAAACAGATATTCAAATATTAGATGGTCGTACACTTTATCGTATCCAAGTTAAAAGCCTCGATTCAGCAAATGATAATATCGTTGTAGAAAACAAGTGGGATGACGCAGATATTGATTATGTAATTTACTTTTCAAGGAACGCTGAATGGGGATACATAGTCCCTGCCTTTAAAGAAAAACGTAGGAATTTAAAAGCGGACAATCATATACGGTTTCATCAACATCCAACCAATTTCCTAAAAGCTTTCTCTAGATGTTAATCCCTCCTAACCTCCCTCTAAGAAAGGGAGGAACACTGCGAATCAGCAACCGTAATCAAATTCGCGTAAAGTCCCTCTTTTCCAAAGAGGGATTTAGGGAGATTCTTTCGAAAGCTCTTTCAGACAACACTGATAAACCACTTCCACCACATCATCAATCCGCCCCATCACCTGCCCATTATCAAACCTCAGCACTTTTAGCCCAAGCTGAGCCAATGCTTCATCCCGAATCCGATCTGCTTCTAAACCCTCAATTTTGAAGTGCTGACTACCATCACACTCAATCACCAAATTGGCAGCAGGACAATAAAAATCTACGATGTAATTTAAGATCGGCTTTTGTCGATAAAACTGCAAACCTAAAATTTGCTTATTGCGTAATCGTGACCACAGCAACCTTTCAGCATCGGTCATGTTGTTGCGCAAATCACGCAAGGTTTGTTTTAAATTTTTATTGTAGGGTTTCATTTTTTATTCTCATTTTAGAATCTTCCCTAGCCCTGAGCCATATATGGCGCAAGGGAAAAGAGGGGGATGTCATGAATCCAATAACGCCATTAAATTGGAGATAAGTCCACGTTCAGCAAAGGGGGATATAGGGAGATTTTTTCATCAATATATACATTAAAAACTGCCCCTTTTCTAACCACCCGCCCTCAAATCATCCGTTTTAACATTTTTAGATCAGCAAATGTTTCAAGTTTAGTGAATAATTAATACTTATTAATGAAATTACCAAAAGTTTGATATTTCCATGAAAAAACTCACCAACCACACTGAAAACTTGGTTGTCGACATGTGCAAAGGCTTTGTCTTGGCACACCCAGAACTTGCATTCACTGAATCACACAAAATCATTTCAAGAAAAGAAAAACATAACAATGTTGCTCTCATCAGTGGTGGTGGTAGCGGGCATGAACCTGCACATGCGGGCTTTGTCGGTAAAGGTATGTTAGACGCAGCCGTATGCGGAGACGTATTTGCATCTCCATCGCAAATTCAGGTCTATAAAGCATTGCAGCACGTCGCAACTGACAAAGGCGTGCTAATGATCATCAAAAATTATTCTGGTGATATGATGAATTTCCAGAACGGTGCAGCTTTAGCAACTGAAGACGGAATTCAAGTCGACTTTGTGAAAGTTGCAGATGACATTGCGGTTAAAGATAGTTTATATACAGTCGGTCGTCGTGGTGTCGCAGGCACAGTCTTTGTTCATAAGATTGCAGGCGCAGCAGCATCTAAAGGCTTAGAATTAGGTGAAGTTAAAACAGTCGCTCAAAAAGCGGCTGACAATGTCATCAGTTTAGGTTTTGCCTATAGCTCATGTACTGTTCCTGCTAAAGGTACACCAACCTTCACGCTTGCTGATGATGAAATGGAATACGGCGTGGGTATTCACGGTGAACCGGGCATCCGTCGTGAAAAAATCTTGCCGGCAAAAGAACTGGCACAACGTATGGTCGATGATCTGTTTTTAGATCGCCCAGACATGAAAGAAGTCGCAGTTTTGATCAATGGCTTTGGCTCAACGCCAATGCAAGAACTGTATCTGTTTAACCATGATGTATGCACACACCTTGCGCGTAAAGGCATCAAAATTTACCGTACTTTTGTCGGCAACTACATGACCAGTATCGACATGAATGGCGCATCCATTTCATTACTTGAATTGGATGATGCACTCAAAACATACTTAGATGCAGAAGCCAACACCCCTGCCTTTAAACTTGATGGTTCACCTGCTTTAGCCATTGAGTTTGCAACAAAGAATACTAATGCTCAACAACAAGGTAACAACCAAGTTGAAACTGCAGCAGAACATGCTGAAATTCAAAATGAGCAATTCACCATTGAAAACATGCGCTATGTAGTCGATGTCATGGCAGCATGTATCATTAAAAATGAAGTGCCATTTTGTGAGTTAGACGCACACGCAGGCGATGGTGACTTCGGCATGAGTGTGGCTAAAGGCTTTAAACAACTCAAGAAAGAATGGCAAAGCTTGATCCAAGCACAGCAGATGGATGAATTCTTGCTCAATAGCTCCATGATCATTATGGAACATTGTGGCGGTGCATCAGGTCCCATCTGGGGTTCTGCATTCCGTGCCGCAAGTAAAGCCATTCAAGGTAAAACCACGTTAAGCGTGGCGGATTTTGCCGATATGCTGCAAGCCGCAGTAAAAGGTATTCAAACCACAGGCGAACGTTCATTTGGACGTGGCGCTGTTGTCGGTGATAAAACGTTGATCGATGCTTTAGTGCCATGCGCAGATTCATGGTCAAACAACACCGACAAAAGCTTTAAGGAAAACTTTATCTTAGGTGCTCAAGCTGCTGTTCAAGGCGCAGAATCGACCAAAGAGATTGTTGCACGTATGGGTCGTGCAGGTACTGTCGGGGATCGTAGCTTAGGCTATCCTGATGCAGGTGCATATGGTTTAGGTGTGATTTTTACCGATATTGCCGATCATCTAAAATAACATCTAAACATGACATGAATGATTGATCTGTTCTACAAAAAAACCCTGATGATTCAGGGCTTTTTTTGCTTTTTATTTTTTAAAACTTGATAATAATGCGCTGGTAATCGCCTGATTATGTGATGCCACACGAGACTTCTTCGCTTTCGCTGACTGGTCAGCTACACGTTGAATTTTGACAGCTTTTAATTTACCTTGATTTTCAACAACCTGAAATTTGACTCGGTCATTGCGTTTTGGCTCACCTTCATCTGCAGGAAAGTCAGAAATGTGGAAAAAAATATCCTCACCTGCACCACCAATAAAACCAAAACCTTTATCGGCATGATAAATTTTAATTTTTCCTTGCTGGACTTCAGACTTCATAACATTCCCAAAAAACGGTATACAATTTTCAATATTATACACGCATCTTAAAGTGCATCATCTTTGCTGATCACTTTAAATAATCATGCAAGTGCTGTTGGACAATGACGCGTTTGTGTCCTTTACTTTGTTGTTCCGATAACAATGATTCCGCATCTAAAACCACCACTTTGTGACCATCATCCTGTAGACGTTTCACACCTTCAAATAACATTCGAGCACCGACATCATGGATTAAAGTCAGATGTGTAAGATCAAGCACTACTTTATTTTTACCTACAGGCTCATTCTGTAACTCACGCAAGAACATTTCAGTCTCTGTAAATTGTAAGACACCACGTAGCTCATATACCACCATGCCATCATCATACTCACGGCGACTTTGGATAATGGTTTGTGCTGAAGGGGTTCCCTCCATCAAATGTAATCCCATATCACTTGATAGACGTTCAAAGATTTCCACACCTCGAACACTGTTGCCATGGCTGTCTAATTTAGGCGAAAAAACCGCAATTCCAACCTGACCTGGTAAGACACCAATGATCCCCCCTGCCACACCACTTTTGGCAGGAATACCAACGGTGGTCAACCAATCTCCAGCTGCATCGTACATACCACACGTCATCATGACGCTAAGTACCTGACGACATACCTGACGATCTAAAATACATTTCCCCGTAACAGGATCTTTTCCACCATTCGCTAATACACTGCCCATTCGCGCTAAATCTTTCACGGTGACTTTAATCGCACACTGTAGAATATAACCATGAACAATATGCTCTGGGTCTTCTTCTAGCACGCCGACGGTACGCAACATATATCCAATCGAAAGATTACGAAATGCTGTTTTGAGTTCAGATTGATAGACTTGCTCATCAAAGGTTAATTCACGCCCACACAGTTCACTCAAGAAACGTCGTAAATGTTCTGCACGAGAAACAGTCTTTTTATGAGGTAATAAAGAATGTGTCGTAATCGCACCCGAGTTAATCATTGGGTTCTTGGGAATCGATCGTTCTTTTTCTAATGAGATTTGATTAAATGCTTCCCCCGACGGCTCAACGCCAACTTTTTCTAATACTTTAGCTAAACCATGTTCTTGAATCGCTAATGCATAAGCAAATGGTTTAGACATTGATTGAATCGTGAACTCAACTTCATCATCCCCTGAAGAATAAATCGTACCATCAATGGTTGAAAGTGCTAAAGCGATACGATTTGGATTGGCAGCTGCCAGTTCTGGAATATAGTCAGCCAATGCTCCTTCGGTATTCGCATGACATTGGTCCAATACATGGGCAAGATAATCAGGTACAGGTGTCTTCATTTTTATTCTCTTGGTGATCAATGGAGACCCAAAATAAGATCTCAAATGTTAAATTCAGCTGTCGATATCGTGTCACATCTGACTTGATTACGACCATTCTGCTTTGCAAGATATAGTGCTTTATCCGCTGCACTATAAATCCTTTGCTTTACTTCGTCTGTGTATAGATGTGGTAAATTTTGTGACATCGCCACGCCAAAGCTTGCGGTCACTTGAATAAAAGTCGCTGGGCTAATCTCAATTTTTTCACTTTCGATCGTTCGACGGCAGCGTTCTGCGATGATTAATGCTTCGTCGATATCACCATCTTTAAGTACTAGAACAAACTCTTCACCACCGAGTCGTCCCACTATATCCTCTTCTCGTGTTTGCTGTTTTAAAATGAGAGCAATACGTTTAAGTACAAGATCACCAACATCATGACCATAATTGTCATTAATCTGCTTGAAGAAATCGAGATCTAAGATGATGAAAGCAAAGCTGCGATTTTGTTGAATTAACTTACTAATAAACTGATTGATGTAACGACGGTTATAGAGGTTGGTTAACGCATCTTTCTGACTTAGTATTTCAATCTTACGCTCACGTCGTCTCCACTGCGACAAGATCAACTCAAAAAAAACTGCTGAGCACAACAGTATGGGTAAATATAGTACCGCCATACTTTTCAGCCAAAAAGGATTGGCATACAAATTAGATTGATTCAGTGCATCACTAAATAATGGTGCATAAGTCAGTTGACCATTGGCCGTCAGTACTGCCAACCACAAGATAATACAAGCAATAATAAAAGAGACGCTATAGATGATGCGCTGTTCATATAACACAAAACCAATTAATACAATATTGACCGTTCCCGCCATCACCGCAGGACTATAAATCCCAACCGTGTATCCTGAAAAAATGACAATCAATCCATAAAATAAGGGGATTAAATAGCCCAAGATTCGGCGAGCAGTAGCATTTTTACGAAGCATTAAAGCGATTATCAGAAAACACATGGTCAAAATCACTTGTAAACATGTGGTCAATGTCCGATGAGGATAATATTCTGGATCTAACCAAATTTGATATTCTGAATGGAAAGTTAGGTAGTACCACAACCAATGACCGATGAGCATCAACAGCCCAAATATAAGTAACAGAATCCCTTTATTAAAGTTGGACCAGTTAATAATAGAACGATCAGATTCTAACAAGACATATTTGATAGCTTGCAATAAACTGCGCTGTTGTTGTACTTCATTCTCTCGAGTCATCATCTAATTGTATTATCGAATATTCATATTTATTTTTATTAAAATTTGGATGTATTCAGCGATCATGTCAATGCGCTTTAAGCATTAAAAAGACTGCTTTATCGTTCAGATCAATTTATGGTATGAATTTGATGATCACTGACCAAAACAAAAGCATTGCTATAAAAAAACCTAAACGTATGTTTCTCTATAGTTAGTAGTACCAAAACCGAAATTTAATCATTGAATTAAGCTGACTGATATAACTGTACCTGATTTCGTCCGCTTTCTTTGGCAATATATAAAGCGTGATCTGCACAATGCGTAATGACATCTTGATCAGATAACTCATGGGATAGTGCAATACCAAAGCTTGCCGTCACATTTAACGAGGTTCCATCATCCAGCACAATTGGCTGCTGTGCAATCGCGTTACGGCAACGTTCTGCGATATCAACCGCTTGATCACGACTGAGATTGTCCAGAATTAATATAAATTCTTCACCGCCATAACGTCCAACCGTATCACCAATACGAACATGATATTCCAAACGCGTCGCCACCTGTTTCAGGACTTCATCTCCTGCTGCATGACCATATTGATCATTAATTTGTTTAAAATGATCTAAATCCAATAAGATCACAGCATAATCAGCACGATCCTGCTGAAAATGTGATAACACTTCATTGATCTGACGACGGTTATAAACGTTCGTCAGCGCATCAAATTTACTGCTGGTTTCGAATTGTTTTTCACGACTGCGCCATTGAGTGAGTAAAATCTCAAAGAATAAAACACTCATAAGTAAAATGGGCACGTAGAGCTGTACCATGCTCATGACCCAAAAATCATTTTGGTAAACGATACTTTTATTCAACTCATCACTAAACATAGGTGCATAACGAATTCGATCGATATGCGTCAAGTAACACGTTAATAACGTGTATATCGTAATTGGAATTGCAATCCCATAAATAATTTTACGGCTATAAAATACCAACCCGACCAATACAATACTAATGAACCCTGCCATTGTTGCAGGACTATAAATTCCAATCGAATACCCTGAATAAATCATGGTCATTCCAAAGAAACTAGGGGCAAAGTAAGCAATGAAGGTTTGAAACTTAGCGATATGCTGAAACTTGAAACAACTCCAAAACAGGACAAGATAAATCACGGAGGTCACCAACAATTGGGTAACACGTAATTCAAAATAGTCAGGATTTAACCACTGTGCTTTTTCAGGGGTATAAAAAGCCACAATTAACCAGCGAGCGACCTCAAGTTGGCTTAGAATTCCAAAAAAGAGGATAAGCCGTCCCTTTTTAAAATCACTCCAATTGATCAGCATATTTTGAGGATCAAGGATGTACGTATTGGCCATACGATACAATCGCTTAATCATATGTTGAATCTTCCTGATTAACTTCATTCTGTCCTTTTATCTTTTATATTGTCTTTTTAAGCAGCGTGAACTCGCTCTACAAACAAGATCCCATCAAGATGGTCAATTTCGTGTTGAATAATTCGTGCAGGGAATCCTGAAAAAGTCTCAGTAATTTCCTGTCCTTGTATATTACGATAACGGACACGGATTGATGAAGCTCGAGCTACTTCCGCACGTCGATTCTCTACACTTAAACATCCCTCTTCTCCTAAAACAACATGATCAGAACGCTCCAATATTTCTGGATTAATCATGTAAATAGGCTCCATCTCAGGCGCATCGGGATACCGTATATTGGGTTTTGAAGCGACGATAATAATCCTTTTAGAGACATAAACTTGTGGCGCTGCAATACCGACACCATTGCGCTGTTGCATCGTAAAATTCATTGCTTCAACCAGATGCGTTAACCAGCTACTACTAAACTCAAGTTCACTTACCGGCGATGCAACCAATTCAAGGATCACTTCACCTTTTTGAGCAACGGGTAGTATCGTCATAATACGTTCATCTCAATTATGATAAGAATTTGATCTTCATAATTTTTTAAATTTTTAAATCAAATATTTGATTAATAGTCAACCAATCTTAAAGCATTTCAAGATGAAGTAAAACTGATTTAAATGACGAATTTGTGACCTGATAATTTTACGGCTCAAGTTTCACTTTTTTGTATGACATCAGCATCCTGAAGTTCGTAGTAGTGCCTAACCTGATTACGACCACGTTTTTTTGCTAGATATAATGCTTGATCTGCATGACGAATCACCGCTTCTTTATTTAAATTAAATTCAGAAATGGCTATACCAAAGCTTGCTGTCACTCTGATCGTCGTACGTTCATCGATATAAAAGAGCTCATTTTCAATTTCTTTGCGACACCGCTCTGCGACCTCCATCGCAGCTCTGAGGTTTTTATTCTGCAACAGCATCACAAACTCTTCACCACCAAATCGCCCGACAATATCTGTATCACGTATATTTTGACGTAGTACATTGGCAACACGCTTTAAGACGTTGTCTCCGATATCATGACCATAGTTATCATTAATACTCTTAAAATGATCAAGATCTAACAGAATGAGAGCAAATTTTCGTTCTTGTAATTGAATTTCATTGAGTTCTAAACCTATTTTTCGACGGTTATAAATCCCCGTAAGCGGGTCCATTTGACTCATTAAATTAATTTGTTTTTCTCGATTTCTCCATTGCGTCAACAAAATCTCAAACAATACAAAAGTCGCAAAAAAAATAGGCACGTAAAAATAAAGTTGTGAATAAACCCAGAATTCATTAAATACCATGACTGAATAATTGAGCTGATCACTAAAGACCGGTGCGTAGGTCATATAACCCAATGCACTACTGACAATTGCAATGAGCATATATACAGTGACTGGTAAAAAAAGCAGATATACAATCTTGCGTTCAAATAAAACCAGACCAACTGTTAAAATACTGATAAATCCCGCAACGGTAGCAGGACTACTGATACCAACCGAATAGCCACCATAAATAAAGCTTACGGAAAATACCAAAATAATAAAGTAAGGTAAATATTGTCTCACCCATTCTTTATGACGCCATATGACACAAGGAATAATCAGTAAGAACTGTAATACACAGCACAGCAACATCCGTGATAGGTGAAAATAATAATAATCAGGATTGAGCCAATGATGTAATGCAGGATGATGAAATGAAAATAAATACCATGTAATCCAGGTGATATGTGCAAGCCCGCCCAATACCATGACCAGAATACATTTATTTAAGTTACTCCAATTCATCAACACACTTTGATTCATAAATGAATGAAGTGTATAGGGGCGAAAAATTCGATTGAATAGTCTTAACATAATGAACTAACTCAATTGAAACAGCTCATCAAAATAAACTATATTTTCATTTAACTCTGTAATCATTAAATCTATTTCACCCCTACAAAATATAGTGAATAAAATCACATATTTTTTATTATAATTGCACTTATTATCACAATCTAACCTTAAGATCAGGATTTATCAAGGTTTTTTTACCATTTATTCTATTTTTTTTTAAAGCTTTTTTTGCTTAAATCCAGCTAGCGATACGCTCAAGCATTTTGATTTGACTCAGCTAAAAATTGCTAAGTACACTCCTAACTCTTAGAGATCGAGTTCTCGATAAATAACTTTAATTTCTTGTGCAATGTGAATACTGACTCGATGATGCAAATATTGAATCAAAATATCAAACTGCTCTGCACCATCGTCTAATCCAGTACAAAAATATTCAGTATGAGGAGGAAGCGTTTTTAACCACTGACTTTGATAAAAATCGGCAACGGATTCAAAGTTAAGATAACGATGAGGATGCTGTTGTAATGATTTTACAAATTGCAGAAATCGAGCTTCCCAAAAGTGGATAATCATACATTTAAAGTCTACTGGTTAAATTCAATTTCATTGTTACGTCGATCTGCTTTATTTTGCAGATCGAATCATTCAAATCAATGTCCAAGGATGTAAATTTTTCAGAGTGAGTAGACGGTTTGCTGTTGAACTTGATATTTTTTCTTCCACTGAAGATAACCTAATAAGGCTAAAACAATAAATGCGCCATAAAGACCAGCCGTCAAGTATAGATCTTTATACATAAACATCATGACATAGATGATATCCACCACGATCCAAGCAGGCCAAATTTCCAAATATCGTTTTGACGTCCAATATGTAATGAGCAGACTTAAACTTGCCAATTGAGCATCTAAATAAGGAATGGAAGCATCCGTAAAATAATCCAAACCTAAACCAAAAATAAATCCTGCCAACATTGTAAAAAACACATGTTTGATAATTCTCAACCCTTGAATACGATTGATGGCAAGTTGCTCTTGCTGTTTAAACTGAGCTTTCCATATCCACCACCCATACACACCTAAACCGATAAACACGCATTGCAATATCGTTTCACCATAGAGTTGATAGTCATAAAATAACTTTGCATATAAGCCATAAGCCACGAGATTCACAGGCCAACACCATATATTACGACGAATCGTGAGGGTTACACCCAATACACTCATCAATACTGAAATAATTTCTAAAAGGCTCATACACTACTTAAAATGATCGTGGTTTATTTGATACGCCTATCCTAACGTATATTGAATGGCACCATACATGATTCTTAACGAACACGACTTAGCGCTGTTCAATTTGAACTGCACAGTTTTGACCTAACCATTAAACTCCTCTAAAAATAGAATATCCTCAATGGAAAATAATAATGATGAATACAACTCAAACTACCAGAATAACCATTGAAATTCGCAATCATCTGATGTTGATTGGTTTAAACCGTGCTGCGAAGCGCAATGCATTCGACAGTCATATGATTGATGAACTTTCACAAGCACTTACCACCTATGAAGACCAGTCTGATTTACGCTGTGCTGTGATTTATGCACATGGAGAGCACTTTACAGCAGGATTAGATCTGGTTGAGCTTCAGCCGCGTATGTCAGATGGTATATTTTCGGAAGATATGAACTTGATTAACCCATGGGGCACGACTGGTCGTAAACGAAAAAAACCAGTCGTTGTCGCTGTGAAGGGGTATTGTTTTACTGCTGGAATCGAACTGATGTTGAATGCCGATATCTGTATTGCCCATCAAAATACCCAATTTACTCAACTTGAAGTGCAACGTGGCATCCTCCCCTTTGGCGGAGCAACTTCACGCTTCGTTAAAACTGCAGGTTGGTCTAATGCAATGCGCTACTTATTGACGGGGGATTTTTTTGATGCTGCAACTGCATTTCGACTTCATTTGATTACTGAAGTAACAGAACAAGATCCGCTTGACCGTGCCATTGAACTTGCCGAATCCATCGCTTCAGCTGCTCCACTCGCTGTTCAAGCCACCTTGACGGCTGCTCACGAAGCGATTTCACATGATGAGCAGTACGCTTTTAATCAGTTAAAGACTCATCTTCTTCCACTAATACAATCTGAAGATGCAGTCGAAGGTATGCAAGCAATGAGCGAAAAACGTCAACCTCGCTTTAAAGGTCAATAGTTCAATATCGGGAAATATAGACATGCAAGCCATTCCAAATGTGAACCAGATGCCAAGAAGCATCAATAAAACTCAAGTTCAGTTTCCTGCCTTAGATAACTATATGCTCACCGGCACTCGCTACCTATCATCTGGTGTGAAGACTGTTGCACGTCTTATTGTGGCTTCAGCGACGGCGGTTCCCCAACCTTTTTATCGCAGATTTGCAGAGTATGCTGCAGAACGTGGTTTTGAAGTGCTAACCTTTGATTATCGTGGTGTGGGGGCATCATCTCCAGCACAACTCAAAGGTTTTAAAATGAGTTATTTGGATTGGGGGAAACTTGATCTCGCTGGTGCCATTGAATACTTTTCTAGCGATACTTTCCCCTTATTTGTGACTGCACACTCTTATGGTGGTCAAGCCTTGGGACTTACCCCTAATCATCATCAAGTCAGTGCCATGTGTTGCTACGGTACAGGTGCAGGTTGGGCAGGATATATGCCGTTCAAAGAAAGATTCAAAGTATCCGTGATGTGGAGTATTGTGTTTCCACCCATTGTCGCAGTCACAGGTTATTTACCTTGGAGTAAATTCAATATGGGCTCTGATCTGCCTTTAGGGGTATATCAACAGTGGCGTCGTTGGTGCAAGAATCCGTTATATTTTTTCGCTGACCCCGAGCAACAAGATTTAAAAGCACAATATGCAAGTGTTAAAACCAAAATTTATGCTGTTTCAGCATTAGATGATGATTGGGCTCTCCCAAATTCGAGGCAAGCCTTTATGCAACATTATCGTTCTGCTGATATGCGCTACATTGATATCACAGCCAAACAGTATCAAATGCCTGCAATTGGACACATGGGATATTTCAAAAAAGGCGCAGAAAAAATTTGGGATGACATGCTCCAAAATTATCTCAATTTAGTTAATGATTAAATTCTAAATTACTGAATAAAGTCAGATTGATGCTCTACCCCTTGTGCGTCAGTATGTCGATACATGATGCCATATTGACTCACATAGTATTCAAGGGATTGATTACGATATTCCCATAAAATCGACCACTCACCTAAATCAAATTGATTGATCTGACATAAAGTTCGTGATGGCATCTTGTTCAAAAACTCATATTGAATTTGCTGAGCAAACTTGATATCACGATGATTTACACGTTTCTCAAACAGTAATTTTGCAACCTCATCAAACATACGAATATCTTCGACAGAATCCGTATCATACACCAAGCGCGCCGGCTGGCTGAGATCAGTAGGCTTGAGGAGTTTTGTTAAATCAAAGTGCCTCTGCGTATTCCCCATAATCAATTTAGGTTGTAATAATAGTCGCCATACGGCATAGCAACTGACCAAAGCAAAACACACCACGATTAGCATCATATTTTTTACTCATTCCGATGATTATTCATTGAATCGTTCATTACAGAAATGATTATTTCTTTATTTTTATTGTTAATTTTCTTGGTGTTATTAAGTTTTAACTTTTAAAATATTAACTTAAAAACCAGTAGAGCGATGGCACGAAACGTAACAACTCATTTCAAAATCCACATGTTATGTAAACCGTGTAAATCTAGGTAATTTTACTTAATCAATATCACTTAAAAGCATATTAAAAGGTCTCATTAAAATAGGGTTTAAAATCTTAGTGTTCTAAATCATTACGACATGTTTTGTCGTTTAACTTGATACGCATCTACACTATTCATATCTCAAATTTTATAATTTAACCATGAACTATTCCCGTAAACGCAAACCCATTACCAGTGCATGGCCAGTTGAGCATGATTGCTTCCTCATTGAAAACAGTCATCTTCAACTCGAAGCATTGCAACAGACGCTTCCTTATTCTGCTCAAGAAATTCAAGATCGCCAAGAAATCTTGGGGCTCACGAGACGTCGTCGTCAAATGAAAAAATTAGGTCAATTTTAATTTTCTAATGAAGCTAAAAATAAAATCCCAATAATCCATCAAGTTTAAGTATTTTTTGTTTAATAAATTAACCCCTCGTGCCCTCTCTGACAATGAATCAATTTCGCCATATTCTTGGATGGTGATTTGCCATCATTTTTGCTCAACAATAATTATTATTTAAATGCTCTCTCAAAAATGGATCCAAAATATTTAGTTTTAAAGATTATTATTGACTTTTTATCTAAAAAATAGAATTATTGGATCCAATTGATAAGGAGATCAACTCATGTTTGTAAAAAATGCTTGGTATGTGGCGGCACGACCTGAAGAAGTACAAGATAAGCCTCTAGGAAGACAAATTTGCGGTGAAAAAATGGTTTTTTATCGTGGAAAAGAAAACCAAATACATGCCGTTGAAGATTTTTGCCCACATCGCGGTGCACCTTTGTCATTAGGCTTTGTTGAAGATGGTCAACTGGTCTGTGGTTATCATGGGTTAGTGATGGGATGTGACGGCAAAACGGTTTCAATGCCTGGGCAACGTGTACGTGGCTTTCCTTGCAATAAAAGCTATCGCGCAATTGAAAAATTTGGCTTTATTTGGGTATGGCCAGGAGACCAATCGCTTGTAAGTGAAGATCAACTCCCAACTTTAGAGTGGGCTGAAAATCCAGAATGGGCCTATGGTGGTGGACTATTCCACATCAACTGTGATTACCGCTTGATGATTGATAACTTAATGGATCTCACCCATGAAACATATGTTCATGCAAACAGCATTGGTCAAAAAGAAATCGATGAAGCTGCACCAACCACTCGTGTTGATGGTGACCACGTTGTGACTGAACGTCATATGGAAAACATTTATGCACCTCCATTTTGGCAAATGGCTCTAAAAGGTAATAATCTCGCTGCAGATGTCCTAGTAGACCGTTGGCAAATTTGTCACTTTCATGCACCTAGCAATGTTCATATTGAAGTTGGTGTTGCCCACGCAGGCCATGGTGGTTACAACGCACCGGAAAATAAAAAAGTGTCTTCAATCGTTGTGGATTTTATTACCCCCGAAACGGAAACGTCTCACTGGTATTTCTGGGGAATGGCTCGACACTTCCAACCCGACAACATCGAATTAACTAACCAAATTCGTGAGGGACAGGGCAAAATTTTCTCGGAAGATTTAGATATGCTTGAACAACAGCAACAGAATTTATTGAGACATCCTGATCGTAAATTGCTAATGCTTAATATTGATGCAGGCGGTGTTCAATCTCGAAAAGTAATTGACCGCTTGATCAGCTTAGAGCAAACGAATGATGAGCAGAAAATTACAACTTTGAATGTTATTTAAAGTAAACCCACATTTTATCAGTTTTTCATTTTACCAAGGAGCGATACTCACATGGATGTGACTATTCAGAAGATTTATCGTCATAATGAACACATTTTATCTTTCGAACTGGTAAACACCCATGGTGAATTATTACCAGCTTTTCAAGCCGGTGCACATATTGATGTGCACTTAGGTAATCAATTAATTAGACAGTATTCTTTGGCAAATTGTAGTTCAGAGCAGCACCGTTACGTCATTGGTGTCCTGAATGATCCTTTATCACGTGGTGGTTCTAAATTTATTCATGAACAACTTCGTGAGGGTCAGCAGCTCAAGATTAGTGAACCACGAAATTTGTTTGCCTTGGTTCCTGAGACAGAATATGCATATTTGTGTGCAGGTGGAATCGGTATCACTCCTATCTTAGCAATGGCTAAAGAGCTTAAACGCAATAATCAGCCCTTCCAATTACTGTATTTTGTGAAAACGAGAGCTTCTATTGCATTCCAACAAGATTTAGAGGCTCTAGGAGATTCCGTCCACATCCATATTGATGATGAACCTGAAACACATATTCTTTTGAATACAGTCTTTGCCTCTCCTCATATCGATCATCATATTTATGTATGTGGCCCAGATGGTTTTATGAACTATGTGATCCATACCGCAGATACGCTCTCTTGGCCTAGTCATCAAGTACATAAAGAGCATTTCAGCGCACAAGCTATTGATACCAGTCAAGATGGCAGTTTTGAAATTGAGATTTTAAAAACAGGGCAACGTATTCATGTCGCAGCTGATCAATCTGCAGCACAAGCTTTAGAACATGCTGGAATCTGTATCCCTTTATCTTGTGAACAAGGTATTTGTGGCACTTGCTTAGTAGATGTAGTTGAAGGTGAAATTGATCACAGAGATATGTATTTAACTGAAGAGGAACAAGCTGCAAATGATCAATTCACACCTTGTTGCTCAAGAGCCAAATCTCAACGAATTATCATTGATGTTTAATTTGGATCGATAGATTTTCAAGTGTAGCCCTTCATTAATTGAAGGGTTTTTTATATAGACCCATCTGTATGAAATATTGAACGCATAGTCTCCCCTAAAGTAACCACATGACTATGCTCACGCATTAAACTTTCAGCGCGTGCTGAGTCTTGTTGCTTTAATGCATTGAATATTGAGCAGTGTTGGATATGCGCATATTGCAAACGACGAATTTCAGACAGCGCATTATTTTTATCATAAGTCAGTGCTTGTGCAGATGCCATAGGTAACTGATTGTTTTTACTGAGTGCTTGCACAATTGCGACATTATCCGAGCCTTGAATAATAGTATTGTGAAAAATAGTGTTGTAATGATGGTAGGTTTCTAAATCATCGCTTGTTAATTCTGGTTTATTGAATATGGAATCAATTTGCGTAATACAATTCAAAAGTGTTTGATGTTGATCTAACGTCATGCCTTTTTCAGCAAGCGTTTTTGCAGCTAGACCTTCTAAAACGCCACGTACATGCAACGCATCATGAACTAATTTGGATGAAATTTCTCGAACAGTATAGCCTCGAGTTGGATTTTTAACGAGTAAGCCTTCTTGCTCTAAAAGCCGAAAAGCCATTCGAATAGGTTGACGCGATACACCTAGCATTTCAGCAGTCGGAATTTCAGCCAAACGAGAACCTCCTGCAATCTCCCCAGAAATAATCATTTTTCGAAGTTCAATTAACACTTGCTGCCCTGAAGACATATAACTACTCAATTTTTTTGATCATGATTGATCCTAACGAGTCAGATTTGGAATATCAATCTCTGTTGACTTAAAGGACTCTTTTAGGCCGGAAATTCACTATTCTATTTTTGATAACTGAGGTGATTATGAGTTCGTATCATCAATATTTATTTTTTGAAGATTGGTTGCCATTAACTCTAGATTGTTTCGAATTAAATAAGCTAAATGGATATCTACCCCATCTAACATTTTTTGTTCTATCTCATTAACAATGTTTCGACATTGTTCGAGTTTTTCAAATCCTTTAGGCGTTACATTAATTAAAATTCTTCGTCCATGTGAGGGATCTGAAGCTCTACTGATCCAATCGTGGTTTTGTAAATCTTGTAGAATTTTATTGGTAGACTGCGGTTTAATAAATGAACGTTCTGCAAGTTTTGCATTAGATAGATTGCCTTTCGCAGCGATAACTGACAATGCTGTAAACTGAGATAAGGTGATATCTAAGTCTTTTAAACGTTCAGTTAAAAGTTTACTCACAATACGATCAACCCTTGCAATTATATAGCTCAGTGTCGGAATCGAATGATTAACTTCTGACATTTTATATTCCTTAATAGATGAACAAAAGTATGACTACTGTCGTAATCATACTTTTAACATATGTTTAACGTGTAGTTATATTTAGAACAGCATCAGACTGCTCTGCTCGTGGCTTGCGTACAAGCATTAAAGCCGCAACAGCTGCAAATAAAATCAGTGGAATACTTGCACCAATGACCATTGCTGAACTAGAACCTAACGACAGTAGCATGCCAGCAAATAGGGGCCCTGCAAAAGATCCTATACGCCCTACTGCGACTGCAGCGCCTACACCCGTGCCACGCATTTCTGTTGGATAGAACATCGCTGCCAATCCATAGAGCGCTGATTGCCCACCTACAATAAATAGACCACAACCCACAGCAGACAATACAAGTAAAGCAACAGTTGGAGAGATTGCAAGACAGCACAGTGATAACAAGATGCCAATATATATAAATTTAATTACAGTACTCATGCGAATCTTATCAAGTAAAGTTCCCATGAGAATCGACCCGAAGATACCACCGATGTTGTAACCAATTTGAACATAGTTCGCTTCTGTTTTTCCTAAACCTTGTGCACCCATCAATAGTGGCAACCAGTTGAGTAAAAAATATAAAACAACTAACGTAAAGAAAAAACTGATCCAAATTTGAATCGTGGAAAAACGCCGTTCTTTTGCAAACAACACTTCAAAGAATGGGGTAGAAGTTTTATTCTTCGTCGCTGTTAAATAGTCTTTAGACTCCGGCAAATACTTCATTAGCAAAGGGATTAAAAGAATTGGAGCGAAGCCACCAATGTAGAAGATATGTCTCCATTGCGCATCACCAGCTAAACCCATTGCCACGAATGATGTCAACATTCCACCAAATGGAATACCGCTATACATAATACTGACTGCAATGCCTTTATGTTTCTCTGATACTGCCTCAGATGCCATGGTGATCATCATTGGTAAAGCGCCACCCATCCCTAAGCCAGTTAAGAAACGAATGATTAAAAGCAGTGTATAATCAGAAGCATATGCCGTTAGAACTGACATCACTCCAAAAATTAAAATACTGGTCAATAGAACTGCCTTACGCCCAATTTTATCAGCGAAACGACCTCCTAATAATGCACCAGGTAAAGTACCCAAGATTGCCGCGCTAAATGCCCATGCCATTTGAGTATTATCTAAGCCAAACTCTGCTCGCATCCGTGGTGCTGCTACGCCCATTGATTGAAGATCGAAACCTTCAAATACAGCGATAGCGAAACACAGTACGAGTGTAAGCGTAGCTTTAGTCTTACTACTTACACTTTGTTCCATTTTTTATTGTCCCTTTTAGAGCTTTTAAAATACTTTTAAAAAAATACACATCCTATGTATTGCCTCCGTCCAGGCAACTCAAAAAATATCACCCAAACTTATAAAATAATCAATATTTTTTTTTAAATAAAATTCATTTAAAATATTATTTTATTAAATATCAATAGATTATAAAAATTCTATAAAAAATTCAAAAAAACACTTGTATGTAAGTTTAACTGATATTATCTTAATTCCAACAGGACATAAAACAAACACTAAGGAGCTTATCATGTCTTATCAAAATCGCTGGTCCACTGTTGATGTAAAAGTTGAAGCTGGCATTGCTTGGGTCACTTTAAATCGCCCAGAAAAGAAAAATGCGATGAGTCCAACCTTAAATAAAGAAATGATTGATGTACTTGAAACGCTTGAACTCGATCCAGAAGCAGGTGTTTTGGTACTCACTGGTGCTGGGGATTCTTGGACAGCAGGTATGGACTTGAAAGAGTACTTCCGTGAGGTTGACAGCCAGCCAGAAATTTTCCAAGAGCGAATTCGTCGTGATGCATCACGTTGGCAATGGCATTTACTTCGTTTTTATTCAAAACCAACGATTGCAATGGTAAACGGCTGGTGCTTCGGTGGTGGATTCTCACCACTAGTCGCATGTGATCTAGCCATTGCAGCAGATGAAGCTACATTTGGCTTGTCTGAAGTGAATTGGGGAATTCCTCCAGGTAACTTAGTGAGCAAAGCTATGGCTGATACAGTCGGTCATCGTGCTTCTATGTACTACATCATGACAGGCAAAACCTTCTCTGGTGTTGAAGCTGCAAATATGGGCTTAGTGAACAAGAGTGTTCCACTTGCTCAATTACGTGCAGAAGTAACTGAATTGGCAAATAATTTGCTTGAAAAGAATCCAGTTGTACTGCGTACAGCGAAGAATGGTTTTAAGCGCTGTCGTGAGCTGACTTGGGAGCAAAACGAAGATTACTTATACGCCAAACTGGATCAATGCAACTACCGTGATGATGAAGGTGGTCGTGCACAAGGTATGAAGCAATTCTTGGATGACAAAACAATCAAACCAGGTCTTCAAACTTATAAACGTCCTGCTTAAGCAGAATCTACTTTTTTCGTCATGATGGACATGTAAGGAAACATTCACCATGCAAAACGTACAGTTACTTATTCACGGCCAATCTGTTGCAGCAAGTTCAGGACAAACTTTTCAAAGAATCAGTCCAATTAATGGCTCAATCGCATCAACGAGTGCAGCAGCGACTTTAAGCGATGTTGATCGTGCAATTGTGTCAGCGCATGAAGCATTTAAAACTTGGTCTGTTCTATCACCAACAGACCGACGTTTAAAATTGCTTAAAGCTGCAGATTTGATGGATCAAAAAACTGAACAGTTTATTCAAACTGCAATACATGAAATAGGTTCAACTGCGACGTGGTATGGCTTTAATGTCCATCTTGCTGCCAATATGCTGAGAGAAGCGGCAGCCATGACTACACAAATTGATGGAAATATTATTCCATCAGATGTTCCTGGCAATATCGCTATGGGTGTTCGCGTTCCATGTGGTGTCATCGTTGGTATGGCGCCGTGGAATGCTCCTGTTATCTTAGCCACTCGTGCCTTAGCGATGCCTCTGGCTTGTGGGAATACAGTCGTACTTAAAGCATCTGAAGCTTGCCCTGCAACACATCGATTAATTGGGGAAGTACTTCATGAAGCAGGTATTGGCGATGGTGTTGTCAATGTCATTACTCATGCCCCGCAAGATGCTCCACAGATTGTAGAGCGTTTAATCAGTCATCCATTGACTAAAAGAATTAATTTTACAGGTTCAACGCATGTAGGACGAATAATTGCAGAAACTGCAGCGAAATACCTCAAACCAGTGTTGCTGGAACTTGGTGGCAAAGCACCGGTCATTGTATTGGAGCAAGCGGACCTGGACGAAGCCGTTAATGCCATCAGTTTCGGCGCTTTTTTCAATCAGGGACAGATCTGTATGTCGACAGAGCGTGTTCTTGTGGATGAAAAAATTGCAGACCAATTCATCGAAAAATTGATCAATAAAGTTCAGAATATCAGAGCAGGAAATCCACTTGAGAGTCAAGAACCCCTGGGCGTTCTAGAAAGTTTAAAAGCTGCAACAAGAATCAAAAATTTAATTGAAGATGCACGTGAAAAAGGTGCATATTTACCACTAGGTTTAAGCATTGATGGTGCTATGATGCAACCTACTATCGTAGTTGACGTCACTAAAGATATGCAGATTTATGCCGAAGAGTCTTTTGGTCCTGTGTGCACCGTTCAACGTTTTAAAACTGTTGATGAAGCAATCGATTTAGCAAATGACTCAGAATTTGGATTATCTGCAGCAGTTTTTAGTCAAGATTTATCCCTAGCTCTAGATGTTGCTAAACGTATCGAATCAGGTATTTGTCATATTAATGGTGCAACCGTTCATGATGAAGCGCAAATGCCTTTTGGTGGCGTGAAACAAAGTGGTTATGGACGATTTGGGAGTAAAGTCTCAGTTGCAGAGTTCACTGAGCTGCGTTGGATCACCATGCAAACCAAAACTCGTCACTACCCTATTTAACGAATATCTCAAAGAGTTGACATGAAGTCAGCTCTTTTCGTTGGAAAAGAATAGCTAAAAATACATGGAGTGAAAACAATGTCGAATATGACGGTTCATACGCATAAATATCCTGAGCGATTTGTTAAATTAGGCAGTCACGAGATTGAGTTTCAATCTAAAAATGGCACTTTGTATATTTCCCCAAAAGAACAACTTAAACCATACCCACAAAAAATTACTGACCGTTTAATTCAATATGCTCAAACACATCCCGATCGTGTATTCGCAGCAAAACGTGGTCATGATGATGAATGGATTAAGCTTACATACGCAGAAACATTAGATCGAGCATGGCGTATTGCACAAAGTTTGAAACAATATTCACATCTTTCAACTGAACGTCCTATTGTCATTCTATCTGGAAATGATCTAGAGCATCTTACTTTGTCAATGGGAGCAATGCTTGCAGGAATTCCATTCTCTGCAATTTCTCCTGCCTATTCACTTATTTCTAAGGATTTTGGCAAGCTCAAACATGTGTTTGATGTTCTAACACCAGGTTTGGTTTTTGCTAATGATGGTCAAGCTTTTGCTAAAGCGATTGAACATTGCTGTGATACAGATGATATTGTGATCGTTACGAATTCTGGAAAACTTGGTGAGAAAAATTGCCTTGCTTTCTCTTCACTCCTCTCCTCTGAAATTAGTGATATTAAAGATCATTATGAGACCATTGATGAACATCAAATAGCGAAATTTCTATTTACATCTGGCTCAACTAAAATGCCGAAAGCGGTACCTACAACGCATCTAATGCTATGTACCAATCAACAGATGCTGCTTCAGACCTTCCCTGAGTTTGAAGAGACCCCCCCAGTATTAGTTGATTGGTTAGCATGGCATCATACTTTTGGTGGCAGTCATAATGTAGGAATCGCATTATATAACGGCGGCACAATTTATATTGATGACGGCAAGCCAGTTCCAGGAAAGATGGAAGAAACCATCAGGAATCTTAAGGAAATTGCACCTACTGTGTATTTAAACGTTCCTAAAGGATGGGAAGAAATAACCGTAGCACTTGAACAAGATGCTGAGTTACGTGAAAAATTTTTTAGTCGAGTTAAAATTTTGTTTTTTGCTGGTGCTGCACTATCAGAAGCTGGTTGGAACAGACTTGACCAAATTGCGCAGTCACACTGTGGGGAACGTATTCGTATCATGAGCGGTTTGGGGATGACTGAGACTGCACCATCATGTGTGTTTACAACTGGTCCCAAAGTAATGGCTGGGTTCATTGGATATCCAGCTCCAGGTTGTGAAGTGAAATTAGTTCCTTATGGTGACAAACTTGAGTTTTGTGTTCGTGGTAAAAATGTCATGAAACATTACTGGCGTCTACCTATGGAACAACAAGCTGACATCTTTGATGATGAAGGCTTTTACCGCACCGGGGATGCAGTGAAATTAGTGGATCCATCCGACCCGAGTCAGGGACTCATGTATGATGGCCGTATAGCTGAAGATTTTAAGTTAAATACAGGTACCTTTGTCAATGTTGGAACTTTACGCAATAAAGTTCTCATTACAGGTAATCGATTTATTCAAGATGTTTGTATTACTGGTTCTAATTTAAGTGCGATTGGATTTTTAATATTTCCCAAAATTGCAGATTGCGCTGAGTATGCAGGATTAGATTTAAGTCTAGTTAGTGCTAAAGAGGTGCTTCTACACCCTAAAGTTCAACAGTGGTTCAAGCAGTTTTTAATTGATTTCAATAAAGATGCGACAGGTAGTTCAAACACTGTTTCGATGCTTTACCTCATGATTGAACCTCCACTTCTTGATGCAGGAGAAACCACTGATAAAGGCAATCTCAATCAAAGTGGTATCTTGAAACGTCGCATAGCAATGGTGGAAGAGTTATACGAAAAAAACATCAATAATCCACTCATTATTCGCATTCCAACCCTTAGAAATTAACTCAACTTTTTTATTCAGCAGCGTTTAGCCAAACGCTGCTTAGACAGTTGCATTCAAAATTAGGATAACGCTATGCAGAAAGATAGTGATTTTGAGCTGTTTCGGGACAATTATCGACGCTTCCTAGCAGAGTTTGTCGCCCCATATTATGAGTCATGGGAAGAGCAAGGACTCATGCCTCGACAAGTTTGGGATCAACTTGGACAAAATGGATTTTTATGCGTCGATGTGCCTGAACAATATGGAGGTTACGGCGCACCGATATATTATTCACAAATGATCGTTCAAGAAACGGCTCGAGCGGGCTTCTCTGCGTTAGCCGTTGCAATCGGTGGTCAGAGTGAACTTGTTTCACCCTATATCCAGAATATTGGTAGTGAAGATCAAAAACAATATTGGTTACCTAAAATGGTATCCGGTGAAGTTGTTACAGCTATTGCAATGACTGAAGCCAATGCAGGTTCAGACCTACAAGCCATCCGCACTCAAGCCTTATTAGATGGCGATCATTATGTGGTAAATGGCTCAAAAACGTTTATATCGAATGGTCAACATGCAGATCTCATAGTTTTAGTTGCTAAAACTGATCCTCAAGCAAGAGCTAAAGGTATTTCGATTTTATTGGTGGATGCTCATTTAGATGGAGTAAAAAAAGGTCGTGGTCTAAAAAAAATTGGACTTCAATCTCAAGACACTGCCGAATTATTTTTTGACCAAGTCAGAGTTCCTAAAGACCAATTATTAGGTCAGGAAGGTCAAGGCTTTAGCTATCTCATGCAAGAACTTCCACGTGAGCGTTTGAGTATTTCACTCATGGCATTAGGCGCTTTGCAAGGTGCTTTAGAAATTACTCAAGAATACGTCCTCGAACGTAAAGCTTTTGGACAGTCAATTGCACAATTTCAAAATACTCGTTTTGTAATCGCTCAAGCCAAAATTAAAACTCTAGCAGCCGAAGCCTTTGTCGAAAAATGTAAGTCGCTTTATCAACAGGGAGTATTGGATGTAAGCGAAGTTGCGGCATTGAAATGCTTCATCACTGATACCCAATGTGAAGTCATTGATCAACTTCTGCAATTGTTCGGGGGATATGGATACATGCGGGAATATCCAATATCTCGATTTTATGTCGATGCACGTGTTCAAAAAATTTATGGGGGAACCAATGAAATTATGAAAGAAATCGTTGCAAGAGAACTTTTAGGAAAATAACACAAAGATTACCTCTATGTATTAATACTATTTCAGGATGAAATAAAGATGAAAAAATTATGGATCACACCACTTCTATTATGTACCGCTCCAGTATTTGCAAATAATTTTATCGACCAAAGTAAAGTCGAATTAACTGCACGTAACTTCTACTTTGACCGTGACTTTAAAGTTGAGAATAGATACCCCGCATTAAGAGACTGGACACAAGGATTTATCTTTAAAGCACAATCTGGATTCACCGATGGAACGATTGGTTTTGGTTTAGATCTATTAGCGACCGCAGGTTTTAAACTGGATGCTGATGCTAAATATGGAGGTACAGGAAACTTAATTCGTTCCTTGGCAACCAATGAGCCTGCAGATCAATATGGTGAAGTTGGAGTCACTTTAAAAGCTAAAGTTTCTGAAACCGAGGTACGTATAGGGACTCTTCAACCCATGACTCCTGTTTTAGTCGGCTCTCCAGCACGACTTTTACCTCAAACGTATCGAGGTGTTGCAGTTCAATCTAAAGATATTCAAGGTCTGGATCTCCAAGCATCCTATATTGATGAAGTCAATCAACGTGATTCTACAAATTATGAAGCTATAAAGATCTCTGGAGTAAATGGTCGTTATATTTCTGAAGAAACGGATTATTTGTATTACTTAGGTGGACATTATGACTTGACTCATAATCCATTGCGGTTGACTGCATTTCATATGGATGTTAACGACTTATATCGCCAATCGTTGTTAGGCATAACCTATAAATATCCAATCTCAAATCAATCCACTTTTACAACACAGTTGCGTTACTACATTAGCGATGAAGATGGGACTGCTAAAGCAGGTTTAGTTGACAATAATTTACTTCATAGCCATTCAGAACTTCAACACCAAAACCATAAGTTTATCTTTTCTACATTTCACCACTTTGGAGATACTGCTTTTCCGTACTTAACTGGAGGAGAAACTGGACTAGCAATTGATACTTGGACTGGTGAGTTTTTGAATGCGAAAGAGCGTGTTTATAGCCTGCGTTATGAATACGATTTTAAAGACTATATCCCAGGTCTTCGTTTTATGACCCGCTATACCCATGGTAGCAATATTTACGCACCACAGTTGGGTGGTACAGATTTTTCGGAAGATGAATTGGATTTTGATCTAGCTTACATAGTTCAAAATGGCCTACTAAAAAATTTAGGTTTACGCGCGCGTTACGCGATCTACGATAATGATATGCCAATTACCGCCAATATTAAGCCAGCCAATGAAACTCGTATCAATATTGATTACACGTGGAAATTTAAATAATAACAAAAGGGTTCTTTACTGAGGAACCCTACCCTCTCTAAGGATAATAAGTATGAAATATTTAATCGGCTTATTGGTCTATACCACCACTACATTAAGTTTGGCAAATACCCAATATTCACCACAACCCATAAAACTTGAACCCCTTGCGACATTCAATGTTGAACTCACAGCCCCAGTTTGGGAACTCGGTAAAACTTCAGATTTAGGGCAAAGACGCATTATCCCAATCACTGGAGGAACTTTTTCTGGACCAAGTTTGAAGGGGCGTATTCTTAACAATGGTGCAGATTGGCAAAAGGTCGATAGCAAAGGTTTGGCATATATAGATACGCGCTATTTATTAGAAACTGATGATGGTGCTCTGATTTATTTACAAACTAAAGGTTATCGCCATGCTTCACCACAAGTACTAGAACAATTAAGTCGTGGCGAAGATGTTAATCCCACTCAATATTACTTCAAGTTAACCATGCAGTTTGAAACTAGCTCAGAAAAATATGCGTGGTTAAATCAGACAATTGCAGTTGGAAGTGCAATGCGTCTCGGAAAAGCCGTGATCTATGATGCATTTGCAGTGAAATAAATATTAAAAGGAGTACTTTTCAATGGACGAACAAGTTTTATCTAATTTACCTCCTATTCATCATTTATTGGGTGGTCATCAACTTCACTGGGACAAGGAAAAGCGAGAAATTTCAGTTCAATATACTGCTCTTGAAAGTTTTACTAATCCTAGGGGAAGTGTTGAAGGAGGCATGGTCTGTGCCATGCTTGATGATGCAATGGGCATTTTAGCTGCCTTAAATCAAACAGAAAAACCAGCTGCCACAATTAATTTAACAATTGATTTCTTCAGACCATGTGAAGTTGGTGAAGTATTGGCAAAAGCGTGGTTCATCAAAGAAGGACGTAAAATTTTAAGCATTGAAAGTGAAGCTTGGCAGCATGGAAAGTTAGTGGCAAAAACCAGTGCTGCATTTATGGTTCTATAAGGATTAAAAAAAGAATGGATATCTTAAAATTAAAGGACTGTGTCGATAACGACAAAATAAGTTCATATCAAAAATTCGTCGTTTTTTTCTGTTTTATTTTATACATTATCGATGGATTCGATTTCATGATAATGGCTTATTTGGCAAGTTCAGTTGCCAATGAGTTTTCATTAACTGGTACTAATATAGGAACTTTAATTAGTGCTGGTTTAATTGGTATGACCGTCTGTTCATTTTTACTTGCACCTCTCGCAGATAAAATCGGCAGACGTAATTTAATTAACCTTTGTCTATTAATCTGTGGTTTGAGCATGTTTGCATCTGCATTTGCCACCGATTTTAAGCAATTGGTTCTGTGCAGATTTTTCACTGGTGTTGGTATTGGTGGTGTTCAAATCAGTGCTATGATTTTGGCCAGTGAATATTCTCCGACTAAATATAAAAGTTTTAGTGTTGGGATATTATCTGCCGGTTATGGGATTGGAGCAATTAGCGGAGCACTACTTGCTGTATATAGCTTAGAAAGTATCGGTTGGAGACAAGTATTTCTAATTGGTGGATTCGTTACTACATTTGCTTTTCTTTGCTCATTGAAATTTTTACCAGAATCGATCGATTATTTATTACTAAAACAACCAAAACATGCTTTGGAAAAATTGAATCAAATTTTCTCTAAAATGCATAAAAAACCAATTCTCGCACTCCCTAAAGCATACAAAGAAAATCAAAAGTCTTCTTACGTAGAAATATTTAACCACAAGTATTTAGTTAAATCCCTTGTATTATGGGTTTCTATATTCTTTATTCTTTTTGGTTTTTATTTCGTGATGGGCTGGACACCTAAAATTCTCAATAGTTCTGGTCTAGATAACTCATTATCGATTAAAACTGCCATGATGATCAGCGTGGGTGGTATTTTGGGTAGTTTTATCATTGGTGTTCTTAGTTCTAAAGTCAGCGTATACATCAATCAAATTGCCTTTTTAATCCTCACGTACGTTTGTATTTTATTGTTTGTGAACAATACAGATAATTTAAATATATTAATCATCGTTGCCACAACGCTAGGATTCTTTATTAATGGCTGTTTAGCTGGAATCTATGCCATTTCTACACAGCTCTATGAGGCAGATGTACGATCAACAGGCGTGGGGATTGCAACTGGTGTTGGTCGTTTTGGTGGTATTTTCTCTCCAATCATTGCGGGATACTTTTTAGACCTAGGGAACTCGCCTTTAGAATTGTACGGAAATTTTGGTTTTGCATTTGTTTTAGCAGCTATTGCCATTTTCATCATCTATAAGTTAAAACAAAAATCCGTAGTCAATACACCATATGTCGTTTTACAAAAAGAGCCTCAATAATTTATGCTCACGAATATATAACTTTGTATTGTTAAGATAAGTTGTTTCATCAAATTCTATTGATAGAAACAACAAAAGGTCAGTGAAATCACTGACCTTTTTAATTTCTTGTTCAGAGTTTAAATATCAAAGAATACTGTTTCATTTTCACCTTGAATACGAATATCGAAACGATAAACGATCTGACCATCACGCTCTTCACGCTTAGCAATGAGTGTTTGACGACGTGGCGCCCACTCAATACCATTCAAAATTGGGTCTTTCGCATTCGCTTCAGCTTCGTCCTCAAAGTAAACTCGAGTATGTAAACCTAAATTGATACCACGCGCAAAAATAACCAACGCGATATGTGGTGCTTGCTGTGAACCCTTACGTCCAGGAACAGCACCTGGTTTGATCGTATCGAAGCTCCAAAAACCAGTGTCAAAATCCGCACCCGCTCTACCCCAACCTAAAAAGTTTGGATCTGGCTGCTTCCCTTGCGTATCCTGCTGACTTGGATAAACACCATTGGCATCAGCTTGCCAAATTTCTACGAGTACATCGCGAAGTGGTAAACCCAATCCGTCAAAAACTTGCCCTTCGAGGCGAATACGTTCACCTTGAGTGCCATCTTTCACCATTTGATTATTGAAGCTATGCTCAAATACTTCTATACCAGCTTGATTAGGCATTAATCCAATATGGACATATGGACCACCTGTTTGAGATGGTGTTTCATGTAATTCTTCAAATTTCCAGCCATTCATCCTGATGCTCCCTATCAAGTCAAATCATTTTCAAAATATGTCGCACGACGACCACGTAAAGTAATGTCAAAACGATAGCAACGACTATCTGCTTCAATAAAGTTGCTCTTGTCTTCGAGCGCAATTAAAGCTCTTCGCTGTTGTTCTGAAGGAACAGTTTTTAAAATTGGACAGCTATCAATTAATGTATCGCCTTCAAAATAAAACTGGGAAATCAAACGCTGTGCCCAGCCATCTGCCATCACAGAAAAATGGATATGTGCTGGACGCCACTCATTGATACGGTTACGCCACGGATAAGGTCCTGGTTTTATCGTTCTAAAAATGAAGAATCCATTTTCATCTGTGAGCATTCGACCGCAACCACCAAAGTTAGGGTCCATAGCTCCCACATACTGATCATTTGGATGGCGATAACGTCCTGAGGCATTCGCTTGCCATACTTCAATCAAAGCATTTTTAACAGGACGACCAAATTGATCACGTAAATAACCATGAATAATGACGCGTTCACCAACAGGTAAACCATCTTTTGAATAATTTAAAATTAAATCATTGTCTTTAGGACCCAATAATTCTGCGCTAAAGTGAGGTGCAGTAACCTCGGTTAATGTTTGCGCAATCGAAATCAGTGCATTTTTCGGGGAACGTAATACACTGGTTTTATACCCCGGTGCATATGCTGGTGGATGATCATCTGTATTTCGCTGTGCATAAGCACCCATCAGAATTTGAGACATGAATCTCTCCTTATTCAATTTAAAATATCGTCCGTTTATTTAATTTTCTCAGGCGAAATGCCTAACTCTGCAAATACTTCTTCTGCCATATGCATTGCAGCATTGGCTGCAGGAAGTCCTGCATATAAAGACGCATGCAAAAATAATTCTTTAAGATCATCTTTAGTGACGCCATTGTTGAAACAAGCACGAATATGCATTCTGAGCTCTGCTTCACGCCCCAATGCAAGTAAGATTCCAATCGTCACCAAACTACGTGTATGTCTTGGCAATCCTGGTCGTGACCAAACCTCACCCCATGCAAAACGACTAATGAAGTTTTGAAAATCAGCATTAAATTCATTTAAATTTTCAAGTGAACGCCCGACATGGGCTTCACCCAAGACTTCAGTACGGACTTCTAGCCCCTGCTTATAACGTTCTTCATCATTCATGAGGTTGTTCCTCTTTAAAATTGAAATTATTTGATGTTCAGATGTGCTTAAGACTGAATAAAAGCAAGCAATGCTTGGTTAAATTCAACTGGTCGCTCAATATTGGATAAATGCGATGCATCTATGACTGCAAGTTGACAGTCAGGTATATGTTGTTTTAAAAACTCACCATCATTCACTGTGGTCACAGGATCTAAGCCACCACATAATGCCAAACAAGGCACAATAATTTTCCCAAGTTGATTGCGTAAATCCGTCTGAGCTAAAGCACGACAAGAGGCTGCATAGCCTTTAGGTTGAGTGACAGACAAACTCTGAATGGTTTTTTGAGCTGTCACATCGTGTAAATAATCAAATTGTTCACTAAACCAACGCGTATGTGTAGTACTGACGATATCAGCCAAACCATTTTGTTCAACCGCATCTGCACGACTCAACCATGCCTCGGCATTTCCAATTTTTGCTGCTGAATTTGCAATCGTAATAGAGTTAAAACGCTCTGGTGCAATTATGCCTAATTGAATCCCAGTAACTCCCCCCATGGAGATACCACAAAAATGCGCTTTTTCTATAGAGAAATGATTGAGTACATCAAGGACATCATTGGCTAAATCAATGATTGTGGTATTTTCAATGACATTACTTCTTCCATGACCACGTGTGTCGTAGCAAATCACATCATAATCTTTGGAAAAATAATCAATTTGGGCTTGCCACATGCCATGATCAGTGCCCAGTGAGTTTGAAAAAATGATGCTTGGTTTTGTATCGTCACCAAAACGATAGACCGCAAGCTGCTGACCATTACGATTATTGATTAATGTCATTATGGTGTACTTCCTTGAACGCTCTCTAGTACCGCATCTATTTGTGCTTGAGTATTTCCTAGATAATGTTGCGGATTAAAAATCTGACGGAGTTGATCTAGATCAAAAATAGCTAATATTTCTGGATTATTTTGTACAACATCGAGTAAGTGTCGTTGTTCGGTAACTGCTTGCTTACAAGCAGCTTCCACAAGATGATGTGCATTCAATCGACCCATCTGAGGTGCGAGTGACATCATCAGTGCTTCAGCCATGATTAATCCTTGCGTGCACTCTAAATTTCTGAACATATTTTCAGGATCTACTTCTAATCCCGTAAATACATCGATTGCTCTACTTAAACTACCCGCCGTCAGTTGAAATAACTCTGGTAACGCTAGCCATTCAGCATGCCATGCACCTAAACTTCGTTCATGTTCTTGTACTAAGCTTTGGTAGATACTTGACATTAATGCAGGGACGCGATTTGCAGCGGCTAGAATTGAAGCAGCTGCAACAGGATTACGCTTATGAGGCATCGTCGATGACCCTCCACGCCCAGCACCACTCGGTTCAAACACTTCTGCAATTTCTGTTTGCATCATGAGTGACCAGTCACGGGCCATCTTGCCCAAGTTTCCTGTAATCGTTGCAAGTACATGTGCAATTTCGGCTACACGATCTCGTTCCCCATGCCATGTACATACGGGTGTATTTAAACCAAGTTTTTGTGCGTAGTTACTCACTACAGCCGAACCATATTCAGTTAATGAAGCTAAAGTACCTACCGCACCACCTAACTGCGCTGTTAAGACATGTTGCTGTAACTGCTGAACACGCTTTAAATCTCGATCTAAACTAGAGAGCCACCGTGCTGTTTTATGTCCAAAGGTAAGCGGTAAACCTTGTTGCAACCATGTACGTCCGATCATCACCTGATCACGGTATTGAATCGTCAGTTTTTTAGTTGCCTGAATAGCCTGGATAAGTTGCATTTCGATCAGCTGTAACGCATCTTGAGCTTGCAGCATAAAGGCCGTATCAATGATATCTTGACTGGTCGCACCCCAATGCACATAACGAGAAGCATCTTCATTGATTTTTTTCACAGCAGCAGTGAATTGCTTTACGAATGGAATTGCAATATTGCCAGCGAGACCACTGGACTGTGCCAAATGATCAAAATTAATAATGGAATGAATTTCTCGTTCTGCAACACGTTGAATCGTTTCAGCAGCAATTAAGGGAATAACACCAACTTCAGCTTGAGCTTGAGCCAGTGCAACCTCTGCACGCAACATATATTTTACGAGTGCTTCATCACTAAATATGATATTTACATCATTCTGATAAAACAAACTTGCATATAACTGACTCATAACTTATCCCTATTACGCTTCATCATGTGTTTCACCATAAAGCGTCTGTCCAAAAATTGCTGTTAAACTTTTTCAATTATTAAAGCGATGCCTTGACCCACACCGATACACATAGAGCACAATGCATATTTGCCACCAGTTGCCTCTAGTTGGTTGAGAGCAGTCGTCACCAAACGCGCACCTGATGCACCCAATGGATGACCTAATGCAATTGCACCACCATTTGGGTTTACACGTGCATCATCATCGGCTAAACCTAGGTCACGTGTACACGCCAATGCTTGTGCTGCAAACGCTTCGTTCAGCTCAATCACATCCATTTGCTCTAGTGTTAAACCTGTTTGAGCCAGTAACTTTTTAATCGCAGGTGCCGGACCAAAGCCCATAATGCGAGGTTCAACCCCAACGGTGGTTGCACCAATCACTTTGCCACGAGGTTTTAAACCATATTTTTCTACAGCTGCATCAGAAGCAATCAGAATCGCAGCAGCACCATCATTAATGCCTGATGCATTACCTGCGGTTACTGTACCGTCTGCTTTTACAACAGGTTTTAACTTGG
>NZ_JBWYJA010000002.1:0-258113 GCF_056780035.1 Acinetobacter sp. ANC_7503 | reverse complement strand
GTTGTTTTACCATGGTCAACGTGACCGATTGTGCCCACGTTAACGTGTGGCTTATTACGTTCAAACTTAGCCTTAGCCATGAGATCTTCCTCGTTTACGTCGAACACAATTCTAAGATTGTTCAGTATCGACCTGTCGCCAAAAAAAATGACACTTTAAATACTTGAAAAGCAGACTAATAAGCCTGCTTTCTTTAAAACTTTGTAGAAATTTCTACTAAACTGTATATCTGGAGCTCTTATCGAGATTTGAACTCGAGACCTCTCCCTTACCAAGGGAGTGCTCTACCACTGAGCTATAAGAGCATTTAATACTTCGATGGAGCGGGAGACGAGGGTCGAACTCGCGACATGCAGCTTGGAAGGCTGCCGCTCTACCAACTGAGCTACTCCCGCATATTGGTAAGACACTAGATCGAAGTTTTAAAATTGGTGGTGAGAGAAGGATTCGAACCTTCGAAGCTTACGCGGCAGAGTTACAGTCTGCTCCCTTTGACCGCTCGGGAATCTCACCATTTACACTTACTTCAGTGTTGTTCTTTACTCGACTACTTAAACTCTCTAAGATGGTGCCGGCACACGGATTCGAACTGTGGACCTACTGATTACAAGTCAGTTGCTCTACCAACTGAGCTATGCCGGCGTTTCTTAGTGTTTCGTACGTTTCGTATCGGAACGGTGTGCAGTTTAGCAAAACTTGAAATCCGTGCAAGTGTTTTTTTCAAAAAAAACCCTAAAAACTCACAAAATCAATCCGTTTGATGATAATTCAACCGCTTTGATCACTGCGCGAGCTTTTATTTGGGTTTCATTCCACTCAGAATCAGGATTTGAGTCTGCAACAAGACCCGCACCAGCCTGTACATAAACCTTATTTTCGCGAATAACACAGGTTCTAATTGCGATAGACATGTCCATTTCACCATGCCAGCCTAAATAACCAACAGCACCGCCAAAAATTCCACGTTTTACTGGCTCAACTTCGTCAATAATTTCCATAGCACGAATTTTTGGTGCCCCAGAAAGTGTTCCTGCAGGGAATGTTGCTTTAAAAACATCCAAAGCATCTACGCCTTCCGCAACTTCCCCTTGCACATTAGAAACAATATGCATGACATGTGAATAACGTTCGATCACCATTTGATCAGTGACTTGCACTTTACCAATTTTTGATACACGCCCAATGTCATTGCGACCCAAATCAATCAACATTAAGTGCTCTGCGATTTCTTTCTCATCGGAAAGTAAATCTTTTTCCAGCGCTAAATCTTCTTCTTTGGTTTTACCTCGTGGTCGTGTGCCCGCTAATGGGCGCACAGTCGCCACTCCATTTTCTAAACGCGATAAAATTTCAGGTGATGAGCCCACAATATAAAATGGCTTTTCATCACTAAGCGTCTTTCCTTGTACTAAAAACAGATATGGTGAAGGATTAAGATGACGTAATGCGCGATATACTTGTAAAGGATCACCATCAAAGTCCGATACCATGCGATGACCAGGAACCACCTGCATCACATCACCCGCACGAATGTACTCTTTAACAGTTTCAATCGATTCTAAGAATTTTTCTTTACCTGTTAATGATTCAAAATGAGGGGCCGTGTGAGGCTTTGCCTGCAAGCTCACCGGTGTGGCAAGTAATGATTCAATTTCATCCAGCTGGCTTAGTGCTTTATCAAAAGCATCCGCATCCTGTGTATCCGCATGTACGATAATAAATAGCGTGTCTTTTAAATTATCAAAAACTACAACTGTTTTAGACAACATGAGCCATAAATCTGGCAATCCAACAGGATCAGCATCAGGAACGTTATTTAAACGCGGTTCAATATAACGTACCGCGTCATAACCTAGATAGCCCACCAAGCCCCCTGTAAAGTTAGGCAAATCTGGAAGTTCTGCTTTTGATGGCACTTTGAACTGCGATTGAAAGTCACGGATATACTGGAAAGGATCTTGACACTCAAACGATTCGACTTGACCGTCAGCATTCTGAATTGTTAATTGTCCTGCATTACAAGAGAATACGGTTGACTCACCTAGACCAATAATGGAATAACGCGCCCAGTTTTCACCACCTTCTACAGACTCAAATAAATAGGCTTGTTGATGTTGTTTTAAACGTGCAAATACTGACAATGGAGTATCAGTATCTGCTAAGCGTTGGCGATAAACTGGAATTAAGTTAAAACCTTGTGATTGAAGTTGTTGAAATTGAGTTGACGTTGTCATGAGGAATTCTCTGTAGTTTTCGATGCATATTGAATGTTCTATAAGGTCTGCGCTGAGAGACGCCATCGAAAAACATTAAAACTATTCATTCCTCTACCCTTCTTTATTTATTACAACTTATTTAGAAATCAACACAGTTAAATCATCAACAACTTGTTGCGGCTTACATAACTGAATATCTTCACCATGATTATAACCATAGCTTACGACAATACAATCAATACCCGCACGGCGCGCTGCCTCTACATCATTCGATGAGTCACCAATCATCAAGGTATTTGCCACATCAGTTCCAAAGGCCTCAACACAATGCAACAAAGGTTTAGGATCTGGTTTTCTCACCTCAAAACGATCTCCACCCACCGTATCCACAAAATAGTGATCCATCTTTAATTCAGCCAATATTTTTCTAGCGGGTAATTCCGGCTTATTCGTGACACACACCATTTTTTTTTGATGAGCTCGACCCCACTCTAAAAATTCGATAATGCCGTGAAATGGACGCGTATCCACGCACGGTTCGGCATTATAAATTTCTAAAAAAGTATCCAATAATTGTTGATGCTCAGAAGGCTCTACACGCCCAGTCAGATGCATTAAAACACTCTGACAGAACAATGAAGTCCCTTTGCCAATCCAATTTCGAACTTGAGATTCTGTGACCAAAGGCAGTTCTAATACATTCAAACTCATATTCATGGCACGATATAGATCAAATGCCGAATCAACCAAAGTTCCATCCAGATCAAAAAGAATTAAGTCACGCTGTTCCAAATTCGCAATATTCATTATTTTAAACCTAACAAAAAAAGGCATGCGAAAGCATGCCTTAAAAAATCACATGCAACTTAGTTGAAAATAAACCAGACAACCAGTGCCACAATCACTAACACCAATAATGCCATTAAGCCAATATTGGCATTTTTTTGAGTTTCCAACTCTTTTTCCGTACAAGCTGCAGGAATATTTACCTCACACGCTTCATGCTTATTGACAGTTGTATTAACATCAACTCCCTCAGGAATTGGCGCTGGTTTAGGAATTCCTACATTTTGAGGCATACCATCTCGAGTAAGCTGAACTGAGCTATCTCGCTCTTTCAGATCAGGCATACCCTGCTCAAGCATTTCAGCTGCTGCTGTCTTCTCTACTGCAACCTTTGAAGAAATTTCAGCTGTTGCGATTGCTTCGCTAGGCTGCTGAACATCTTGTAATGTTTGTGCAGATTGCGCAGGTGCTAAAACTGAAAATTTATGGCTAGCGAATTGCAGAATATCGCCATCTTTAACAATAGTTTCGCCTTCAGCAACTTTTGTATCGTTAATAAACGTGCCATTTGACGAACCTAAGTCTTGAACAGTGAGCACCTGCTCTTTTAGAAACAAAGCAGCATGACGGCGTGATACATCTGCAGACTGAATCAAAATATCTGCATCTTGATGACGACCCACCAACATGTCTCGATCGATATCAACTTCTTTACCCGCAAATTCGCCAGTAATTGTTTGTAATTTCCAAGTCATAGTTTCGATCCATTATTCAAGTTTTGACATTTTAACATGGCTGTTTTCGAGATTCACATTGAACGCATGTTATCGAGATGGTCTCAATATCGTGGTTGTGACCGTATTTTGTGTTCTTTGCACATCTTGTTTTGGCTCAATCGCGACAGGGGTTTCCACCACGATTTGGGCATTGTTTGTATTTGTTGTGGCAACTTGATTGTAAATCACAGGCTTTGGCAGCACTCGCGTTGATTTCACCACAGGATCCTGAGTCACGATGACATTTGGACGTTCAATCACACGCCCTACTGGCTTAGACTGAGCTGTTGGAGCAGTATAACGCTGTACCTGTGGCTCTACTGCTTGAGGCGGTGATGGCACTACGATAGGCTTGACGGGTTGAGGAGTACTTGATACAGGCAACCGCTGTTGGAAGATATCATCAACATTATCCGGTAACTTCTTAAATGTCCCATCACCATCCAGTGCTAACTGCAAACTATATAAACGATCATAGCGTTGCTGTGACAATCTACGAATATCAGCCGTATCTCCTACGATTGTTGGATGAATAAAAACGAGTAGGTTTCTTTTCACATTATTCTTTGCATCTGCTCTAAACAGTCTACCCAAACCAGGAATCGAGCTTAAACCTGGGACGCCTTGACGCGTTAACTTAGTATCATCTGAAATCAGACCACCCAGTACAATTGTTTGACCATTTTCAGCCAAAATCGAGGTTTTTATGGCACGCTTAGTGGTCACCAAGTCTTTCGCCTCACCACTATCTGGCTTCACCGAGGATACTTCTTGTTCTACAGCAAGACGAACTGTTCCACCTTCACCAATTTGCGGAATGACCTTTAATGTTACACCAACATCTTTACGCTCAATTGAAGTATAAGGGTTTGCTGTTCCACCTGTCGTTGTCACAGATCCTGTCTGGAATGGGACATTCTCACCCACAACGATATAAGCTTCCTCGTTATCCATGGTGACAATCGATGGTGTAGACAATAAGTTCGACTTAGTATTGGTCTTTAATGCCTGAATCAGTGCGCCATACAGTTTACGCGATCCATTCGCACCTTCTTTATATTCACCTAAGGCCAATGAAGCACCAGCTCCAATCAAACCAGCACCCGTAGCTACATTACCAAGGAATCCAGAAGCCAATTGACTCAGCCCTACACCCGCTTTATCAAAATTGATGACACCAATACCGCTACTGATGTCACCTAGTGCCCACTGAACACCCAATTGATCTACGTCATTTCCTTCAACTTCAACAATAGCAGCCTCAATGAGAATTTGTTGACGACGCACGTCAAGTTGATGAATAGCAGATTCAATTTCACGCATGAGTTGAGGATCTGCTTTTACCACTAATGCATTTTGTGCACCATCAGCAATAATACTCACGCCATTACTATTAAAACTTGTAATATCTTGTTGATTTTGATTTGAACCACTATTCAAATTAATCGCTGGGGTATTCACACTCCCATTTGAAGACGTATTACTCGAGGTATTATTAATTAATGAGTTACTAGCACTTGAATTGGAGCTTGAACTATTTGGATTACTGGTACTATTCACCGCCTGACCAGATACTAAACCTTGTAAAATTTCAGCCAAATTTTTTGCGCTTGCATACTTAAGCTTAAATACTTTTAGACCGCCTAAGCGATCAGCTGAAGGAACATCAAGCATTTCGATCATTTGACGAATGCGTTTACGAGTACTTGGATCACCCTTGATCAAAATCCTATTAGTACGTGCATCTGCGATAATACGTACTCGAGAACCTGAAATGTCTTTGGCACCACCCGTAGAAGACATTGAATCCAACAAAACTATCAGCTCTTCAGCTTGGCTAGACTGCAAGCTAATAGCCTCGATATCGTTTTGTCCCGTTCCATCTAAATTACGAATAATCGTTTCAAGCTGTGCAATATTATTCGCACGATCTGAGACTATAAGCGCATTTGTACCTTGTACCGCCGCCAAATGCGCAAATTGCGGCATGAGTGGTCTTAACGCGGGTATTAGATCATTGGGGTTAGTATTTTCCAGCCAAATGACACGAGTGACCACTTGATCACCTCGTGCGTTCCGAGAGGCATCAAAAGGCACACCTGAATTTTTTACATTATTGTCAGGGACTAAGCGGATAGTGTTACCCGCAGGTACAGCAACAACGCCATTAACGTTTAACACACCCAAGAACAAATCATAGACTTCAGCTTTGTTTAAAGCCTTATTTGAAATGACCGTCACATTACCCCGAACCCGCGGATCAACTGCGAAGTTTTTTCCCGTGATATCTGCCACTTCATTAATAAATGCAGTTAAATCTGCATCACGCAGGTTAATTTTCCAAGTTTGCGCTTGCGCAGCGGTACTTGCGACAGCCAATACTGGTGCTACTGCGACCATCGCCCAAAGTGACCGATTTCGATTTAAAAAATCCATAACTTGTTATATTTCCTAATACTTTATGCAAATTTACACATTTTAAAATTCTTGTTGGAAGGTCATCACTTGATCACCTCGTTTTACTTCAATGCGAACTTTACCTTCTCGTTTAGCCTGTTCTAGCAGTTGTGCATCGCTTTGTCCTTGACCGACTGACTGCCCATTCAAGGATAAAACGCGATCACCAGGTCTTAATCCCAGTTTGCTTCTCAAAAATGCAGGCGTTCGATCCGTGACTTCATAACCTTGACCACTGTCAGTGTTGACACCCATATTACTTAAGTATTGTTCACGATTTTCTTGAATTTGATTGATTGCCTGACCAATGGCATTTTGAGTGGTCGTTTGACCAGAATTCGGTGTTACGTTAGCAGAATTTTGCTGTGCATCAGGTATCAGTGGCTGATTAAGATTCTCTATTCCAGTAAATCTCAACTCAGTCGTCGCACCACTCGGCTGTTTCAATACCACATGATCCCAATATACTTCTGAAAGCTGATAAGAACTTCCTTCCAAAGTTTGTCCAATGGTATAACGATCAGCAACCTCTCGCACTTTAATCACGGCTGAAGATTGACTACTTGGCGTCGAAACCACAACCCCTTGCAACGTAAGCGCTAAATTAGCATCAGCACCACTCACTTGCGCACCTGTTTCTTGAAACAAAGAGAAACTCGATATATTCGGAACAGGAGGTTGCTGCGAACCTAATGCGACTCGCTCAACTTGCATGACTTGCGGTGGTGCAACCACCAACCAAAATAATGAAGCGAGCTTCCACATTAAGATTAAAATCAGAATAAATAAAGTAAGCGGAGCAATTCGATCTAAATCTTTAAATGAAATTTGTGAAAACTTATCTTGGAATCCCTTCATTAGAAGCCTCCACTCAGCAGTGGCTGTCTCGTACTGACAACAAAGGTATCCAAACCAGCTTTACCATCATATGAAGGCACATTCATTAATAATCTTTGGGTCACCTGTGCATCCAACATTAATGCAGGATCTAAACTAAGGTTGGCCATTTTTTGCCCGCGCTGATCTTGTACATCAATGAGCAGTTTTCCAGCTTCGTCTGAAAATTGCCCTTTTAAAGATGGCATATTCATTCGTTCTTGTTTCTGGGCAAAGGTATAAGTTAGCGTACCACCACCCCATTGCATCTCTCCGGCGGTTTTTGCAAAACCATCGTTTTGTTTGAATTGAAATGCTACATCCTTCAACTGAATACTATTCTGAGGCCATTGCCAATCCACAAATGTTTTGAGTGTTTCAGGGGCAATATTTCCATTCATATTTTTGATAATTATTTTTTTTCCAAGCCCATAACCCACCACACCGTTGAGTTGCGTCTGACCACTATGTATTTCTAAGTTGGCACCAGCTCTTAATAAAATCAGATCGAGAGGACGTGTTTGCCAGATGACAGAACCTGCAAGATTTCCTTTTTGCCAATCTGCTTGACCTTGCCAGATATTGCCACTGACATTTTTTAAAATTTGATTATTTTTATAAAATTTAGCAATGAGCCACGATGCTGGAACTTGTAAAAAAACAAATAATAAAAAAGCGAAGATAGCGACGCTTAACCACACCATTTTTTTTGATTTTTTTATCATTCCATGTATACCAACATCTAAGTCTAATTAACCGCAAAATGTTTGAAAATTTTCTATCTTGGTATTATGCATAAATTTTACACTTCTCCAATTCACTTATAAAAAAACCAAGCAGATTTGCTTGGTTTTTTTAATATTAGTGTCATTACATGACAAATCAGTGAAATTAGATAAGGAAATCTTCTAATTTGGCACCTTTTTCAAGCTCTGCAACCAACCAACGTGGCTTCTTTCCACGCCCTGTCCAAGTCTCCGCAGTATTATTTTTATTACGATAACGAGGCTCTACAGATTTACGCGTGCTTTTCTTACGCTTTTGTGCACCATATTCAATGAATTGCTCTAAAGACATACCCACTGATTCAGCAATTTGAGTAATCTGATGATAAGCATCTTCAATTTCCTGATCTTTCTTAGACTCGATCAAAGCTTGGGCTTCAGCAGTTAACTTTCTTAACTCTTCAACAGATAAATTACTAATATCAGGCATAACATTTACTCCAAAAAATTCAATATCATTATTAGATTTATAAAGCGCCATCTTATTGTTATAAATTATTTTAATCAATCCATCATGTTATTTAATATACATAAATAAAACAAATAATTTAACACATTAATTAACCGAGTCTATTTCTATTATTTTTTCTCTAATATGCTCTGGAATCAAAACCTTTTGCATTGTATTTTTATCCACACAAACTATAACGGCCTCAGCAATTGCCACAATTTCATTCTGTTGCTCACTCCAAACTGTATATTCCATCCTGAAGGCAGAGTTACGCAATTCAACCACTTTAGTTCCAATGCGTAAATAATCAGGATAAAACACTGGTTTAAGATATTTACAACTATTTGAAGCCACAACAGTATTAATATCTAACGCTAAGATTTCTAATTGATTCAAATACTCTATTCGAGCAGTTTCAATATAGCGATAATAAATCACATTATTGACATGTCCAAAAGCATCCATATCACCCCAAGCGACTTTTTGATGGGTAATGACTTTGTACTCATTCATTTGTTTCATTCATCATTCTCATAACTTAAATTGAATAAATTTATTATGGGTCTCAAAGACACTGTTCAATTGCTGAGTTAATACAGCATCGCCTTTTAATACAGATTTAATTCTTAAATAGTTCATTAAAGGGTGATCAGGATATAATTGCAATAATGCCTCAGCATCCTGTTCACGATGAGTCGCAGTATAAATATGCCATTTAGAAAAACTCAAAATCGGTAATCCAGGATATTTCATTTCAAAATGATCAATCTGGTTTTCAAGCATTTCATAATCAGGATTTTGTTTTAACAATTGTTGTTGAAACCATAAATAAAAAATATCCTGATCGAACCGTTCTTCTAATAAAGACAAAGAAAGTTGAGTTTCATCAAAAGCCATCTCAGGAATGCGAGAAATAAGTTTTAACCATAACGATTTAATACCATATGAAGACGACACAATTTGATCACTCATTTGAGCATACCGAATTTGAATAAGCTCTAAATCTGTATTTGAAACGTTGTCAAAATCATTGAGTAGCTTTAAAAGCCATTTCTTTTTATGTTCCAAATCTAAATGACCATATTGCGTGGCTTTTAAATAATGCCATGGATATTGAATCGCAAATCTACCCCATAGATGATTCAACTTATGCTGATAAGCATCTTCAAGATCTTTTAACCAAGGTGACAGCATATGACCATGTAAAAACTCTAAATGGGTTAAAGCCTGATCTGGAAGCTCTTGAGCTAAATAAATTTCAATACGCTGGAGTTCAGCCAATTCAAAAGCATCTGCAGGACTTTGTTGTAAAACACTCAACGCATCATCAATACGATCTTGCTTCAACCATATACGAGACTGAATAACCTCTTTGAGTAATCCTGAGTTCTCAAACACAGGTTGTAAATATTCTCGCTGTTTTGTGTTGGCCTCCAAAACCCACAAAACACCTAATTTTTCATACGTATGTAACCTTGAAAAGTCTGTAACTTGTTGAATTTTACGCTGCTCTCTTGATCTCATCTTTCCAACCCAAAACCATAAAAGATGAAGAGATAAAGCAACGAATAGAAGAAAAAATGAAACAAACCAGAGGTTCGTTTGAATCTGAATACCGTGCCAAAGTATGTAAATATAACCTGGCCCTTCTTGATAACTCAGCACACTTAACACGGCTAATATCATTAAACCAACTAATGCATAAACTATAAAAATATGTTTCATGATTAGCCCTCTAAAATTGCTTTACTGTTCAATTTAGGGACAGGTAAAAGTTGTGCTTGTTTGAGATGTTTCGCTTTATTTTTTATTTTGATTGCCACAGCATCAGGCAGTTGATCCAGTTCATCGATAATTGAGGTCAGTGCATTTTGATAGTCAATGTATTGTCCTTGTTGTAGTGCTCTTTGAGCAAATAACACTCTCAATTGAACTTCTTTTAAAACTAATCTTCGATTAAGTAATACCGGCATCTGTTCATCAACGCGTTCAACTTTGAATACACGCTCAAACCATGAGGATTGCGAAGAGTTATCACTCGTGAGTTGCTGTACTTGTTGTTCATTTTTCAAATTTGCATCAATATTTTCAAGCAAGTCACCTAACTGAGCAATTTGAATATTTTTTGCCACAACATATTGTTGAATCATTTTTTGATCATGCTCAACAGCTCGATGCATTGAAACCTGCAATGTATCTGCCAAAGCCAAGCGCTCAACCAGTTGATCCAGTTGATTGAGTTGCTCAAGTGCATATGCAAACTCATGTTGATCTAAGGCAAATTGAATTAGCTCTAATTTTTGACTTAAGAGTTTGATTGGATTGATTTCAGATTGAATTTCTTGTTGATTATTGTTTTGCTGAGGTGGATTGGATTGAGACGAAACCTGCTGATTTGAGCGCTGAATTGCTACCAACTGATCATTCAAACTTGCCACTAATTGCTCTGATTTATGTTGAGTTTGTTGTAGCAACTCAACTTTTTCTTGTAATGAAAAATGATCATAGCTGAGTTTAATCAACCAAATGATTAAGCCTAAAATGAATAGATATAAAATTTTCTTCATGAGTGCCTATGTTCACTTTCAAGCTGCGACAAAATCGTATCTGGCATTAAGTCCGCAATTTGAGTGATTTGAAATTTAGTATTTGAGGTCTGTTGATACATACACACGATCTGATATAACCGATCCGCTAAAACCAAGTAATGACCGTGTTGCATAAATACAGGATAATTTTTGCATAAACTCAGCCAATTTTTCCAACTGGCTTCACTACTAATCAATACAGCATAAGGTTGTGGATTTGCATTGAATGCTTCAAGTAGATGTTTAAATTTATCTTGAGCATCACTTGGGCAGTAGCGGGAGTATAAAACAAAATTAAGTACTTCAATTTTAGCAGTACGACACTGCTGCATCATGAACTGACGGCCACCTTCTCCCCGCCAAAACGCAATACGTTTGAGATCAGCATTTTGTGTTAAAACCGGAAGACTTAACATTCCTTCAGATGTTTCAACATCTGGAACTAAACTTTTAACACCATATCGACTTAGAGCTTCAGCTGTTTTCCGGCCAACTGCAATCCATTTGATATGATTTAAATCGGTCAATCTAAGTCCCGATTTTTCGAGAAACTGCATGCCAACTTCAACGGCTGTTGGACTGACGACCACAATCACTTGTGCTGAAATTAATTGCTGAAAGAGCTGATCAAGTTCATCACTCCAATGAACAGCAGCCAACTCTAGTACAGATAGCTCGATAGGCTCATATCCTGCACGTACCAGTGCCTCATTGAGAGGCTTAGCACGATCTGCAGGTCGAGTATTGATAAACTTCATTTCATTTTTTTATTTATACAGTGCTTTTAATAAATCAGCAGCACCTTGGTCAATCAAAGCTTTTGCTAGTGAAACACCCAACGTTTCAGCTTTTTCAACTGGACCTTCTACTTTAGCAACCAATAATGTTTGACCATCCACACTGCCAACGCGCCCCTCTAATTGAATCTGTTGATCATTTAAAGTCGCATATCCCGCAATCGGTACCTGACACCCACCTTCCAAATAAGCATTAAATGCCCGTTCTGCACGAACACACGCATCAGTTTCTGCATGTAATAAAGGTCGAATCAACTCTAATACGCGTGCATCGTCACCTCGACACTCAAGACCTAATGCGCCTTGGCCAACTGCGGGCAAACTCGTCTGTGTATCCAGCGTGTGTCGAATACGCTGTGCTAAACCTAAACGCTTTAAACCTGCGCTTGCCAAAATGATGGCATCGTAAAGCCCCGAATCAAGCTTAGATAGTCGCGTGCCTACATTTCCACGTAAATCTATAATCTCAAGATCTGGACGAGCTTTTAAAATTTGACATTTACGACGCAAACTTGAAGTTCCCACTTTGGCTCCGAGGGGCAAATCTTCAAACTTATTATAAGTATTCGAAACAAAAGCATCTAAAGGATCTTCTCGCTCGCAAATCACAGCAAGACTTAATCCTTCTGGGAGCGCCATCGGCACATCTTTCATAGAATGGACAGCCAGATCTGCACGACCATCAAGTAATGCAGCTTCAAGCTCTTTAACAAATAAACCTTTTCCACCAATCTTGGCTAAAGGAGTGTCTAAAATTTTATCACCTTGGGTCACAAACGTCACCAACTCAACTTTTAGACCAGCATGTAGGGTCTCAAGTCGCTCACGAATATGCTCCGCCTGCCATAAAGCCAATGGACTTTGACGAGTTGCAATTTTTAAGGTTTTGATCATTTTAATGCTGCCAAACTTTAGACATCCTAAACTTACCCTGCTGTCCCAAAATTGCAAGTGAATTGTTCGGCAATCATTATAATTTTAGGCAACTAAATATTTTGCATTCTTTCTCTAAGCAAAGGTAAGTGACGGCGACTGACCGCCAATTTCTCTTCAAGTTCACGACAACGAACTTGATACTGGCCTGAAGCAACCAACTCCAATCCATCCAAATAATCCAATGCAATCAGCGCATTTCGATGAATTCGTATAAATTTATTTGAAAACTCACGCTCTAGATCTTTTAAAGTCTCATCAATCAACACACTGCCGTTTTTGTGTCGTACTGTTACGTATTTCTGATCAGCCAGAAAATAGTAAATATTTTCGATAGGAATGAGTTCAAGACCACGATAGGTTTTCGCAGCGATTTGCTGACGCTGATGTTTTTCTTCCATATTTTCTTTTTGTTCTATATTTGACATTTGAGCTTGAGTAAGTTTAGTTAAATTATTCAGTGTATTTTCTAATTCTGATTTGATAATCGGTTTTAATAAATAGCCTTTCGCTTGTGCCTGAATCGCAGTCAAAGCATGCTCATCATAGGCCGTGCAAAAAACAATGGCAGGCATTGGGTTTAGCTGTGAAAGATGCTGAGCACATGTCAAACCATCCATTTCAGGCATTTGGATGTCAAGTAAAATTACATCAGGCTCATATTGTTGCACTAAGGTCAAAGCTTCTTTTCCATGATGCGCAGTTGCAACAACTTGATGCCCCAATTGAGTAACCAAGCGAGATAAGCGCTCAACCGCGAGTGGCTCATCATCACAAATTAGGATGTCCATTGTTCCTCCTTGTTCAAGTTAACGTTGCTTATTTTAATGTATTAACTTGATTTTATTTATATTGGTACTGGACTACAGTCGTGTAAATTCCATTACCTGCATGACTCCTAAACTGTACCGTATACCCATAGTGTGCTTTCAAACGCTGTTTCACGTTTTCTATCGCAATACCATTCCCCTCCCTATTGGCCATTTTATCGGCTATATAAGGGTTAGTAATGACTATAGTGACTTGATTTTGTAATATTTCAACCAATATGACAATCTTTGCATCAATTAACTTTTTCTCTACCCCATGAAAGATACTATTCTCAATTAAAGGCTGTAAAGTTAAAAAAGGGATACTTGCTTGGCCCAACTGCTCTGGTTGTAAGATATTCCATTCCACATTTAATCTCGAACCCAACCTTAGCTTTTCAACCGCCAAATAATGTTCACACAATTGGATTTCTTCTTTTAATGTGACAATTTTCAGCTCTTGAAAGCTTGCTCTAAACAACCTTGAAAGATCGATGAGCATTTGCTCTGCTTTATCTGGATCACTCCCAATCAGACTCACCACACTATTTAAACTATTAAAAAGAAAGTGTGGATGTATTCTTGCTTGCATGGCTTGAATTCGAGCATTCAATTCACCTTGTTGCTGCTTTAACCACTCACCACGAACATAGATATATCGTAAACAAAAAGTGATCAACAATACACCATAGCTCATATGTAAAATCACATGATCAAATAAAAGTAACCATGAAAATTTTTGTAAAGAAAAGTTACTCCCCCAAAAAAACAGGAAATTCAAACTACAAGTAGTGAACAGGATAATGAGTTCTAATAGTACAAATGTATAAATCGCAGACTGCCAAGTGGTTAATTTTTGCCAAAACTCCCTAAATAAATCAATTACGGCGATAAAGACCAATACCACCCAATTGATATAAAGCACATACTTGATCACCTGTGATGTCTGTAAATTTGACCAAGACTGTGACTCTGCTAGGCACAGCAACAACGCCAAAAAAATACTGGCAATAAACAGCTCTGCAAAATATTGCCACTGCCCAATACGTACAAAGAAATTGGCATCGATAAATTCTTGTTTATCTTTTGAAGAATTATCCATAGGCAAGACTTCGGCATCTTGATTTGAATTTGTTATACTGGATGCAAAATTACTGCTTTTTCTTTTACTGAGCCGACATGACCACATCTTCTAATTCCTCTAATCCGTCACAAGCCCAAACTTCAGGTATGTGGGGCGGTCGTTTTTCCGAAGCAACTGATGCCTTTGTCGCTGAATTTACAGCATCTGTCCAATTTGACCAACGCTTTTATAAACAAGATATTGCAGGTTCAATCGCACATGCAACGATGTTGGCAAAAGTCGGTGTACTCACTGAACAAGAGCGTGATGACATCATCGCAGGCTTAACCGCAATTAAAGCGGACATTGAAGCTGGCAACTTCGAATGGCGTATTGATTTAGAAGATGTTCACATGAACATTGAATCTCGATTAACTCAACGTATTGGGATTACAGGGAAGAAATTACATACAGGTCGTAGCCGTAATGACCAAGTAGCAACGGATATTCGTTTGTATGTACGTGATGAAATTGATGCCATCCTAGGGTTATTACACAAACTGCAAAAAGGCATTCTAGGTTTGGCTGCTAAAAATACAAATACAATTATGCCTGGCTTTACCCATCTTCAAACTGCACAACCTGTGACGTTTGGACATCATTTAATGGCATGGTTTGAAATGCTGGTACGTGACTCAGAACGCCTGATTGACTGCCGTAAACGCGTGAATCGCATGCCTTTAGGTTCTGCTGCGCTTGCAGGTACCACTTATCCAATCGATCGTGCTTATACAGCAGAACTTTTAGGATTTGAAGCAGTTGCAGAAAACTCATTAGATGCTGTATCTGATCGTGATTTTGGTATTGAGTTTAATGCTGCGGCATCACTCATCATGATGCACTTATCTCGCATGTCTGAAGAATTAATTCTTTGGACATCTGCACAATTCAAGTTTGTGAATATTCCTGACCGCTTCTGCACAGGCTCTTCGATTATGCCTCAGAAGAAAAATCCTGATGTACCTGAACTTGTTCGTGGTAAAACAGGCCGTGTATATGGCGACTTAATGAGTCTACTTACCCTCATGAAAGGTCAACCTTTGGCATATAACAAAGACAACCAAGAAGATAAAGAACCACTATTTGATGCTATCGATACAGTTCGAGGCTCTTTGATGGCTTTCGCAGACATGATTCCTGCACTTGTTCCAAATATTCCTGAAATGCGCGAAGCTGCGCTGCGTGGTTTCTCAACAGCAACCGACCTTGCTGATTACTTAGTGAAAAATGGTGTTGCATTCCGCGATGCACATGAAATCGTCGGTAAAGCAGTTGCGCTTGGCGTACAAGAAGGTAAGGATTTATCAGAACTTACGCTTGAACAACTTCAACAATTCTCTGATTTAATTCAAGCTGACGTCTTTGAAAAAGCATTAACTTTAGAAGCTTCTGTCAATGCACGTAACCACATCGGTGGAACAGCACCTGCTCAAGTTGAAGCAGCAATTGAGCGTGCTCATGCGCGTTTAGAAGCTCTTTACGCTTAATTTCTGATTATATTTTTGGAGAATTGATATGTCTCGCCAAGTATTTTGCCGTAAGTATCAAAAAGAAATGGAAGGTTTGGATTTTGCACCATTCCCTGGTCCTAAAGGTCAGGAACTATTTGATAGTGTTTCTAAGCAAGCATGGGGAGAATGGTTAAAGCATCAAACTACTTTAATCAATGAAAAACGTTTAAATGTCTTTGAAGCTGATGCAAAAAAATTTCTTGAAGAACAACGTGAAAAGTTCTTCAACAATGATGAAACTTTAGAAAAAGCTGAAGGCCTAAAGCCTGAGTAAAAAAAGAAAGCACTGCTTTTCTTTTTACGTAAGATAAGGACGAAGTCCGCGTAGGCTTTAATCTAAAAAGAATCCCCATCTTTGGGGATTCTTTTTTATGCGTTACTTTAAAAATTAGGCAAGAAAAACACAGAAGGTGTGCACAGGCTTTAATCCCAAAAGAATCTCCGTAATAGAGGTTCTTTTTTTATGGGACATCAAATAAATATCAATGGAGTTAAAATTTAGCTGACGAAAGAAGTGCTTGTGGTGGATTTAAAATATGACCTAATTGGTAAACTCCATCCATATTTAACTGCATCTCCATTCGGTCAACACGAATTGGGCCAAATTTAATGTACATCTGCCGATTTTGAAGATCAAACCGCTGCTCCAAAACCTGTCCATTGAATTGTAAAGAGTTCATAGATGTTAAGTCCATAAGCGCTTTAAAAGGTTGCTCTTCATCCTTTGTATAATGAATCCTTTTTCTATCACTCACGAAATTTTCTAAATGGTTTAAATCCTGAGATTTAAAAGATGTAATTTCACGAATTTGAGATTCCTCAATACCTAAAGCATTGACCAAACTTAACTGATCGTCTGGCAGTAATTTAAAATGCCCATTGTTAGGATGTGCCGCCCAACTCATACTCGAAAGACCCCAAGCACAGATTCCCCACAAAACTTGCTTAAATTGTCTCATTCCCCATCGCTCTCACTGAACGTAATAAAAGCCATCTTTAAAAACATTTCAGCCAAACACAACTACCATTTATCTTAAATATCATTTACTTAACAAGAGTTGTTAGACTCACGTCACAGACAAATCTTTTTTATTGATATTTATCTTGCTATCTAAAAAAGACTGCATAAATGTAAAGCAGAAAATAGACACATAAGATGATTATGAGTTATCAATTTCATCAGAGTAGGCTAATCTCTGTATTAAAATTAACCACCATTTGAGCGCATCATGTTTATCATTCGTCCTTATATTGAGACTGACTTAGAAGACATCATTCAACTCTGGGAAAGATGTGATCTAACACGACCATGGAATAATCCGGAAATTGATATTTTTAGGAAGGCTGCACAAAAAGATGACTTATTCTTGGTGGCTGTGAAAGATCAGTTCATTATCGCAACATTAATGGGTGGTTACGACGGTCATCGCGGGTGGATCAATTACCTCGCGGTACATCCCAATCATCAACGGAATGGTGTTGCTACAGCGTTGATTCAACATTTGGAAAAAAGATTGATTGCACTTGGTTGTCCAGAAGTTCAGCTTTTAGTGCAAAAAGAATTTATTGATATTCAAAACTTTTATGAACAATTGGGATATGACGAAAAAGAAGTTGTATGCCTTGCTAAAAGACTCATTCACGACCATTAAGAAATTTTATAAAACAGGAGCATTTATCAATTTACCGATCCGTAAAAATATTGGGAATCGAATATTAAATTTATGACCGGTATCATTATTCAAAGTTAAGGCATATTGGCTCATCTGACTTAAGATTTGTGTCGCCTGATTATTGGCTTGCGTATTTTGTTTAAGATATTTCTTTAAAGCTGACCATGTATTTAAATAATCAATCAATTGATCAATCCGCCATTTACAATGCATGTGCTGCTCACAGGTCGGGATTTCTTCAAAAGGAAATGGAATCGTTTGATATTTCAGATCAATATAGTGACGCTCAATCTCCCAATATGTTTTCAATACTTGGTGATATAGCTTTTCAATACAGCTTTGAAGCTCCTCATTCTCCACTTCAATAAGCCCATATCCAATCACTGCAAAGACACCCTGGGGCTTCAGTGTTCGATAGACTTCTTGAAAAAATAACTCGAAGTCAAACCAATGAATGGCTTGGGCAACTGTAATCAGGTCAAAACATTGTGCTTTAAAATTGCTATGTTCAGCATTATCAATTCGGTAAATTACATTATCTATTGCTGGGGCTTGCTGAAGTTGTGCTGCGCTTATATCCGTTGCAATGACTTGATTAAAATGCGGAGCCAATAAGCGGGTGAATTGTCCTGAACCTGCCCCACAATCCCAAGCCATTTCATAGTTCTGAACATATTTGAAGATTTCGTCAATCACACTTTGTGGATAACTTGGACGAGCTTGTTGATAAAGCTCACTTTGATCAGAAAATAGGTCTTTCATTTTTTATTCTGAATTTGATCGAGAAATCAACCTTAGCACATCAAAAAAATGGATGATGAATGACTTCGATTCATTTTGTATTATTTTATAAGCAAAAAAAATCCTCAACATTGTTGAGGATTTTTCGAATATGGTGGCGAGACCCAGGATCGAACTGGGGACACACGGATTTTCAATCCGTTGCTCTACCAACTGAGCTATCACGCCGATGGGGTGTATTAAGCCGTAACTGAGCTCAATAGTCAATAAAAATCATGCATTTTTTATTTGTTCGAGTAAATTTTACCCAAAAAAAAATCTCTGATGGGATCAGAGATTGAAAATACAAATTCTTAAAAGAATATGGTGGCGAGACCCAGGATCGAACTGGGGACACACGGATTTTCAATCCGTTGCTCTACCAACTGAGCTATCACGCCGATGTCGCGTATTAAACAGTTTCATCTCGATATAGTCAAGCAAGTTTTTGGGATATTTAAACAAATGGATGTTTTTAAAACAACATTTAGATTATTCGATGTAAATACATACAAATCCAATAAAAAAAGCCAGTATTGACTGACTTTTAATATTTAAAATCGAACAATAGTTTTAAATTTTTTCCAAACTACTTAAACAACGATGTATTGCACCACATCCAGGCTCAAAATGATTAACGCCTTTCTCTTCTTCCATTCGACATGCTTCACTCACTAAGCGCTCTGCGACACCACGTCCACGGTTAGCCGGATGAACTACGATATTTTCAAGCGTTCGACTTTCACCTTGTCCAGTTGACCAAATGGCCCCAATGATCTTTGTATTAAATTCTGCCGTGTAAAGTAAGGTATACTGAGTTAAGTTTTGCTCAAGTTGTTCAATGGCATCTTGTCCGTCACTAAATTCTGGACTGGTGTCATATAAGCGCTCAAGCTGTTCACGAACTTCAACATTATCAAGCGAAGTTATTGCATGTACGGTTATAGGCATTGATTAACCCTCCTGAGCAATCTAATATGCTGTCACTTTCGTGACATCGAAAATCTACATTCATCATTTTTAACGTTTTTGAGGAACGTGTCTATGACGCAACGTATCAGTGAAGTGGTAAGAAACACAAACGAAACCAAAATTCGTGTTCGCGTGAATCTTGATGGTACTGGTCAAGGCACCCTCAATACAGGTGTTCCATTTTTAGACCATATGATCGACCAAATCAAGCGTCATGGTTTATTTGATATCGATATTCATTGCGACGGCGATTTAGAAATTGATGATCACCATACAGTAGAAGACTGTGGTATTACCCTTGGTCAGGCATTTGCACAGGCTTTAGGTGACAAAAAAGGTTTACGTCGCTATGGTCACTTCTATGCACCACTTGATGAGTCCTTGAGTCGTGTCGTTGTTGACCTATCAGGCCGCCCTGGCTTATGGATGGACATTCCATTTACGCGCGCGCGCATTGGTACTTTTGATGTCGACCTATTCTCTGAGTTTTTCCAAGGCTTTGTGAATCACGCATTAATGACACTCCACATCGACAATTTGAAAGGTAAAAATAGCCATCACCAAATTGAAAGTGTATTTAAAGCATTTGCACGAGCACTTCGTATGGCTTGTGAAGTAGATCCACGTGCAGAAAATACTGTAGCTTCAACCAAAGGTACTTTGTAATGACCCGTATTGCCCTTCTTGATTATGGCATGGGAAATCTTCACTCAGCAGCAAAAGCACTTGAGCATGTTGGTGCAACCGTTGATGTGACCAATGATCCTAAGCTGATTGCTCAAGCAGATAAAATTGTGTTCCCAGGCGTTGGTGCAATGCGTGATTGCATGCAAGGTATGCACGAGGCTGGCATTGATGAGGTTGTACGCAATGCCGTTTTCAACAAGCCTGTCCTTGCGATTTGTGTCGGCATGCAAGCTCTGATGCAACACTCTGAAGAAAATGGTGGTGCAGATGCATTAGGCATTTTTGAAGGTGCTGTTAAACGCTTTCCAGATATTGAAGGTTTAAAAGTTCCCCATATGGGTTGGAATCAGGTACACCAAGCAGATCCAAGCCATCCAATGTGGAACAACATTGATCAAGATGCTCGTTTCTATTTCGTACATAGTTTCTATGTTGAACCGAAACAATCTGAGATCATTGCTGCGACATGTAACTACGGTTTGGAATTCTGCACCGCAATCCATAAAGATAATTTGTTTGCTACTCAGTTCCATCCAGAAAAAAGTCATACAGCTGGCTTACAGTTGTTGAAAAATTTTGTAGAGTGGAAAATTTAAAGCCATAATAAAGCTCACTGTTTTCAGTGAGCTTTTTTTCAGACTTTACTCTAAATATCTTTTACGACAAAGCCACCTTCAATTGGCTCAACAGTTACTTTAATTTCTGCTTTTAGATTCAGCGCAGCATAACGACTTTTAAGTTCTGAAATTAATTGTTCTGGCGTTGCATCTTTTAAAGCCAACTCATCCTTCAAATGATACTGTTTAAAACTTTCTGATTTTTTACCATCTTTTGCGTCTGAAACCCATCGTTCTGCAGCACTCAGTACTTTCGCTAATTCAACTAGATGTTGAGCATTGGCAGGAGTTGACTCTTGCACCCATTTCGACAGTGTTTCCTTAGAGACTCCCAATGCATTCACCACATCAGTCGGTTTAATGTTTTTCTCTTTGATCAATTTTCTAAGTTTTTTAGCACCTTCGCTAAATAAATCATCTTCTTGAACTGCCATCGCTTCTGTCCAAATCTTATTCACTGTCTGCAGTCTCAATTTAACATTAAGCCTATGCAGTTGAGTCTAATATTGCCAAACAAATCAGATGAAATTGAAATTATTTTCAATATAGATAATTCACAAATAAAAGTGTGATCTAATTTTTCTCATTACTCAGTTTGAATTAAAAAGAAAAATAAATTGACCCAATGATTAATTGTTAACTTATGTAAAGACAATGAGCACCAATTTTAATCATTAAAAAAATACACAAAATTCACAAAATCAATCAACGAATCGAACAAGTTGGCATTTTAGGTATTTACACCATGCTACTCGATAATATTCATGCATTATAAGTGTACATTTATTCTATCAAGCACCAAATTAAACCACAATAAATAATTGATTTTGTTAACATTTTTAAACATTACCCTTGTGTTGTATTAAGTTACTGTTTTTACGGCATATCTTCAAAATTATTCCACTTATATTGTTTTTTTTCGATTTGTCTGAAATTTTTTTCTTTGTTAATTATGAACTTGCTGAAACAACAAAGATCCAACACTAACCACATATATTTTGGAGCAATCTGCACATGTTTAAACTTTTTACTGGAAAAATCAGTGGCGTTCTAAGCCTTGCTTTACAGGGAATTACGAAAGCAGTTGGTTTTATTCTAGAAACCGTAACGACAGTTGTAGATACCGTTGTTGACACAGTAGGGACGCTGACCAAACCATTAACGGATAAGTTAACAGAATTGCCACTGATCGGAGATACAGTGGAATCGGTACTCAATCTTGAAAATAATTTATTAGGAAATTTAAGCGGAGGCTTACACGCTATCGCTGATGATTTTTCGAAGGGAGATCTATTAGGGGGTATTAATACTGCATTGAATGGCACTACTGCAACTGTAGGTCAAACCATCAAAGATGTTTCAAATGTTGTAGGTGAGGTCGCTGGTTTAGCCGATCCCGTGACCGACCTGCTAAGCCAAGTGCCAGGTTTAGGTGCTGTCGTAGATGTTGTCGGAGAAACTTCTTCAAATCTTTTGGGATTCGTGAGTGAAACGGGAGATTATGTCGCAAGTACCAAACCTCTTGATCTCGTGACTGGTCTCATTGATGATCCTTTAGGCAGTGTCACAGGAACATTAGGAGATGTCTCAGGAACATTAGATAATTTATTGGATGATTTAGCACCTGTAACAGATGCTCTGTCATCGATTCCTGTCGTGGGTGATCTTGTAGGATTCACGGGAGAGATCACAAATGCTTTAGGTGCAATCCCAACCAATATCACACCAACTAGCTTTGATCTAATCTCTAACTTAGATACAACACCATACATTTAATTCAAAGTTCGTATTAAAACCGTCAACATTGTTCTGACGGTTTTTTTTCATTGTTACTTCGCTCATTTGATGTTTCTTTGCTAAGATTGCTGCGAATAAACTCCAGAATACTGGCAAGGAGCGAAAGCATGCTGATTATCCCTGCAATTGACCTTAAAGATGGTAAATGTGTCCGTTTAAAACAAGGTCGTATGGAAGACGATACCGTTTTCTCTGATGATCCTGTGGCAACAGCACAACATTGGGTAGACGCTGGTGCTCGCCGTTTACATTTAGTTGATCTAAATGGTGCTTTCGCTGGTACACCTATTCACAAACCTGTTGTGGAAGCGATTGCAAAAGCACAACCTGAACTGCCAATTCAAATTGGTGGTGGCATCCGTTCTCTTGAAACTATCGAACACTACTTAGATGCAGGTGTATCATTCGTCATTATTGGTACAAAAGCAGTCAAAGAACCTGAGTTTGTTGAGGAAGCTTGTAGAAAATTCGCAGGTCACATCATTGTCGGTATTGATGCAATCAATGGCATGGTCGCAACTGACGGCTGGGCAAATGTAACTGACGTGAAAGCAACTGATTTAGCTAAACGCTTTGCAGATGCTGGAGTATCTAGTATCGTGTATACCGATATTGCACGTGATGGCATGATGCAAGGTGTGAATATCGAACAAACAGTTAATCTTGCGACTTATTCAGGTTTACCTGTGATCGCTTCAGGCGGTGTGACCAATCTTGACGACGTTCGCAACTTAAAAGGTCAGCCTGGTATTTTAGGTGCGATTACTGGTCGTGCAATTTATGAAGGCACTTTAAATCTTCGTGAAGCTCAATTATTACTTGATGAACAAGCGCTCTAATAGCGCATGTTTGTAAAGAGGTCTTAGGACCTCTTTTTTCTTACTTAAAAAATATGTTGAATTTATCTCCTACCCTCAAAACCAAAACACCACAACTTGCCCTCATTGCAATTACGATGATTTGGGGTGCCAGTTTCATAACAGTCAAATATGGATTGAGCTTCAGCACACCAGTGCTTTTCGTTGCCTTTCGATTTGCAGCAGCTGCGCTGGCTGTTGGTCTCATCTCACTTCAATATTGTAAAAATTTTAGTGCCAAAGATATTTGGGCAGGATTTTGCATTGGAACAGTGATTGCAATTGGCTATGGAACGCAAACCATTGGCTTACAGACCATCACCAGTAGCGAATCTGCCTTTTTGACAGCACTTTATGTGCCGTTGGTTCCCATCTTATTGTGGTTGCTCTTTAACAAAAGGCCACATGTCATGACATGGATAGGGGCAGGACTCGCCTTTGTAGGTTTAGTTTTCTTAACAGGCAATGGGTTTGGTGCTATTCGGCTTGAATTTGGTCAGATCATTACCTTGATAGGATCAATTGCGATTGCACTTGAAATTATTCTCATTAGTTACTTTGCGCCTCGAGTCAATTTACGCCGAGTGACGATATTACAACTCATTTTTGCATCGTTAATTTGTTTTCTAATGGCACCATTGATGGGTGAAACACAACTCCCTGAGTTTAACTGGATCTTCGTTGCGATTATTGTAGGTTTAGGACTTGCAAGTGCAATCATTCAGTTAGTCATGAACTGGGCTCAACGCGTGGTTGATCCTTCACAGGCTGCCATTATTTATTCTGGCGAACCTGTTTGGGCGGCTTTGATTGGGAGATTAGCAGGTGAGCGTTTAGCTATGCTCTCAATTTTAGGTGGCGTGTTGGTTGTGCTCGGTGTAATTACCAGTGAGTGGAGACCAAAATTTAAGAAGAAAGAATAAGCTTATTGGGGCTCTTTTAGCTTTAACATCATACATGGTTGAAAATACTGTGCTTCAGGCATAGGCGCATAAAAGGGATGCAAGAGTTCCTTCCATTTTAAATACGCCTCTGACTGCCTAAAACCTTCCGTATGATCTTCAAGTTTGTTCCAGTAAATCAGTAAAATATAAGCATGTTCATTATTCGTATTTTTAATCAGCTGAACCGCATTTAGCCCCTTCATTGGTGAAATAATGTCTTTAGCTAATTTAAAAGCATTTTCGAATGCCTCACTCTGGTTCATTTTGATATTTAAATGAACATGCTCAATAATCATGACACCACCCCATTCATGAGTTTTAATTATTGATACATTGGCTCGTTATCATTGACCTTAATAATTCCTTTGATCGCACGATAAACAATCCAAACCCATGACAAACCAATCACTGCGATACAGAATGTTGTTGCACCCAGTGCTACACCAGCAAAGGCATTAGGATTGTCACCCGTGAAGAATAAGAACAAAAACGGCAGGAACGCGATGATATTCCAAATTAAATACCACCAAAAAGTACGAATTTGCCAAGTAAAATGACTTTCAAAAATTGAGCCCTGTACCTTTGATCGTTTCCAATAGTTAATAATTAGCGCAATAACCGCCAAAATACCTGCTGAAAAAATAGCGATGATATACAGGATATAAAGTAAAATCGTTAAGCTGCGGTTTGGATCTTGATCAGCTGTATAATTCATAAAGTCACCTTTTTAATTTTTTTGAGGCTTTATAATTTCAAACCATTAAATGGTGAAATTATCCATAAAATAATCAGTATATTAAACGCTATAGTACAGAAATAAATTTTTCGAAATGGTTGTTTTTGTGTTTTATGACGCAAGCGTTGCTGAGCAAGCCAAGCACTCGGCCATCCTCCTAATAGAGAAACCACATGTAATGTATTTTCTGGTACACGTTGACTCCCCTGTTGAGCCGCCGCTTTATCGTGTGCATATAAGCCATAGGTGATCAGGTTCATCAATAAAATGACCAACACCACCATCATACTCAATAGCCCCAATAGGACTAATGTAGCAAGCGTCAAGATATAAGCAATAATCGATACTTGCATCGGTTGCATTTTTTGTTGAGTAACTGGTGAATGACGCGGCTTCGTTTTTACTTTTTTTGCCTGAGTCGCTTTTAAGTATGTTACTTGTTTCGCTTTAAATCGACCTTGACCATCCAATTGAACGATATACTCCAAAGCACAACCTGGAATCGGTCTTGGGCCTGGTTTGGCAAAATCTTTAATGTGAAGGAAAACGCGATCTTTGGATGAATCATTGGGTTGAATAAATCCATAGCCTTTTTCATCAAACCATTCAACTAGACGACCTTGATCACGCATATTTCCCCCAGATTTTTTAAATTTTTTAAGCTGTTACAAATTTTAATCGTTCAACCAGCATATTGCGCATTTCTAAAGGATTTTTTTGCAAAATATCTTCGCCAACACGCCCCATTTCTTTGTTCTTTTGAGCCACTAGCAAACGCATCATCCAGAAACGCCCAGCTGCCATCGCTAAATAGAGTTCTAGACATGATTTTTCATCACTGGTCATTTCACGTACACTTTGATAAGCCTCCAAGAATGCTAAGGCCTTTTCCTCATTCAAATGAACACTTGGATATTCCGTACAGAAATCATTCATCGTAATGGCGATATCAAACAAAAGTTCATCTTTATTCAACTCATAAAAATCGAGTATCCCTTTTAAAGTAGCCCCTTCAAATAAAGTGTTATCTCTAAATAGGTCAGAATGGATAAAACCTCGTGGACGATCAGGGTACATTGCGGTAAGAGCGTCATATAAACCTAACAAACTATTTAATAATACTTGATCGGCTGGATTTAACGTAGGTCGAAGCTGCTGAGCCACACTTAACCAATAATCATGATTACGATACTCTGCGCGCTCTAAGGGAAAGTTATCGAGAGCCACATGTATTTGAGCCTGTGCAATAGCAATGGACTGAACCTGTTCAAGTGATGAAGGCATAGGATGCTTGCCACGCATTCTAGGCGCAATTTGTGCAGGTTTATTTTTTAAGATCTGAATCGAACGTCCTGAATGTTTCAAAGGTACAGGCACAGGCAGACCTGCATGACCCAGATGCTCAAGTACAGGGACGAGTTCACCTGCGCCTTGCTTATCCATATCTTCAAAAATTGTTAAAACAAATTCGGTTTGATCTGCACAAACTAGAAAATAGTTCGTATTTTGAATACCTCCTTGAATCGGAATCAGGTCAATCACCTCTAATCCATAAGGCGTAGCAAAATCCTGAACTTCCTTTAAAGTCAAAGTGGTATAAACCGACATAAAAAAACCTGCGAAAAAACTTACATTATTTTGATAGAATACCTGCTCCGACTACCAAGGTGTAGCACCAAAGTCTGTAAGTTTCATAATCGGCTGTTATTTTTGGAAAAAATTATGCTTGCTAAACGTATTATTCCTTGCCTCGACGTAGATAACGGTCGAGTTGTAAAAGGTGTTCAATTCCTTGATATTCGTGATGCAGGCGACCCAGTTGAAGTAGCACGTCGTTATAACGAACAAGGTGCAGATGAGATTACTTTTCTCGATATCACTGCAACATCTAATGGGCGTGACACCACTTACCGTACGGTTGAGCGTATGGCTGAAACTGTATTTGTACCACTGACCGTAGGTGGCGGTGTTCGTAAAGTTGAAGATATTCGTTTATTGCTTAACGCTGGTGCAGACAAAGTCAGTATTAACTCAGCTGCTGTCTTTAATCCTGAATTCGTTCAAGAAGCCTCTCAACGTTTTGGTGCACAATGTATTGTAGTTGCGATTGATGCAAAAAAAACGGGTGAAAATAAGTGGGAGATTTTCACACATGGTGGTCGCAAACCAACGGGTATCGATGCGATTGAATGGTCTGTGAAAATGGCAGAATACGGCGCAGGCGAATTGCTCATTACGTCAATGGATGCAGATGGTACAAAAGCTGGTTATGACTTAGCATTGATGCGTCAGATTAATGATCGTGTAACGATTCCAACGATTGCTTCAGGTGGTGTGGGTAATCTTCAACATCTAGCAGACGGAATTTTACAAGGGGGTGCTGATGCAGTGCTTGCAGCCTCTATCTTCCACTTTGGTCAACACACTATCCCGGAAGCAAAACAATATTTAGCTGAACAAGGCATTGAAATGCGTCTTTAATCATGCCCCATAAAAAAGAGGCAAATGCCTCTTTTTTTGCAAAAAAAAGAGCCCGAAGGCCCTAAAAACCAAGAAAAAACAGCGCTTGGTTCGTTATGCAAAGCGATAAACTGGAGAGTTCTACCATCAGATTTTCATTCTCCGATTTATTCATCTCATATCATAAATGACAGATCTGCACGAAATCTTGACAAAAGCTACATATTTTATTGACCAAACATGACAAATCAGACGTCAATTCAGCCAATTCCAGATCTAATCTGACTTACTCCACTATAGCCAAAGCTTTTTTTGAAATATCGGAGCGCGCTGCTTTCTGCTCAACCCACTTTGCGGGGAAATATTGTTCAACGATATGATTGACTCGTTTTGAAATAAAAGACGGTAACTGCACCCCTAAAGGGTTATCTTCCTTCAAATCTGGCGTTGAAATGACGCGTGTCCCTAAAATGTAATCAAACCAAGGCTTAGTGACACACCAATTTGCATCTTGATTGGCGTTCATATGGTGGTCATAGTGCCAAGGAATTTTCTTTTTTGCCCAATGAGGTTCGAGGTGAGCTCTGCGATGCGTGTAGTAGTAGTTACAAGCACTATAAAGCACGGATAAACTCATGCCTTTCGAGATTGGATAAAATGCTGTTCCAAATACAGCAGCAACAATCCCCAATGATACGATTTCATTTTTTGTTCGCCAATTTGAGATTCCCTCTACATAACCCTCATCATGGAAATCTTGTGTTCTAACTTCACGGTGATGTGCCCAATGAGATTCCATATTTTTAGGCACAGGACTAAACCTCGCTTTACCCGGACGGTGTACACCATGTAGAACATATTTATGCGCGACCCATTCAAATCCATTGGCAATGATTAAGCCTGCAACAAAACCTTTAATCATGTTCAAAATCCCTGTTTCTTTTCTTTCAATATATCTAACTCAAGCTCTCAACCATTGACGCAAGATAAAATTTTCATTGACAAATCACGACATATTTTTCAATGTCGTATGGTAGAAAAAGCGCTTGTATGGCACTGTAAAAACAGGCTTAATAACTCATCGTGATTTCAATTGATAAAACAAGAAAAGTATTAATCACATGCAGCAGATAAAGGACTATTCAGGCTCGGTTCATGGTGGACTTGGACATCTCTTACATAATTATTGTGAAGAGAACGGTCTCCCTATTCCTGCAAAATTGGCAAGTATTCAGCAAGCCGAACGCTTTGACTTTAGCATTTGGCGTGAAATATTAAATGAAATTTATGAAGTACACCCACAACCTGCGTTAGGGTTAGAAATTGCTCAATGGGTCAAACCACAACATTTAGGCATTATCGCGTATATCGCTTTATCATGCGATAACCTAGCAGAAGCACTCACCCGTTATCATGAATATCATCGTTTAATTTATGATGGTACACCTCTCGCCGTCGATCTGGAGCAAGGCGTATTTAGCGTACGTTGGGAAGATTTGCCGATGCATTTGTCGACACAAATCACGGATGAAATTGCGATGGCATTATTGGTTGAATTTCTAAAACGTTATGCGGGTATTGAGCATTTACATATTCAAGAAATTCACTTTCGCTTTCCAGCACCAAAAAATGTTGCGATTTATGAGCGTTTTTTTCAGAGCAAAGTAAAATTCTCTCAGCCTCATGTCAAGCTTACTTTTCCAAGCCAGCTCCTACAATCACCGATTAAACAAGCTGATCAAACTTTACAAAAACTCCTGATGCAGCAAGCTCAAGATTTGTTAAGTCGACTCCCCAATAACACACAAATCGATGAGCGGTTACAGCAAGCCATTCTGATTGGAATCCAAAGACACAATTATCAAATTCAAACTGTCGCAGAACAAGTGGGAATGTCAGTCAGACAACTTCAGCGCCATTTACAAAATCAAGGTGATACCTATCAACAGCGCGTTCAAGAAGTCCGCAAACTTCTAGCGATTCAATATTTACAAGATCCTTATCTCAGCTTACATGAGATTTCGTTATTGCTCAGTTATTCAGAACAAAGTGCATTCCAACGCGCATTTCGTCAGTGGATGAAGATGACGCCCCAGCAGTGGCGTATTCAACATCATATTCGCAGTTCATGATTGTCAATCTAAGTCATCATTCTAAAGATGATTAATGAATCACAAGAATGGATTTTCTATTTCATTCTCAGCCGTCGTTTCTATTTTTTCTGCTAAATTTTTTTGATCTTCTAAATAGATGACCATTGCATCTAAATATTGTTTTAACGCTTTCGCAGCGGCTAAACCGGCTTGATCTTTGGTGATTTGTAAGTTGCCATAAATACTCACACGATCAAGATCATTTTCAAGCGTCAGATCATGTATCGAATGTGACTCAGTCCCATTTTCAAAAGGCTTAAACATGGCAAATCTCTTTATGTTTATAAATATCAATCCCTGAAGATAAATGAATCTTCAGGGCAAATTCGAGCTTTTTTATTTAAGGATTTGTAATAAATATTGCAACAACGCTTGAACCAACTCTTTCACGATTGCATCTTGTGCTTGTTCATCGATCTTAGCCTCTTGATTCGTTACGGTTGTATTGACAGGTACGCTTTGACTACTAAACTCTTTTTGCAGCGCTTTGAGTTGATCTGTTGAGATATCAACTGCACATTGGCTTTCGGCATCCCAGTGCGAATACTCTATCGCTTGTTGAGCTTTGACCTGATTGGCTTTTAATGGCAATTTATAAGTATTACGCTTTTGCTCAGATGTAAGTTGAGGAAACAGATTCATGCCAAGCACTTCTTCTAACTGGCATACACTGACCACTTGCATCTGTAGTGAATTATTATTTGGAGCGTAATATGCGCCAATAGCACCTGTTTTAGGTATATATACGGCTTTAAACACCGCTGTTGGAACAATAACACCGCGTCCAATGGTTTTCAGTTTTTTGCCACTATATACAGGCCCGGTAATCACATACACATCATGTTTCTGCTTCGTAACGATTGCACGTGTCGCTTCCTCAATTTCTCGCCAGATTTGTTGGTTATTCTGCGGAGCTTGAGGAACCATATTTGCTAAAGAAAAACTGTCGTACTGTGCAGCTTTATTTGGCATATCAGCATTTGGAGCCATATGACCACGGTCATATCCCGACCCACGATAATCTGATAATAATGCTCGATGCTTTTCTGCTACACGAATCTCCTCATGGAAACTGTCTTCTCTTTTTATTTTTTGGCTCAGCCGATCTGGATTCAGATATTCAGCTACCCATAATGGTGTTTTTGAGACACCAGAATACATAGTGGTGAATCCATTAAAGCATAATGGGTAGCGATCTTTACTTAAGCTCTCTTTGATTAAATAAGGTGGCTCTTGGCGATAAAATTGATTTAGACAAGCTGTATTATTAACCGAACCTGAAAATGGCAGATATGAAGACAACTTTTCTTGACCGAAAGCAATTGCAAAGCTTCCTGCTGCAACAATACCTAATACAGCTTTTACCACAATATTATTCAAACTCAGATTACCTATTCATTCCGTGTTCAACTTCTAGCCCAATGCGTGGGCTTTATTCAAAACCGGCCACAGCTTAACAAGCTATGAATTTGAAGTACATCAAGTGAATTTTCAAGTGAATAAAGGATCTTCGCATTCCGTTCAAATATCACTCAAAATAAGTAACAAATTGTTGTTTTTATAGAATAGTTTTTTAATACTCTTTAAGGTTTTACGTGTATTTGATTGAATTACATCAATTACTTGTGAGATGGTATAAAAGTTATTTAGTAAATTAAAAGAATTGAAAGTGAGGACACTATGAAATTAGCACATACTTCTTTGACAGCATTAGTAATGGGTTTATCTTTGGCAAGTGCAAGTGCATTTGCTGAGCCACCAGTTCAAGCTGGCGAAACTTTGGAAAGCCTTTCTAAAGCTAAAGTCGTAACAACAGTGAATGGTCAGCCTGGTACTTTACAAGAAGTATTAGCTAATGGTCAGATGAAAGTTATTTCTGAAGGTGCTACAACACAAGCGCCTGCTGATGCGAAAGCGCCTATTGGAAACTTACCACCTGCTGAAGCAGAAGAAACTGCTCCTCAAGCACAAACTGCAGTTCCAGCTCAACCTGAAGTAAATGCAACTGAAGAAGCGCCTGTAGAAGCACCAGCGGCTGAGTAAGGTATTAGGCTTAATAAAAAACCGCCTTTGAGGCGGTTTTTTATATCCAAAATTTTAGCAAACGCTTACTCAGATTTCGATCTGGCTTCCCATTTCGACCACGCGATTTGGTGGAATTAAATAGAAATCACTCACAGGACTGGTATTCCGCTGCATTGATATAAATAATTTTTCACGCCATGGCGCCATTCCTTCTCCCACGGTATGAATCAGACGATCACGTGAAATAAAGAAACTAATTTGCATCATATCAAATTCAAAATTTAACTGCTCATATGCCGCTTTCAGCGCGACTGGAATGTTGGGTTGGTCTTTAAACCCATAATATACAAAAATCCTAAAGAATCGATTATCCATCTTTTCTACACGAATTCTCTCAATATCAGGTACATAAGGTACATCTTTAGTAATGACCGTAATCATCATATTACGTTCGTGTAGAACCTTATTATGCTTAATATTGTGCAACATCGCATGTGGAACGATATTAGGTGTTCCTGTGAGGAAAATTGCATCCCCAGGAACGATCAGCGTTTCATCACTCATCTTGACACTTTGAATAAAGAGATCAATAGGTAACGCATCAGACTCAAGCTTATTAAGTACGATTTGACGGCCATCTTTCCACGTCATTAAAACGGTAAATACAATTGCACCAATCAAGATTGGCACCCATCCACCACCAACAATTTTTAAAGAAGTCGAAGCAACAAAAATGAGGTCGATGATCAATAAAGGCACAGCAAAAAGGGCTACTTTCCAAACAGGCCAGCGCCAAACGCCATAAGCTAAAATCGAAATTAAAATCGTACCGCACAGCATCGTCATGGTCACTGCTACACCGTAGGCACTGGCAAGATTCGCGCTATTTTCAAATAATAAAATGAGAATAATGACTGAAATAAATAATACCCAGTTGATGAACGGGACATAGATTTGTCCTTGTTCAACATCAGATGTATGTTGCACGGTTAAACGCGGTAAATAGCGCAATTGAATCGCTTGATTGACCATTGAGAATACGCCCGTAATCACCGCTTGAGACGCAATCACGGCAGCAGCGGTTGCAAGACCAATCATTGGAAATAAAGCCCAATCAGGGACTAACAGATAAAATGGGTTCTCAATTGCATTTGGATCTCGTAAAAGTAAAGCACCTTGACCCGCATAGTTAAAAACTAGACTTGGCAATACAATCACAAACCAAGCAAGCTTAATAGGCATACGACCAAAATGCCCCATATCTGCATATAGTGCTTCACCCCCCGTCATCGTTAAAATGACGGCACCCATCGTGAGGAATGCAACAAAAGGTTGGTTGATGATAAAGCCAAACGCCCAATGCGGACTGATCATTGCCAACACGAACGGTGTTTGCATAACACTCCATAAGCCTAATAGTCCAATTGATGCAAACCACAATAATGTGATTGGTCCAAAGAACTTACCCATGGTCGCCGTGCCGTGGCGCTGAATTAAAAACAGTGCTGTTAAAATACCGATGGCCAATGGTAATAACCATTGATTAAACATCGGAGTCGCAATACTTAAACCTTCAATCGCGGATAAAATAGAAATTGCTGGGGTAATAATGCCATCACCAAAAAACAGTGATGCCCCGATAAAGCCCAAGGCAATCAGATAAATTTTGCGTTGATCTGCAATACGGGTTGAACGTAGATTTAAGGCGAGAAGCGACATAATACCGCCTTCACCATTGTTATCTGCCTTCATAATGACTGAGACATATTTAAAGCTGATGGTGAGCATCATGCACCAGAAAATGAGCGACAAAATGCCCAGAACGGTTGCCTCAGTAATTGCAATATGAGCCGTAAGGAAGCATTGACGCAATGCATACAGAGGACTGGTTCCAATGTCACCAAACACCACTCCTAATGCTGCCAATGTTACCGCAGGAAGTGCGGCTTTTTTTGCAGTGCTTTGCATATTTTAGTCTTCATGCATTCGACAGAATTTTTCGGCAATCATATCACTGGCTAAAAACTTTTTCTTTAAATCAATTGTTTCAACTTGGCATCTGCTTTTTTTTTAGTTATCATCGCACGCCTTGGTGAAGTGTCCGAGTGGCTGAAGGAGCACGCCTGGAAAGTGTGTATACGTTAATAGCGTATCGAGGGTTCGAATCCCTCTTTCACCGCCAGAATTTTAAAAACCGAATCTCATGATTCGGTTTTTTTTCGCCTAATATTTCGATTTTGGCACGTATCTCGCTTCATTTTACTGTCATCAACATCATGTTAAGTTAATAAAAACAATACTTAAGGAGCTGAACAACCTAACAACGTTATTCAAATAGATGATTTTTGCACACCTATTTAAATATAGAACCTGCTATTCCGGAGATAATATGAATAACAGCGCCAACTATGTAAAACAAATTAAAAATGCAAAACGTGGTGGCTACACACCCACTATCGCTAAAGATGTGAATAAACACAAAATTCAAAAAGCGCTAAGATTAATTGAGCAATGGAGAAAATTAGCACAAGAGTTAAAACCTCAAATGCAATTTGATATGGCTTATACTCTTGAAGAGTGTGCACAAGACCTTGATCGTATTCTAAAAAACAAATAGTTGACCCTATACAATTTTCTCAAGATGCCTGTACACGCTATGACGGGCATCACTATAAAATGAGGAGAAAAGAAGATCAAAAATAAAGCAAAAACAATTCATCCTGCTCAATTTTAATTAATCGATTAATTTTTGACTTGCGTTTTAGTGAAAAAACGCTATTATTCTCTCCACGTTGCCGGCATAGCTCAGTTGGTAGAGCAACTGACTTGTAATCAGTAGGTCCACAGTTCGAATCCGTGTGCCGGCACCATTTTATACTTAGCCTCGCTTTTTAGTGAGGCTTTGTTGTTTTTGATGATTTATTTTTTACTTGCACTCACTTGTACATATCGCACGATCCCCTCTTGATAAAGTTTCGCACACAACTTTGCTGTCATCTTAATTTTTGCCAAATCTAAAACGTGATACGAATGAGCTTGGATGTTATTTTTAAAAATATCACTCTGTATATACGTTGCAAATCCTGCAAATACCTCGTGACTCAAATCTTGAATATGTATATCTCTAAAACCCGTTTGCACTAAGATTGATTGTGTTTCATCGAATGAGTGCAAATGGTTCAGTTGAACGTCAGCTGCTTTTAATAATAATTTAACTTTCAATTGCGCTAGAGGACTCAAAGTATAGAACTTTGAATTCAAAGCAAGATAATGAAATGCTAAGCGTCCTTTTGAATTCAAAATAGCATCTACAGAACGAAGAAATAAATTCAAATTACTGTGATAAGCAGCATCGATGCAAATTGCCGCATCAAATTTAAATTCAAATGATCTAGATTCTAAATTTAAAAATGTTCCCTGCGAGATCTGATCGACATGTGGTAAAAACTTACGACTATGATTTACACAATATTGTTGTAATTCAATTCCTTCCAAGTATTCGATTTGAAATTTTTCTTTCCATAAAATTAAGCTAGCACCTTGCCCACAACCTAAATCAATTAATTTATCTTTTGAATTTAAATCAATAGATTGAGCAAGGGTTATTGCGAGTAACTCGCAGGCTTGTGGATAATTCAACTGGTCAGTTTGCCATAGACCTAAATTACTCCAAGCACAATTACGGTGATCCCCCAATAAAGCTGCATTGATCGCATATTTATGTTGAGGTGCTTTCATCCATGCTTGGAGCTTCTTCATTCAATCCCTTAATATCCTAACTCTGGTGCAACTTGTACCTTAGGCTTTAAACCTAAAAATGGTAACGGCGCATCAAGTAATTTTGCTATATCCATTGCTGAAGTCACCGCTGACTCCAAAATTGGCAATCCATCACATGACCAAGAGCCACAATAAAATACTTTACGACCTTGTTGTTGGTGACGAGCACTCAACTCATGCGTTAGTGGTAGAGTATGACGGTCTACAACAGCTCTAGTGAGTTTCACTTTATGTATTACTTTTTTAGGATCAATCTCAATTACTGGATTCCAAGTTTGAAAAACAGGAGATTTACCCACTAATGTTGGCTCAATCGAATTCAGCCAAACAGTGAAATGCTGTTTAGTAAATTTACGATCCATCATATAACTCAATACGCACCAATCTTTACGCTTCACAGGCATTACCACTGAATCAGTATGAATGACCAATTCACCATCAACAAACTTAAATTGTTTGAGAAGTGCAATATCATCCGCAAACTGTTCAGCATCTAAAAACTCATGAACTTTTGTTGTTGGTGTCGCGACAATCACGCGATCAAATAAGTCAGATTCACCTGCTTCATTTTCCACATAGACTAAATCACCCTGCTCTTGTACACGAGTAATAGGCTGCCCACTTCTTAAATCGATATCTTCCAGCAATTTATCAACGAAAGCTGGAGTCCCACCTTGAATTCGAAGAAGTGCATCTCCATCCGTCAGTTGGCGTAAGAAAATTAACAATGGTTTCGCTGGCCATTCACCAATTGTTTTGGCATCACATGTACAAATGGTAAATAGGACAGGCATGACTGCCCCATTCCAAAATACTTCTTCTATTTGGTTATATTTAACGAACTCATCTAAAGTGATATCTTGATTTTTAGATTTAAAAAACTGCTTCAATGCAGATCTAAGTTGTAACATCCCTTTCACTAAACGGATGCCATATTGCTTTAATCCTTTTCGATTGTTAATGATTGGAAAGTTGCCTATGCGTGAACGTGATGTTGTTAGCCAAGTTTCGATTTTATCTTCAAATAACCAGCTACATGACATATATGTACGTACTGGAAAAGTGTTGAGACCCAAATGTGTGGCAAGACTCAATGTATTTTTCCAGAGCATTGGATTCATGACACGTAATGGCGAATCAATAATCCCACCTTCATACTCAAGACTATAACTATCCATACCACGCCCTGGAAGCGCCTCGAAAACTGTGATCTGGTGACCAGCATCCTTGAGAATTCTCGCAGTTGCCAACCCTGCCATACCACTTCCAATCACTGCAATTTTCAAAATTATGATCCAAGCATTAAAAATTTTTTTAATTATGCGATAGAACACTTTGAAACTTGCTATTAAAAACTTCCAGATTTTATTTGTTTTTGATTAATTTTTAATCAAATAAATTTACGTAAAATTCTTGCTACACTATTCGTCATACGCTAAATATTTAATACACTTGTATTTTTTAAGAAATCAAAAAATATGTTTAAAAACAAAATAGATATTTTCACCAATAATTTAATTTTTTAGTTTACAGCTTAAAAAAAATGCATTATCATTGTTTTGAAAATGAGAACTACATCACATTAATAAGAAGCACAAATAGAATGTGATCTAGAAAATAAATATAAATTACAGCGTATAAGGACCTCTGTTGTGTGGGATAGAGGTCCTTTATTTTTTTAAAATGATGATCACAAAAAAAGCGGAAATGATATTTCCGCTTTTGTCGTTCCAATTAACGTGCAATTTCACCAAATTTACCATTATTGAAATCATGAAAAGCTTGAATGATTTCTTCTTTGGTGTTCATGACGAATGGTCCATGCCCTTGAATTGGCTCATTTAGTGGCTCACCTGTAAGCACTAAAAATTGTGTATCTTTATATGCTTGCAATTGAATTGCTGCCTCACCATCACGAGCAAACATCACAATTGAACTGTCTAGAACTTTTTGAGTCCCATTAATTACGAGTTCACCATTCAACACTACAACCAATACATTGTGATCTACAGGAACATGTATGAATGTTTCATACTCAGCTTTAAGCTGACCATCCCACACATTTATTGGAGTAAATGTTTCAGCAGGACCATAATGACCACCAAACTCACCCGCAATTACACGGATGTGACCAGCATCATCATCCATGGTAATTGTTGGAATATCATGAGATGTGATCGCTTGATAACGTGGTTGAGTCATTTTATCTTTGGCTGGTAGATTGACCCAAAGCTGTGCCATTTCAAGAATTCCACCTTTTTGAGCAAATTCAGGAGAATGAAACTCTTCGTGAACCAATCCAGCCCCAGCAGTCATCCATTGCACATCTCCTGCCTCGATAACACCACCACCACCACTGGAATCCTTATGTGCCAAACCACCTTGGTAGGCGATAGTCACTGTTTCAAATCCGCGATGAGGATGTGAACCAACACCTAACTGACGTGTCGTTGGCTCAAAGTGATGTGGTGCACCATAATCTAATAACAAAAAAGGACTAAGTGCTTGACCTAACCGATCATAAGAAAATAAGTTACGCACTGGCAGACCATCACCAACCCAATGTGTATGTTGGTTACGATAAACCCCAATTACTCTTTTCATCTTTTACTCCTATATTCGATAGGATGAACATGCGCTCATTTTAGACTTTGCACAGAAAATAAAAAGAGCTTTACTGCCACACAGATTCCTATTTTTATGATTATAATAATCTAAATTAATTCATATATGTGACTATTCACTGAAATTTGAAATTTATGATTACAATATTCCTATTAATAAGACTAATTATCCTAAAAATGGTCACAAATTTATCTCATTTTCAGTCTAATATAACTAGTGACTGAATACGAGTTCATTGATACGTATTCACACTTACTAACATCATAGAGGCTAATAATAATGGGCAAACCTTACGTTCGTTTAGATAAAGATAATGCAGTAGTGCTTTTAGTCGATCACCAAACAGGTCTTCTTTCTCTTGTACGTGATATCGATCCTGATAAGTTTAAAAACAATGTTTTAGCACTCGCAGCAGCAGCAAAATACTTTAACTTGCCGACAATTTTAACAACAAGTTTTGAAGATGGTCCTAATGGTCCACTCGTTCCAGAATTAGTTGAAATGTTCCCTGATGCTCCATATATCGCGCGTCCAGGTCAAATCAATGCTTGGGATAACGAAGATTTTGTAAATGCTGTTAAAGCGACAGGTAAAAAACAACTGATCATCGCTGGTGTTGTGACTGAAGTATGTGTTGCATTCCCTACACTTTCAGCTCTTGCTGAAGACTTTGATGTATTCGTGATTACTGATGCATCTGGTACATTCAACCAAATTACGCGCGATGCTGCATGGAACCGCATGTCTCAAGCAGGTGCTCAACTTATGACATGGTTTGGTGCTGCAGGTGAGTTACATCGTGACTGGCGTAATGATATCGAAGGTTTAGGTGCTTTATTCGGTGAGCATATTCCTGACTATAAAAACTTAATGGTTAGCTATGTAAAGAACACCACTAAAAAATAATATTTAATAAAAGCGACCTTTGGGTCGCTTTTTTTTACCATATTCAAAACCCAAGATGATTTCTTGAACGGCTTAGTTTAACCTATGCTTAAACTTTATCGGATCAGGCGTCGAGGTGAAAATTGCATTCATTTGATGACTATTACTATTTTTATTTGGTCGTTAAATACGGCGGTTTCAGTGCTGCTAGTGACGCGTCAAATATAACTAAATCAAAGCTTAGTCGACGTATTTTAGAACTCGAAGCAAAATTTAATGTCACACTCATTCAACGTTCTACTCGCCATTTCAAAGTAACGCCTTTAGGTCAAGAATTTTTTCAAGAATGTGAAAAAGTAATCAACCAAGTTGATTGCGCTCATAATGTTTTACTTAAACAGAAAAGTGAACCTCAGGGTCTAGTTAAAATTAGTTGCCCACCCGTAATGATGCGTTATCAAATTCGCTCTTTACTCAATGATTTTTTGAAGCGCTATCCAAAAGTTCAAGTCGAGATGGAATTAACCAGCCGACGCGTAGATGTATTGCACGATGATATTGACTTGGCGATCAGAACTAATTTTTCTGCCAATGAAGACTCCACCATCGTGGTTCGTGATGTCATCAAAACCACTCATTGTTTAGTGGCAACCCCTGAGCTTTTACAGGGTCGCGTTTTAGAATATCCAACTGAAATCAATGATTTTCCAACAATTGTTTTAGGAACTCAAAAAACACACTATCAATGGAATTTGCACCGAATTGAAGGGCATGATCTCATTGAAATTCCATTACAACCACGTATTAAAAGTAATGATTTGGCTGGTGTGTATTATTCAGTGATGGATGGATTAGGTATTGCAGATCTACCTTATCTTACAGTGCAAAAGGATTTGGCAGCAGGACGGCTTATACACATCTTGCCTGACTGGTGCTCAAATATAGGGACTGTGCAACTCGTTTATGCATCACGTAAAGGACAACGACTCGTGATGGAAAAACTCATCGACCACTTGGTTGAAGGTTTACGACAAGCAGCACAAAATCAAGAAGGTTATGCCTCTTAATAAAGAACCAGCACATCGTGCTGGTTCTTTACTTTTCAACTTAATTTAGATCTTACCAACAAGCTCGATTGATGGTGCAAGTGTAGCATCACCTTCTTTCCATTTCGCAGGACATACTTCGCCTGGGTGGGCATGAACATATTGAGCCGCTTTCACTTTGCGAAGAAGTTCTTGAGCATCACGACCAATACCACCTGCATTAATCTCTACAATTTGAATTTTTCCTTCAGGATCAATTACAAATGTACCACGATCTGCCAAACCTTCAGATTCAATCAATACATCAAAGCTTTTAGACAATGTCCACGTTGGGTCACCAATAAGTGGATACTGAATTTTACCAATCACATCTGAAGTATCATGCCAAGCTTTATGTGTGAAATGAGTATCTGTAGATACACCATAAATTTCTACACCTAACTTTTGGAATTCAGCATAGTTATCAGCAAGATCGCCTAATTCTGTTGGACATACAAATGTAAAATCTGCAGGATAGAAAAAGACAACAGACCATTTACCTTTAAAATCTTGCTCAGAAACTTCAATGAACTCACCATTTTGATAAGCAGTTGCATTGAATGGTTTGACTTCAGTATTGATTAAACTCATGTGTTTTCCTCTATTTCTTTGTGAGAGTGTTGCTTCGTTGAAATAGAGAATACAAAAGATGATTGGATTGGTAAAACCGAAAGTATTTATAAAAACAATCGAATTTCTAGATTTAAAAGTTAATATATTTCTTTAAGAGAATAAATTAAATATAAAACACTGATTATTTTTTTTAAAACTTATTTAATTGGTTTCAATTTTTTGAAAATAATACTTTTCTTTTTTCACCCCAAAGAGAAAGATCATTCACTCTGTATGATCATAAACGATTCGAGTAATATCCATTGGGTTTAACCTCACACTATGAAAGCTCACTGTTCGAGGCTTACCATTCACCATCTTTCCCAAGATCATTAATCAAACGCTGATCTATTTCTATAATCATTATAAGAAACGATTGAAAATCTTGCTGCTCTAGCTCATTAAACTTCCTCTTCTGCACTCACCTGATGATAAGATCGATTAAAATAGACAAGACTTTCCTCTTGCGAGCTTTGTTGAATGGCTACAACTCGGCAAATAAAAATACTGTGTGTGCCCACTCGTTGAATTTGCTCAATCTCACAATCAAAACTGACTAAAGCGTCCTTTAAAACCGGGCAACCTGTTTTCAATTTACCCCATTGGGCTAATCCAAAACGTTGTTCTGCACTCAATTGACTCGATGCAAAAGCATTTGAAAGAGACTCATGTTGAGAACTGAGCACATTGACAGATAAAACTTTGTTCTCAATAAAATACTGATGAGATCGGGATGATTGATTCATACACACCAAAAGCGTAGCAGGTGAATCAGTAACGCTACATACAGCAGAAGCCGTGAAACCATGCTGTCCTGTTTCACCAGCTGTTGTAATAATATTGACTGCAGTGGTTAATAAAGACATTGCGTTTCTGTAGTCTGAAGCTTCAACCATTTTTCTCTTCTCAAATATAAATTGCTAAACTCGTGCGAACCTAGGATATAGGTGATTGCACAGATGATCCATCTTGAATGTAGAAAATAAACTCAGCTAAAGCACTAACTTCTTAGTTTAAGATCGCTGAACCCATACTTAAGGCTTCAAGTTTGTCACGTCCCACGTGACGAGACAGTGGTATCATTCCACAGTTGGTTGAAGGGTATAGCTTATCAGCATCGACAAATTGCAAAACTTTACGCAAAGTGTTCACCATTTCGTCAAGTGTTTCAATTTGATTGGTTGCCACATCGATTACACCGATCATGACTTTCTTCCACGAATCAGTTCAATAAGATCCATGGATATATGTGAGTTTTGCACTCTAAAGAAATGATGCCCCAACTTAGATTTTAGTAGTATCGGGAGTGACGTTTCAAAAGGACACCGTTCATTACTCAAAGTTTGTTTCCCATTTTTATTATCTTTCATAGAATTACTTTTACAAATATGTATGGCGGTTTCACATTTCAAATTTTCAAGCGCTAGCTCAAGAATAGCAATTCTCTAGACAAATCAAAATTAGCTTTGTATCAAATTACTCAAGGTCATAAATAGAAACCAATCAAGTAGCGATCTAACGTCGCTCGAATTACGAGTCTATAAGTTCTATGATGAACTGTGGTCAGATTATTCACGGTATATTTACTTAAGACCAATCAAAATAATTCGATCAATAAACCTATCATGACTACCTAAAAAAAGAGCCTAGATAGTGTATCTAGGCTTCTCTTATTTTTATGCTGGGATACTTGCTACTATATCCTCTCGAGACCAGAGTCTGTGATTTTGTATCGCTTTCTTAAATTTATCTTGATGATCTTTAAAGGTTTTACTACAAAAAATAGCATCATCTTGTTCGATACTAAAGTATTCGAGAAGGTTTTCTTTATCTCCAAGCAAATAAATTGGTTTAAGATGTTTAAACGTTTCAAGAACATAGTGTTTTGCAACTCCATCAGCCTTAAATGCTTCTAGATTATCGCCATCAATAACAACAATTGCGTCATATGTGACTGACGGCTCACCATTTTGTCGACCATCTACAGCAATCTCTTTCCCATCTTTAGATTTAACTGGAGCTGCACTTGGAGCTAAAACTTCTGCAACCGCATTTTCACTTTCAGCCCATGCTTTCACGGCATCTACAGAAGTTGCATTTGCACCATTATGCACAAGTACTGCAATTTTACGTTGTTTAATATCTGGTGCAGGGAAAGCCTCAATGCTAAGTTTTTCTGAAATTTTAACTTTACTTTGTTTTTTAATCGCTGGCTTATCAGACAGTTTTAAACCTAACTCATTTGCAACGTATGTCGCGAGATCTTTATCGATATTTACTAGAATTCGATCAACCACGCGTTGACGAATTTCTTCATCTTGAACTTTAGAGAGTTCAAATGCATAAGCATCTTTAATATGCTGTTGTTCATGCTTCTTCAAACTCATATAGTGAAGTGTCGCTTGTGAGAAATGATCTGCAAAGCTTTCAGGTCGAATACGTAATTTACTTGCTTCCACATGTTCAGGATAAGAACTAAATCCCCCTTCTTGCTGCCCAATTTCTCGTGGCCAATTATCATCCACTGAATTTGGTTCATAATTTGCTTTTCCCTTGTAAACTTCATGGTTAGCAAATCCACCACGTCTATTGGTATGAAAAGGGCATACAGGTTTATTAATTGGAATTTGGTTAAAGTTAGCTGTACCTAAACGATGTAGATGGGTGTCTGTATAGCTAAATAATCTTCCTTGAAGTAAAGGATCATTACTAAAATCTATACCAGATACAATATTTGCTGGGCTAAAAGCAACTTGCTCCGTTTCGGCAAAGAAATCATCTGTATTACGGTTCAATATAAATTTGCCTAATGGAGTTACAGGTACTAATTCCTCTGGTACAAGCTTAGTTGGATCTAAAACATCAAAATCCCATTCAGAAGCTTCTTCTTCCGTGAAAATTTGAGCTCCTAGCTCCCATTCAGGATAATTTCCATTTTCGATTGCATCCCATAGATCTCGTCGATGGAAATCAGGATCTTTGCCATTCAGTTTTAATGCTTCGTCCCATACGACTTGAGCAACCCCTTGCTTTGGAGTCCAATGAAATTTGACTAAATGAGCTTTGCCTTGCGCATTGATAAGTCTGAATGTATGTACACCGAAACCTTGGATAGAACGCAAATTACGAGGAATAGCACGATCTGACATCACCCAAGTTGTCATATGTGCTGTTTCGGTATTTAAAGAAATGAAATCCCAGAAGGTATCATGTGCTGATTGTCCAGTCGGGACTTCATTCGGATCTTCTGGCTTGACAGCATGGACAAAATCAGGAAATTTAATAGCATCTTGTATAAAGAAAACAGGAATATTGTTTCCTACTAAGTCATAATTTCCTTCTTGAGTATAAAACTTAATAGAAAAACCTCGAACATCACGCACAACATCTGCTGAGCCACGTCCACCTTGAACTGTAGATATCCGCGCAAAAATAGGGGTAGGATTGCTGGTATCAGTCAGAAATTTGGCTTTAGTCCATTTTTCATTGCCTCTATAAGGTTCAAAATATCCATGAGCACCAAATCCTCGAGCATGGACAACTCGTTCTGGTATACGTTCACGATCAAAGTGAATTAGTTTGTCTCGCAATAGAAAATCTTCTAACAGTGTAGGACCACGTTCCCCTACTTTAAGACTATTCTGATTATCAACTACAGGAACCCCTAGTGAAGTCGTAAGTGCTTTACCTTTAGGGTCGACATAGCTATCCTGTTCAAACTGTTGAATTTTTGCATTGCTACTGATCTTTTTCTTACTCATGTTATTTTCCTTATTACATAGTTGTTAAGATAATAAGTTGTGCTTTATAAATTGAACTTACACAGGTCACTATTTGTACAGTAATTTATCTTAGTATGTTAAAAAGATATTCTCATTATAGTTTTACTTAAAAATAACAATGTTAAAAAATGAGTTATCCAACTTTTATTCACATAATTTTCGGATATTTTTTATAAAATCATCATTGGTATGTATGGGGTAAATCTTAATCGTGATCTATATAATTCTGTTACTAGTATTATGATTCTATTTCCATAAAAGTCTAATTTTTCGCATTAGACTTTTATGGAAAATATTTTTAAATCATAATCTTATATAGATTATTAAATCCCAAGAAAAAAGATCGGCCATCTAAGTTTATTTCAAATACTTCACCTGATTCTACTTCAACTTGTTTAGAAACTTCTACAAGAATTTGCCCTCTCATCGTATTTTGAACTTTATGAAATGGGATAATGTTAATTCGAATGGTTTCACCATTCACTGCTTTTGCTGTAGTCCAGCCATTAGAGATATTCATTTTCACTTACTCATTCATGAGCTCATGTAAAATTAAAAATAATATTAAATATTTAAATCGAGAGTATGGATTCTGATATCGAAGAGGCTCAAGCCTATAATTCAAATTACAATTTTACATTAGCATGTATTTAATTATAAAAAGCCCACAATGAGATTGTGGACTTCTAAGATCGGCATGGTGCGAGTTCATGCTCTGCGTTAACTGTTTAGACATCATAGATATTAAAATCTATAAATTGAGAATACGCAATTCTAAGTTCTATCTAAACACTTCCGTTTCGCTTACGGATTCGATCAACAATGATTATACCATAAAAAATACTTTATGGTTTAATTTTAATATTTAAATGAGCTGGTAAATTTTACCAGTATTTAAACTATGAAAATTTAAATCAAAACTAGGTCTTATATTTTCATTATCAACAGTGATAAATTTAATATTTATTTGAGATAAGTTCGAAGCATGCTGCGAAGTATTAAATGTACCTATCACTGCATATTTAACTTCAAACTGATCTTTCACCTCAATTAATGAGGTATTCATGAAATAGCTACAATATCACTTGCTTGTAAGCCACGCTGACCTTGTTGTACAACAAATTGAACTCGCTGTCCTTCGACTAGATTCTTGAAACCATTTGCTCGAATTTCACTAAAATGAGCAAATACATCTTGACCATTATCTACAGCGATAAATCCGAAACCCTTAGTTTCGTTGAACCACTTAACTGTACCAGTTGTTAAATTAGACATCATTTATTTCCTATATTATGTAATGAATAATTAGAAAATAATTTTGAAGATAGACTTTTAATAGAATGAAAGATGTAATTAATATCAGATCAAAATAAAATTAGTAAACAATAAAATTATAATTCTAGAAAACCAATATAACACATATTTAATTGATTTATTGATTTAATTTTCTTTAATAAAAAAACCTAACCACAGATCGACCGCAATTAGGTTGTAAACTTTTAAATTAGTTTTTAATTGGTAGCGGGAGCTGGATTTGAACCAACGACCTTCGGGTTATGAGCCCGACGAGCTACCAGACTGCTCCATCCCGCATCAACAAGTGCATTTGTACGCTAATTTGAGATATATAGCAATCTAAATAATTTATTTTTATCAAAAACTATAAAATCATTATCGTTACTAGATAAATTATTCAGATAATTCTGTTTTAAATTTTTGATGTAAAGACCTATACAAATTGAGTTTAAATTTTTCATTATTTAGTAATAATGTCGACTCTTCAGCCCAAGTAGCCTTTCCCACATCTAAACCAGAATGATTCAATGCCCAATCAGATATATACCCATAGATAAAAGAGTTATCAGCAAAGACCCATTTTACGATCTTATTTTGTTCATTCAGAAACACCTTATATGTAGGTAATGAACCAAAAAAACTAAATTTAGTGTATATATATTTGTAATGTTCGTTCATAGAATTATTTTAAAAAAAAAGATGAACCATAATAGCAGTTTTATGTGTTTTAACTCATAAAAAAAATATCGCTTGTAAAATCAATTCGAGGTTGATTTTAAAATACGGATTCACTTTTTTTCAAAAAAAATTAATGATCACATGAAGGTCTTCTCGATCACTTTTTCAAGAATAATTTTAGAATTAATGTTGGCTATGCCTTTAATTTTGTTTAACTTATTAATAATAAACTGGGAAAACCCATTTAAATCTTTGGTGGCCACAAAGAGAACGTAATTCGAATCCCCTGTAATGATAAAAGCATTGATCACTTCATCAAAATTACGAATCTGGCTCAGAAAATGCTGATGATCTGATTCGGTCAGCTGATTGAGTTTAATTTCGACAATCGCCTCAACCTGAATACCCAATTTTTCATAATTAATTTTTGCTTGGTATTTTTCGATGACTCCATTGTTTTCTAAAATTTTGACACGTCGATGGCATGCTGAAGCAGAAAGATTCACTAAATCTGCCAATTCCTGATGACTTAGTCGTGCATTTTGTTGTAATAGTCTTAAAATTTTATGATCAATGAGGTCTAAATTCATTCCTAAATATCATCCTGATTTTTTATATTTAATTCGAATACTATCCAGTTTTCATGCAATTTCAAGCATAATTATCGGATAAATACTAAAAATTACCGTGATAAAATCGAATGAAATAACACGGACCGAGTTAGGATAAAAATGATTACCTTAGATCAATGCAAAGCATGGGATGCTGAAGACGAACTGAAACATTTAAAAAATGAATTTGCTTTACCTGAGAATACTATCTATCTAGATGGAAATTCCCTTGGTGCACGCCCTAAATCTGCTTTAACACGTGCTCAAGAAGTGGTGAGCCAAGAGTGGGGGGAAGATCTCATCAATAGCTGGAACAAAGCGGATTGGTGGGGATTATCGACTCGGTTAGGTGATAAGGTGGCTCAGCTCATTGGGGCAAATCCAGGCGAAACGGTGATCTCTGATTCAACCACACTCAACTTATTTAAAGCACTCTCTGCTGCTGTCAAAATCCAAGCTGAAATCGCTCCTGAACGTAAAGTGATTATTGCGGAAAAGGACGTCTTCCCGACTGACCTCTATATTATTGAAGGTTATATTGACCTTGTTCAAAAAGGCTACCAACTGGTTTTAATCGAACATCCTGATGAATTAGAAACCACTCTGAAAGCCCATCAAACGGCAGTTGTGGTGTTGTCACATATCAATTACCGCTCAGGATATTTCTATGACATGGAACAGGTCAACCAAACGATTCATCAACATAACGCTTTGGTCATCTGGGATCTATGCCACTCTGCAGGTGCTGTGCCAATCGATTTAAACAAGACCCAAAGTGATTTTGCCGTAAGTTGCACATATAAATATCTTAATGGTGGACCAGGTTCTCCTGCTCTCATCTGGGTAAATGCAAAACACCAAAATAAATTTTGGCAACCTCTTTCAGGATGGTGGGGGCATCAACGTCCTTTTGATATGGCTGATCACTACGAGCCAGCTCAAGGCATTCGTCGTTTTTTATGTGGCACACAAAGTATTTTGTCCATGAGTTTGATCGAATGTGGTTTAGATGTGTTCTTAAAAACTGACATGCAAAAGATCCGAGAAAAATCTCTAAATTTAACAGATCTCTTTATTCAATTGGTTGAACAGGAATGTGCTGAATTTGGTTTTGAGTTAATTACACCAATCGATCATTTACAGCGTGGTAGTCATGTGAGTTATTGCCATGAACACGGTTATGCCATTGTCCAAGCGCTTGTTGCACGTGGTGTGATTGGAGATTACCGAGAGCCAGCCGTGCTCAGATTTGGGGTCACACCTTTGTACCTAAGCCATGAAGACATTTGGCATGCTGTTCAACATCTTAAACAAGTGATGCTGAATGAAGAATGGAAAAATGAAAAATATTCGGTGCGAGGTCAAGTAACTTAATTCAGTTACTCACTTTATATCACCATGGCCAGGAGGGCTTATGAGTAACTTCGATAAAATTCAAACACGCGAAGCAGGATTACATAAAAAATTAACCGCTAAACAAATGGGCATGATTGCAATAGGCGGTGCCATTGGCACCGGTCTATTCATGGGTAGTAAATTTGCCATTAGTTTTGCAGGACCTGCTGTCATTCTAAGCTATGCGATCGGCGGATTAATTGCTTTTGCACTGATGGCTTGCTTGGCAGAAATGACTGTACAACACCCCACTTCAGGCTCGTTTGGTGCTTACGCTGAACATTATATAAATCCACTTTCTGGTTTCTTAGTTCGTTATAGCTACTGGGCATGTATCGTGTTGGCTGTAGGCACAGAAATTACCGCCGTGGCTGACTATATGAAACTTTGGTTTCCTCATGTCGGTTCAGGTATTTGGATCGTGTTTTTTTCAACCGTACTTCTCGCAGTAAATGCTTATAGTGTCAAAGCATTTGGCTTAGTTGAATATTGGTTTTCGACGATCAAAGTGTTTGCCATCATTGTGTTTATTCTGTTGGCTATAGGTATTTTGACGCAAGATCCAAATCCTCATCAAGCGCTAACTCACAATCTCACTGCACATGATGGCTTTATGCCAAATGGATTTAAAGGTGTTTGGATTGGTGTCATTATTTCTATTTTTAGTTATCTCAGTATCGAAATGATCGCGGTTGCTGCAGGTGAAGCCAATGATCCTGAAAAAGCAGTTAAATACGCTTTCAAAAGCACTGCGATTCGCTTATTTCTATTTTATTTACTATCGCTGAGTTTAATTGTCACTCTCGTTCCATGGACTCAATTGATAGCACCAGGTGCAACCAGTCCTTTCGTGTCTGTTATGCAAATTGTCGGCATTCCTTTTGCTGATCATATTTTAAACTTCATTGTGATTGTGGCAGCACTGTCCGCAATGAACAGCATGTTATATATCTCAACGCGTATGTTATTCAGTTTGTCACGTTCAGGAGATGCACCGAAACTGTTTGGTAAAATTCGTAAAAATGGGGTGCCCATCAATGCCTTGCTACTTTCGGCAACAGGTATTGCCGTGGCGAGTATTGTATATAGCATTAATCCCGAATCAGCATTTCCAATCATGATTGCACTGTCCATGTTTGGAGCTTTATTTACTTGGGGGGCGATCTTTGCCACACACTACTTCTTTAGAAAGAACTTGGCAAAAAATAATATCCACCTCAAATACAGCATTCCTGGTAGTCGTTATATTTCCTTTATTGGTTTGTTTGCCATTCTTGCAATCACGCTTACCACATGGTTTACACAAGAATTTAAATCAACTCTCCAGTTTGGCGTGCCTTTTATCGTGATGTTAATCATTTTCTATCAAATGAAGAAATCATCCTTAAAGCATCAATTAACTGAAAATGAACAAGCCTAGTAAAGGAGCTGCAAATCATGCTCTATGACAACTCGCAAACTGTGACGGATGAAAATCAGATCTTGTCTGATTTTCAAAAAATGAGCCAAGCGACTTATATGCAACACCATCATATTGCCGATTTACAGTACGACTTTCAGCGAAGATCTACACTGGATTTTTTCCCCACACCTGTTGCCACCAATACTACTATTATTTTTATACATGGTGGTTATTGGCAATGGTGTGAAAAAAGGGATTTTGCCTTTGTTGCTGAATTTGTTTTAAAGCAAAATGCTCAATGTGTTTTGATTGAATATGATTTAGCGCCTCAAAGTAGTTTAAATCTGATTAATCTACAAATTCGTAAAGCGCTCGATTATATCCACAAACAAACTTGGATCAGCTCCAATGTCATTGTGGTTGGGCATTCTGCCGGTGCCCATTTAGCTGCTTTAAATTTAGATCACCCCCTGATTAGTTCAGCGGTATTACTCAGTGGGATCTATGACCTAAAACCGATTCAAGAAACACATTTAAACAAGGCGCTAAATTTATCTGAGCTAGACATTAAAAACTTAAGTCCAGTTGAACATTCTACGCACTTTGCTAAGCCCTGTACGATTGCGTATGGACTCGATGAGTTACCAGAACTGAAATGGCAGAGCCAAAAATATTATCAAATTCGACAGCAACTAGAGCCTGAATTCACGCATCTATTGAGTTTTGTAGACACTAACCACTACTCCATTTTGGAACGATATTTTCAATCGACAAAGACCACCTAATTTCTACTCAGCTTTAATCAGCAGAATCACCAGCTTAATTTATATTTAGTCACACGGATGTTACTATGTCAAAACCATGCTTTTACAAGCTATTGCTTTCCTGCACCTTTATTTTTTCAAATCTTACATTTGCCGAGATAACACTCATTGATGAACAGCAAATTGTGAGTGAATCCGATCGTTTAAAACTCACCACGTCTGGTAGTATTCGTCTACAAGCCTTAAATTTCGATCATTACGATCAATCTAACGAAAATCAGAAATATCGCAGAGATGGCTATAGCTCAAATAGCCGTATTTATGCCAATGCTGATTATGCATGGAATGAACGTTTGCATTTAATTGCAGGCTATCAAAACTATATCAATCTTCCCAAGATGCTGGATTGGGACAGTCATTACCGTTCCTCTGATGAAAACATCACCACCGAGCAGGCGTATATTGGTCTGCGTGATTCAGAATACGGTACCGTTAAATTTGGAAAAATCTATAGTATTTATTACGACATTGTAGGTGCCAAAACTGACCTATGGAATTACTCAACCTTGGCTCAGCCCCAAACGTGGAGCCCTGTCGCTTATACAGATGGTACGCAAGCAGCTCATAAAACTTTACGTTATGAGTTCAAAATGGATAAAGCAAACTTATATGCCAGCTATTTGTTCAAGGATAGTACGACGGTCGCAGATACGGATGTGCAATATCAACGTAAAAATGGTGCCGAATTGGCAGTTGATGTGCATTTAAATAAAAATTTAAGTTGGGCGACCTCATGGAAGTACAACGATGCTAGTCTGAATAATCAACAAGATAAACATGATTTAAAGCAAGAAATTTGGGCAAGTTCATTATTTTATTTTGATGGAAAATGGATGCTTAGCTTTGGCGCTGGTTGGTATAAAAATCTAGTTCCAAATTTTGATGCTTACAGTGAATCGAGCGATTTTCAACTTCAATCATTGCTGAATACTGAGGCTTATGGCGTTGAATTTTATGCGGGACAGCACTTCAAGATTGAAGAATACGGTATCAAATTCATTCAGCCCTATATCATGGGAAATCAACTTGAATATACCAGTGGCTCAGAGTTTAAACGCCGTGATCTCGGTGTTGGTATAGCAGCTAGATTTAACCATGGTTTTGGATTTGATTATGAACGTTTATATACACATGATACGTTCCAAACCCCAGATATGCATTTATTCCGTTTACGTTATGAATGGTAAATTCTAATTTTAGGTTAACTATCCTTCAAAGCCTTGTTATTTAAAAAGGCTTTGAAGGATCACTCATGAATTCGCATCAAATCTCAATAAGTTGTAGCGTTATACAAAGTCTTTTATAAATTTTATTTAATGCATAACATTTCAATTAGCTTAATATTTTTAGGAAGTTGCATTGACATGGGTTCAAAATAAATCGTACCGAATGAATTATTATCATCTGCGGCTTTACCTTGCGGCGTAAAACGCTGGCTTTTGACATAGGCTCTGGCTTTATTTTGACAATCAATTTGATGAACGGCTTGTATGTAGCCCTTGGGTTTGATGTTTAATGAGGGTACGCCATGTTCATACACATATTTATAGTCAATTTCAAAAATATGCGAGGCTTGATCGAGTGATTTAATGGTCGTTTTATCAATATAAGACCAGCCCCCATCATCCCGATCAAACATGGTCCATTGTGGTGATTGTGCTAAGCTCATGCTGCTACACAGCACACAAGTTAAAAATATAATCCCGTGTTTCATTCAACTATCCCTAATTCAACTATGAACAAACGTTTTACTATATCACCATAAAAACAAAAAACCCTTTGTTATACAAAGGGTTTTTAACTATTTAATTCATTGTTAAATAATAAAAAACATTAAAATTTAACAAAAACTACTCTCAGGTATGTGTCAGAACGGTAAATCATCATCTAAATCAGATGGTGCTGTCGCCATTGGCTTCGGCGCTGGTTGATTTTGTGGCTTTTGGAAGCCTTGGTTAACGTTGTTATTACCATAACTAGCTTGGTTACCATAACCGCTACCTTGATTATTATTGTTATAACCACCTTGGTTGCCATAACCACCGCCTTGGTTGTTATTAAAACGTGGTTGATTATAACCTTCACCACCATTTTCACTTTGCTGACGATTATTAGAATCTAACATCTGCATTTGTTCGCCACGGATTTCTGTCGTGTAACGCTCTTGACCATTTTGGTCTGTCCACTGACGGGTACGTAAAGAGCCTTCAATATAAACTTTTGAACCTTTACGTAAATATTGCTGTGCAATTTCACCTAAACGATTATGTAAGACGATACGGTGCCATTCTGTTTGTTCTTTGCGTTCACCTGAGTTTTTATCTGTCCAAGATTCACTTGTTGCAATTGAAAACTGCGTTAATGAACCACCATTGGGAAATGTTTTTGTCTCAGGATCTTTACCTAAAGTACCAACTAAAATAACTTTATTCACGCCGCGCATGTGCTCTAATCTTCCTATTCGATTCTATGTTTTACTTTATAAGAGTTATGATTAAATGGCTACCTCTTTACCCAACAAGTGCGTTAAATGTTGTCGCGCAGTGTCATCTAACTGCTGCTTATCAACTTTGACATAGACCACTTGTTGATCAGTCATCACCACGACCTCTTCAATACCACGAATTGCCAGTAACTGAGAAGTCCATTCATCTGTTTCTTGGACTTTGGGCAAACTCAAAATCAGTGATGATAAATAACGTGGCTGCTTTAATCCAAAACTAATCAACAGCCAAAGAATGGCAATTCCTGTCAGTACCCCCCAGCCTAGAGCAGTGTTATTTAACATCAGCAATTGACCACCCAGTATACCACCAAAAAAAGCACCTAAGAATTGACCACTGGCATTCACACCCATTGCTGTCGCTTTGGATTGGATAGGTGCTGCCTTCGATAACCAAGATGGCAGTAGTGCTTCCATCACATTAAAGGCAATAAAGAAAAGACCTAAACCAAGCAACAAAATGTATTTCGATTCAAATCCAAAAATCATCACGATCAAACCGGCGATGATCCCAGCAATCGCAGTCAGAAAAATACCTCGCATTTTTCGATATTTTTCAGCAAGAATGATACTAGGAAAAGCAAAAAATAAACTGATTACCAATAAGGGAAGATAGATCAAACCATGCTCAGCTAAAGGAATATCTGCAAAGTCAATCAATTGAGAAGGCACATAGATGAACATCGCCGTCAGCAATAAATGCAAAGCAAACACAGAAACATGTAAGCGATTTAAATCGCCCATTTTCAAAACTTGTTTTAGCTGAGTGAGATAACCTTGCTGAAAATTTTTATGATGACGTGTTGTTTTGGGAACAAGAAATAGCATTGCAATGGCAAGTAATCCCATGAGTGTGGTCACCCAGAATAAGCCTGAAATACCCACCACGCTGGTCAACCATGGCCCTAAACTAAATGCAATAACGAAAGAGAGACCAATACTCATCCCCATCATTGCCATCGCCTTCATACGATTTTCTTCACGCGTAACATCTGCCAATAACGCCATGACGACAGCAGAGACAGCTCCACCCCCAGCTATTGCACGCCCTATAATCACACCATAGATTGTGTCTGACATTGCGGCGATTGCACCACCCAAGGCAAACAGCAATAAACCCAATACGATCAGCGGCTTTCGGCTATAACGGTCTGCAATCAAACTAAAAGGAATTTGTAGTATTGCCTGAGTCAAACCATACACACCTACGGCCAAACCAATCAAAGCAGGTGTTGCATATTCATAAGCCTGTCCCGCAACAGAAAAGACCGGGACAATCATAAACAGACCTAACATTCGCAATGCAAAAATGCTGCTCAATGCAAATGTGGAACGGCGTTCTAAGGCATTCATCATAAAATTTAGGTTATCGCGTGATTTCTATGTCTACTTTGATTATAGAATATTCGGCTGATGAACAGGCATGAATTTTATTTGAAATAAAGATCAACACCATCTGTTTTCCCTAGAGCAAAAGCTTTAAGCCAAAAAAAGCACAGCTTATGCTGTGCTTTTTTTGATGTATTCATCTAGCCTTGTAGCGCTTGACGCTTCTTATATTGAATAGATGCAATCACTGCCCAAACAATAAATGCTACACCAATCAGACCTGTAACCACTTCAGGAACATGTACGCCTGTACCACTCGCAATCATAATGAAAGCCAATGCACCAATTGCATAGTGCGCACCATGTTCTAAATAGATGTAAGCATCTAAAGTGCCTTTCTCAACGAGATAGATGGTAATCGAACGAACAAAGATAGCACCAATCGCAAGACCTAACATAATCACCACAACATCTGAGGTAATCGCAAAAGCACCAATCACACCATCAAAACTAAATGATGCATCCAATACTTCTAAATACAAGAACCCGCCGATACCTGCTTTGACTACGCCTGTTGGCACACCATTACTATCGTGACCAATTGCATTACCATTTTCATCAATTTCAGGCTCACCACCCAGCAAATGGCTCAGTACTTGTACCCCGATATAAATGACGATGCCCCAAATACCCGCCATAGTCACGACTAAGCGTTTAGCTTCATCAACATTAGCAGCCATGATCAGTAAAGCCACTAAAGCAACAAATACAGATAGTGCAGGTACAGATGCCAATTTCGCTAAACGACGCTCAATCCATTTGAACCAATGCGTGTCTTTACCATCATCCAAGAAAAAGTTAAGGAATACCATCAATAAGAATGCACCACCAAATGCTGCAATTTCAGGATGATGATTCATCAGTCGTGCCGAATATTCTTTAGGGTCATTTAATGCCAAATTGACAACTTCCATCATGCCCATATCCGCTGTGACCGCGACGATCACAATTGGGAAGATTAAACGCATACCAAATACTGCAATGAGAATACCCACAGTCAGGAAAAGCATTTTCCAAAAGTGATCCCAATGACGAAGCACTGAAGCATTGACGACAGCATTATCAAAAGAAAGTGAAACCTCCATCACAGCTAAAATTGCAGTGATGGTCAGTACGGTGAACATGGTCTTGAGGCCAGCTTCTGGACCATGGGTATAACCCCAATAGGCAGACAGCGCAAGACACACGATCGTGAATACGATAGAGAAACCAAAATGTTTCCACATAATCTAGCGACCTTATAAAAAATGAGGTGAATCAATAAAAATTTTACAAAACATAAACTTAGGATTTTTATATGACGAATATTAAGTGAAGTCTGTGCTTAGTGATTTGTAAAAATTCTATAAATTGAATGTCTGATCTCTAGCGCTAAAAGACACTCAATTAAACTGTGCTAATTATGACGAGTTTTCAAAATTTATCCAAAGTTCTTCGTATGATTTTTTTGTTGAAGATGATGTATCGCTCAAGCTAGTTTTGTAACGACAAATTGATATGATCTTAGCTGATACCTAGAGATGATTTTATTCAGGATGGATTTATGCGTTTTTCAGAAGCCGTTTGGCAACGAAACTACGATTTATATCAAAAAACATTAGCACTCCCTTTTAACCAAGAACTGGCGCTTGGAACACTCGATCGAGAAGCTTTCTGCCATTACGTCATTCAGGATGCGCATTACCTGGTTGCCTATGGTCGAGCATTGGCTATTTGTGGTGCTAAAGCATATGAATCCGATGCCATTATTCAATTTACGCAAGGTGCTAATGAAGCAATTGTGGTTGAGCGTGAACTGCACAATGGTTTTATGCACGAATTTGGCATCACTAAAGCTGATTTTGAAAATACACCTTTGACTGCTGCTTGCCATCATTACACCTCATTTCTGACAGCTACTGCATGGTCAGAGAGTTATCCTGTCGTTTTAGCTTCATTACTGCCGTGCTATTGGATTTATGCGGAAGTGGGCAAAGACATTCTTAAACGTAATATTGCAAATAATCCTTATCAAGCGTGGATTGACACTTATGCTGGCGAGCATTTCAACGAAGAAGTACGCAAAGTCATTGAAATTATTGACCGAGTTGCGGCAGAAAGCGATCAACATACCATTGAAAAAATGCATCAAGCTTACACACGGGGAGCTGAACTCGAATATTTATTCTGGGATAGTGCCTATCATCAACGTCAATGGTTAAGCCTAGATCACTCATGATGCTATCACCTGCATAACCAAATTAAAGGTCGGTGATCTAAACTGCATTGCCGACTTTCAGGATCATTTCGATTTAAATGGATTTAAGACTGGATTTTAAAGCAAACTTCAAGCACAATTATTATTGATAATAATTCTCATTATCATAAATAAAATTTACTTGAGGTTTTCTATGCAACATTCACTGGGAACAGAAGCAATCCGTGCATATTTCACTTTACAATGCTGTTGGTTAAATAATGAAGAAGTTTATTTAGAAAAAGGCTGTACACACTGTGGATCTGCTGCCACATATCTCATTTATTTTACCAATCATCATATTCAAAATTTAATGCTCGACTTCATTGCTCAATACTCTTGTTCAAGCTCTATACGTTTTGATTTTCTAGATTTACAAAATTTCGAAGCGGAATATAACGATTTTCTTCAACACTTAGAAAAAGAAGTGAATTTTTACGCACGTCAACATCATGCTATTGAAAGACATATATGTTTTGAACAGGTGGACTCTATTTTCGAACGTCACTATTCACGTGCTTGCTGATCAATATTCACCCGAAATTCACTTATACTTAACATCCTATGGCTCATCATGACATCAAATTTGCGAATTGATTCTGTCTTGTTCATCTATTTAAAATCAGATTGCAGGAGCTCTCAAAGCACTTTACATTGGACTTTTGCTGTTCAATGAAATTTTACCGACATAATTTGTCGTGTTTTATTCTTCATTTGTGCTTGAACAAAATTAAATCGCTATCATATATCACCTTCACTCAGCATATTTTCGAGATGTTTTATGAGCCAAAGTCATATCCGTATTCGAGGCGCACGCACCCATAACTTAAAAAATGTGAACCTTGATATTCCACGCGATAAATTCGTGGTGATTACGGGACTTTCAGGTTCAGGTAAATCTTCACTGGCTTTCGACACCTTATATGCAGAAGGTCAACGTCGCTATGTGGAATCTTTATCTGCCTATGCACGCCAATTCCTATCCCAAATGGAAAAACCTGAAGTCGATTCGATTGAAGGTTTAAGCCCAGCTATTGCCATCGAGCAGAAATCAACCAGTCATAACCCACGTTCAACGGTCGGTACGATTACTGAAATTTATGACTATTTACGTTTGTTGTATGCTCGAGTGGGTACACCCTACTGCCCTGAGCATGACTTGCCGATGGTGGCACAAACCGTGTCGGAAATGGTTGATGCGGTTAAAGCACTTGAAGAAGGTACAGCTTTATTGTTACTTGCTCCTGTTGTACGTGAGCGCAAAGGTGAATACACCAATTTATTTGAGCATTTACAAAGCCAAGGTTTCGTCCGTGCACGTGTAGACGGTGAAATCATGGAAATTGATCCACCGCCTGAACTGGATAAGAAGAAAAAACATACCATTGAAGTCGTGGTCGACCGTTTTAAAGTCCGCGATGACTTAGGCAACCGTATTGCAGAAAGTTTTGAAACCGCACTGCGTTTAGGTGGTGATATTGCTATTTTGTCATGGATGAAAGGCGAACAATCTGATCGTGTGTTTTCAGCAAAACACTCATGTCCTGAATGTGACCGTGCCGTTGCCGAATTAGAACCTCGTCTGTTTTCTTTTAACAACCCATTTGGTGCTTGCCCGGTCTGTGATGGTTTAGGGACACGCAGCCATTTTAGTTCTGACAAACTCATTCCAAACCCTGAAGTCAGCATTAGCCAAGGGGCAATTCGTGGTTGGGATCGTCAGCGTCCATACTATTACAGCATGATTGAAAAAGTCGCTGCACATTTCGACTTTTCTCTTGATACGCCGTGGAATGAACTTGATGCGGAAACCAAAAAGAAATTCCTTTACGGTACAGGCAAAGAAAAAATTGATTTAAGCTATATCGATGAACGTGGTCGCCGTCATAACCGTGTGATGGCTTTCGAAGGGGTTTTACCACATTTAGAACGTCGTTACCGTGAAACTGAATCAAACTATGTACGTGATGATTTAGCTCAGTATTTATCGAATGCTGCATGTGATGCTTGTGGCGGTTCACGTCTCAATGAAATTTCACGTCATGTGCGTGTCAAAGACAAAACCATTGCCGAAATCACCAAAATGTCGATTGGCGATGCCGAAAGCTACTATCAAGACCTGAATCTTGAAGGTGCCAAAGGTGAAATTGCCGATAAGATTTTTAAAGAAATCCGTGAGCGTTTGCACTTCCTTGTATCAGTCGGTTTGAACTATTTAAGTCTATCTCGTTCAGCCGAAACCTTATCAGGGGGTGAAGCACAGCGTATCCGTTTGGCTTCGCAAATTGGTGCAGGTCTTATGGGCGTCATGTACGTGCTGGATGAACCATCAATTGGCTTGCATCAACGTGATAATGACCGTTTGCTTGAGACTTTGGTTCGTTTACGTGATCTCGGTAACACTGTCTTAGTGGTAGAGCATGATGAAGATGCCATTCGCGCAGCCGATCATATTATTGATATTGGTCCTGGTGCAGGTGTGCATGGTGGTCATGTCATTGCTGAAGGAACGTACGATGAATTGGCAGCCAATGAAGACTCTCTGACCGGTAAATACCTTTCAGGTAAGTTAAAAATTGAAGTGCCAAAAACGCGTGTGCAACCGCCAAAACCTGATGAGCAAATTAAACTGATGGGTGCATGTGGTCACAACTTAAAGAATGTTGATCTCACCATTCCTTTAGGTGTGATGACCTGTGTGACGGGTGTATCGGGTTCAGGTAAATCGACTTTAATTAACCGTACTTTATTGCCACTTGCTGCAACACAATTGAATGGTGCAACGACGTTAACGGCAGAAAAATTTGATTCGATTGATGGCTTACAATTCCTCGATAAAGTCGTGGATATTGACCAAAGCCCAATTGGACGTACACCGCGCTCAAACCCTGCAACCTATACAGGTTTGTTTACGCCAATTCGTGAACTCTTTGCTCAAACCCCAGAAGCCAAAGCACGTGGGTATGCCGCAGGTCGTTTCTCGTTTAACGTGAAAGGTGGTCGCTGTGAGGCTTGTGAAGGCGACGGTATGATTAAAGTGGCGATGCATTTCTTACCGGATATGTATGTGCCATGCGATGCCTGCCACGGCAAGCGTTATAACCGTGAAACTTTGGAAGTCGGCTATAAAGGTAAAAACATTTCTGACGTACTCGAGATGACCGTTGAAGATGCAATGCATTTCTTTGATGCGATTCCTGTCATTCATCGTCGTTTAGAAACTTTACATCAAGTTGGTTTAGGTTATATCCGTTTGGGTCAGTCGGCAACCACGCTTTCAGGTGGTGAAGCACAGCGTGTGAAACTTGCGCGCGAACTTGCCAAACGTGATACGGGTAAAACCCTGTATGTGCTGGATGAACCAACCACAGGTTTGCATTTCCACGATATTGCCAAACTTTTAGATATTCTTCATGAGCTACGCAATAAAGGTAATACCATTGTGGTGATTGAGCATAACTTAGATGTGATTAAAACTGCCGACTGGATTGTGGACTTAGGTCCTGAAGGTGGTGCTGGTGGCGGTATGATTATTGCTGAAGGTACACCTGAAGAAGTAGCGAAAAATAAGGTTTCGCATACGGCGAGATTCTTAAAGCCGATGTTGAAATAATCTCCCCCCTTACGGATTAATGCTCCTCATCTTTGAAAAGGAGGGTTAGGGAGGTTTCAAAATAATAATTTATTATGCTAATACGGTGATTCATTCACCGTTTTTTATTCTTATGACTTTATTAGAAATATTAGATACAGCTATTAAAATTGGTTTAGGTGCGCTCATTACAGGGATCATTACTTATTTCAATCAAAAGGCAAATTTGAAGGCACAACAAAATAAGGAAAACAAAGAATTTAATCGTAATCTTTTAACAAAAATTTCTTCTGATATAGAGGAAATAAATCATTTAATTTTAAAAATTTGGGCTATATTTGATTTTGAAATTAAAAAGCCTGTATTAGATAAAGAAGTAATTAGCGACAGACTCTCTCCTCTGCGAGAAAACCTATTTGATGACTTTAATCTATTAAGTAAAAATGAAGGGCTTTTACTTTTATATGACTATAAAGATCAACAAGAAATATTGAGAAGATACGGTGAACTTGTAGGTGCTTTTAATTCCTATACATGTTTTCGTAAAGAATCTGTTTCAATTGAGAAAACTGCTGAATATAAAGCAAGTATATTAGAGACTAGAAAACAACTTTATCAAAGTTTAAATAAAGCCATTCCTAAATAATTTTTAACTGAAATCCAATCACATGAAAGCGACCTGGATGTCGCCCGTTTGATTAAGATATAAGGATGTATCCTCAATCAAACAAAAGCATTTTGCCTACTTTTTTCTTTCAAAAGTAGGAAACTACTACGCAAATTTAATAAAAAATCTAACTGACAATTGAGGACGTGATTACAGCCAATATTCACATAATCTTAGCTTGAAACCGTATTGCGTCCCTGCGCTTTCGCTCTAAATAATGCTTGGTCTGCCTTAGCAAATAATGCTTTCCAAGAATCAGCACCTACCGCAACACCCACACTGATCGAAACCGTAAATGATTGACCTTGCTCATCTGTAAATTGTAAATCACCAATACCCTTACGCATCTTTTCTGCAGCACGTAACCCATGTTCAAGGTCTAAATTTTCAATCAACACCAAAAATTCATCCCCACCAAAGCGAACGACTAAATCAGTTGATCGAACATTATGACTTAAACAATTTGCCACCTGCTGAATGACTTGATCCCCTGCCACATGACCATACTGATCATTAACCTGTTTAAAATAATCAATATCTACAATCATCAAACACGTTTGGGTAAACTTATTGGGCTGAGCTTCCATAAGTTTGGTATAGGCTTCTAAAGCAAAACGATTTGAAACACCTGTTAATTTATCAGTATTGGCAATATTCTTTAATTCAAATTCAAACTCATCACGTTGATGCAACATTTTCTGAAGTTTTTGCATCGCTTCGTGTAATGAATATACTTGCTTCTGCTGATCTTCAATAAAATGACTATCGACCAAAGCATTGGCATACGACAATTCAACTAATTTATCTCTCACCATGATAAGCGGCGAAATAACTTTACGTTGAACATAGATCATCGTAAATAAAGCAGCCAATAGTGAAATTAAAGAGACTATCAACGTGAGTAGGAAGTTCAATTGATTCGCGTCTTTTTCTGACTTTGCGATTTCAACGCTCTTATTGAGCAAATAGTCTTGTAAATCGATAACTGTTAAGAATTTACCAGATACAGCTACACTTAATTCAGTCCCTGATAAAAAATAAGGTTGTCCCTTTCGGCTTTCATCAATTAATTGCATGATGATAGGTAAACCTTGATCAATAAACTGAGTTTTCACTTCTTGGTGTAAGCGAGCGAATTCAGCTGTACGATGGCGTTCGGGTTGGATGGTATTCACTAAATCCCACAAATAGCGAACTTGTTTTTGCGTTTGTAATGCGCGTGCAATATTGTCACTTGGTAACGGCTGCTGAAATGTCACATGTGCAGTTACATTTGAAGCAACACGTCCAGCCTGATCTCGCAAATCAGCCAACACCAAAATCATGGTGTAATAATGCCCCATCGAACTGTCTTTACTTTTAGACTGCATTACCAGTTTTTTCAGTAAATCATGGCTGCTATCCCACGCATTAAACATTGTAAGAATAGCTTGATCTAAAGCTTCAGGCGTACGCTCTGCAAATGGCAACGAAATATAGTGATCGACTTGTTTGCGACCTTCCGCTAATTTTGGATTTAGGTATTGAGCGACGTACTCTTCTAACCCATCATATCCAGACTGATCTAATCGATGAATCGAGACCTTAATTTGTTCATCTACTCCCGCGCGATACTCAATAAGCGCTTGTTTATTTTTTTCAAACTCTTCTTGTGAACTCGACATTGCCATGTTCGCAGGGCCACGCTCGCGTGAAATACGGTTCGCTAGAGCAGCAACAGCTCGAAGATTTTCAATTTCAATCAATGCTATTTGTGATTTCTGATATTCGCGATAATGGCTAATGACCAATGGGATTGAAATACAGAGGATAGATAAGACGATAATCATCACGAACACAAATAGGCGGCGACCAATTTGCTCGGAATGTGATTTTAACATCCAAACTACCTCTAAAATAAAAGACCGTATGAAGCGGTGAGATTTATAAAATTTCTTTGAACTTGGTTATATTTTACAATATAACCATGCTTAAAAAGCACTTAAAGCACAAGTTTTTATTTAAGAAACAATGTGATAAATATCACACTATTGTAATGCCGTAATTTTTTTTGTTTAATATTTAAATTATTTTTCCACCAATATACAAGTGATATATTTCGCAGTATTTAATTTTTTTGAATTAAAAACAGATGATTATTTTGATCACTTAATCAGCATCGAAAAAATAGATCACGCGCATAATATTTAATCATTATACAAACTTCATCCTTTAAACCATAATACTTACATCGCAAAGACACTGATTCATATCAGATTTGCTTAATGAATTTTGTTCTACCCTCGGATGTTTCTCCCACATACAGAACATCCTTTTTCAGCCCAGCCATCCCAATCGGCTGGGTTTTTTTTATCTTTTATATGACTTTTAACGTAAATAATGAAATAAACCAAGTCGATCTAAAATATCTAAAGTGATTTCCTTCCGTTGCTGAATTTTATCACCATTTTTCATTTCTAAATTTAATGCAAAGGCGGTGACTTGACCGCTGGCTTGTTCTACAAAACCCACATACCAGCCCACCTGAGGCTCAATATCCATTCCCCAACCACTTTTGGCATATAGCTTATTCGCACCACGTGATTCGACATACATCATGTCTCTTACATCTTGTTGTACATCTCTACGAAACGGCAATGACAACTGTGCCAATCTATAAACAAATTTAACTTGTTGATCAGGTGTAATCTCTAGAGGACCTTTTAACCAAAACTGATCTATCTCATCCCCGACTTTTGCATTTCCATACTGAATTCGAATTAATTCCTGTTGCATCAATGTTGGTCCAATACGGTGTGCTAAGGCTTGATACACAGGTACAACAGATGCTTGTAAGGCCTCACCAAGCGTAAAGTCACGTTGCCAACTATCAAATGAACGCTTATTTCCATCCCATTTAAACACTTCATACCGAGTTGATTTATGATGTTCTAATCCAATCAAAGCATTCACTATTTTAAAAGTAGATGCAGGGATAAAATTTTCTTTTGCTCTTGTTCGATCAGAACCGTAAGTTTTAACGTGTTTGCCATCATAGGTGATAAATACACCTTGAATATTTTGCTGATTAAATAGGGTCTCAATATGATGCTGATTCTTTGATTCACTGCTATTCAGCATTGAATCATCTTTTAATTCGTATGCTTTTGTTCTCGGATTAATATGATCTAAGGCCTGGCAGGCAGATAAAAAAACAGACGTTAAAACAAGTGCAACAACGTAGATTCCTTTCAATTCAATGTTCCAATTTGACCAATGCATTTAATTCAATTTTGACTGATTATTTCCAATTTTTTTTGTCTATTTTTAACACTTTTTTTAAAAATAATATTTACATGTGCAATATGCTGGTGCATAATGCCCCACATTAGGGCGAGATAGAAATATACCTCAGCAGAATTTCTGTATTTCCCTCAAGTTTTGGCGAAAAAACCTAGTTTTCTATGAAAACTAGGTTTTTTTTTGCTCAGTATTGATAAAGAATACACCCAGTTATGCACCATAATGGTGCAAATAAATATAAGTTAAAAAAAAACCCAGCCTTGGGGAAAGCTGGGCATATAAGAGAAATAACCACTATAATATTTAGTAAATCTAAAAGGCAGAACTCAATTTATTTAAATATAAAAAAAAACTTAGTTAACGAGCATGTAATTATGTGAAAATTAACTTAAATTGCAAACATCGCAACCCTTTGAAATTCCGAATAGACCTAACACTTTACTACCAAGTAGGTGAAAAAAGTCACATTATTTATTTTCAAATGAGTTAAAATTAAACGAAAATCTTAAATTTCATGTAAATTAACATTTTCTTTATACGTTTTATCCGATTCTAATAATCTTTTTTTTGTATAATTTCGATGCAATTTTTTAAGCTTAATCGACGTTGAAAATCTCCTTATCACATTGTTATTTTTGAATAAAATGTTCAAAAATTCATGTTCTTAATCTTCTTGTATCAAGACATAACACACAAAATAAATTTAGACCAGCAGACTATTACCTTAAAGATCATTGACTTAATACATTGTTACAATACAATATTTACTGCATATTCATTCGACATTTATTTGGTAACTATTATGAAAAAAATTAGTTTAGCCACTGCTTTATTAGTAGCAATGACTGGGGCACACGCATATCAAGTTGAAGTACAAGGGGCTGCTGAATACTTTGATGACTCATTGAACAATGATAACTACACTGGTTCTGTACAAGGTACTTATTACTTCAAGAATGTTGACTCAACTAAAGGTCCTTTAGCTGAAGCGGCTTTCTTAAATCAGGCATCTAATGTATCTGTGGCTTATAATTTCGGTGAATATTCTGCTGATATTAAAGTACCTGCTTACGGTATTAATGAAGAAGTTAAAGCAGAACAACATAACTACGGTGCTAAAGCTGAAGCTTACATCCCAACTAAACTTATTCCTTTATATGCAAGCGCATCATATAGCCACTCAAAAACTGATGCTAAAAATGATTTCACTGCAAACAACCCATTAAACCACCCACAAGTTGCTAAATTAGCAGATGGTAACGGCGATCGTTATGCTTTAGAACTTGGTGCAATGTTACTTCCAAACTTCTTAGTTGCTGTAGGTTATACAAGCGTTGCTGATCAATACTCTTTTGATGTCTTTAAAGCAATCAACAACGGCAGCGTATTCTCAGCACTTGAAACAGGTACTATTGCTGAAGATCAAGATGCGATCACAGCTCGTACTAAATATGTAGGCGGCATCACTGATACAAATATGTCTGTTGGCTTTGAAGCTGGTTTAGTATACGGTGAAGACACACTTTACCAATTAAAATCTGACCTTTACTTCAATCCACAGTTAAGCGCAGGCGTTTCTTATACTGAATCAAGCTTTAATGACACTCCAAGCTCAGCTATCGGTGCTAACGTAAACTACTTCATCACTCCAGCTGTAGCTGTTGGTGCAAGTTATGTAAATGCTAACGCTGAAAATGGTTCTAGCCGTGATACTGAAACTGTTGGCTTAAATGCTAAATTCCGTTTCTAATAAATTATTAGATACAGAATCAAAAAAGGACGCATAATGCGTCCTTTTTTAATCATTCACTATTTACTCAGGGCTACGAATTACACTTAAGAAATGTAAATGTCTTTCGTATTGATCAATGACATCTTGAATTAAGTCTTCTTGTGTCCAGTCCATTACATCATAGGCCTGTCCACCCTCTCTTAAAAACACTTCCGCCTGATAATAATCCTGCTCAGTCACCATTGTATCTGGCATAAAGCTCGGTGGCGTTGTTCTTTGTGACATCACTTGATATACGAAATTCAACTCAGCATGATGATCTACCCTCAACTCTACACCTTCACCCAATCGATTTACACTAACCTTAAACTGTCTTCTCTTGAACTCTTTCTGCACTTGCTCTAATGCTTGAGATACTTGAGATTCAATAAATACATCAACCTCTTCCTTAGAATGAGGATAGTGCATAATCAATCCTAAGCGTTTTTGCCAACTCCGTGGTTGATGAATCGCTCGAGGTGTAATTCTCGCTTCTTGCAAAGCATTCATTTTAATTAAATCTACTTTTAAGGCTTTGAGTAATCCCCAACAAATAAAGAGCATAATGACGGAGAATGGCAATGCACTCATGATGGTTGCAGATTGTAAAGCACCGAGCCCACCGACCAATAATAATACAATTGCCAATACCGCCATAAGCACAGTCCAAAAGAGTCGTTGCCATGTCGGTGAACCTTCACCTGTGGCCGTCAAATAGTCTGTAACTAATGCACCTGAATCCGCTGAAGTGACAAAGAATAAAATAACCAGCGATGTTGCCACCACACTCATGATTGAAGCGAGTGGTAAGCTATTTAAAAATTCGAATAATGCAACGGAAGAATCCTTCTGTACTGCTAGCATCAGTGCTTCATTGCCTTCTTGCATAATACTGAAGAGCGCAGCATTCCCCATAAAGCCCATCCAAATGAGTGTAAATCCAGTAGGAATCAACATAACTCCAACGATAAACTCTCGAATAGTTCTTCCATGTGACACACGTGCGATAAACATCCCGACAAATGGTGACCATGAGATCCACCATGCCCAATACATAATCGTCCAACCACCAATCCAACCATTCGGTTGATAAGCATATAAATTAAATGTCATGGTAAAGAGATTAGAAACATACTGACCCATGTTCTGAATTGTGGTTTGCAAAAGATAAATGGTAGAACTCGCGAAGAATACAAAGAGCAATAAACTTATTGCCAATACCAAATTCAACTCAGACAACCGTTTAATTCCTTTTTCTAAACCTAGAAAAACGGACAATGATGCCAATGAACTGACGATAATGATCAGTATCACTTGAGTACTTGCTGATTGAGGAACATCAAATAAATAATTCAAGCCTGAATTAATTTGCGTTACACCAAAACCCAATGTTGTCGCCACACCAAATACTGTTCCAATCGTGGCAAATGTGTCTACGGCATCCCCCATTGGACCATGAATTTTTTTTCCAATGATCGGATAAAGCGCGGAACGTACTTTTAAAGGCAATTGATGTCGATAAGCAAAATAGGCCAAGGACAATCCAATCAATGCATAGATTCCCCATGCATGAAGTCCCCAGTGGAAGAAAGTCACTCGCATCGCTTGCTGCGCTGCCATAACCGTTTCTCCATCACCGACTGGCGGAGAGACATAATGCATTACAGGTTCTGCTACCCCAAAAAACATCAGGCCAATCCCCATACCTGCGGTAAAGAGCATGGCAAACCAAGAGCCATTACTGTAACTCGGTTGGCTATGATCTGGACCGAGCCTGATTTTGCCGTAGTCAGAAATTGCGATATAAGCCAGCACGATCAGAAATATGGCAACTGCTAAAACATAGAACCAACTAAAAGAATCCGTAATCCATTGGTTCAGTTGCTGAGTAACTAATTCAAAACCATTAGGAGATAACACCACAGTGGCCAAAAATACAAAAATGATGAGTACCGTGCTGATAAAAACACGTGGATTTACATTTGAATACCATGAAGGATGCTGAGAAGACATAATTCCCCTATATATTTATTTTTCGGTGAAACGCTTCAAACTGGATAAAACGCTATATGAATTGAGATCATTTATCCTCAACCTCATATAAAGCCGGGTTAGTTTCATCAAAAACAGAATAGAAAATCGACTCAATATCGAGGGTTGGAGATTATTTTTTGATCTAAGTACTTATTATTCATGATTTTGCAGATGAATGCCGTTAGCAAGATGTAACGTTCTGTTTTAATCATCCTGATGCTTTGGCAAATGAGCAATGTATTGCAGTGCAACTAAGCGCGAAACAATCAAAGCCAGATACATGACTCCACTAAACATTTGAATCATGGCAATCAGTCTCGCCAGCGAACTCAAGGGCATAATATCTGAAAGACCTGTTGCCGACTGAATACTAAAACTGAGAAACAACAAATCTAACCAACTATGTTGAACAGATTGTTCAGGCGTTATGCTAAAACTCAGTGGGTCATATAGCTGGCAGATGCTATATAAAAATGCGAAGCTCCATGCAATTAAAGTAAAAACAGCTGCTGCCGCAAATAATTCATCTTTGGTCAAATAGCGGTCTTCGAACATATATCGAACCAAACCATAAGCCGCTGTCGTATACGCGATAACTTCAAATACATGCGCTGTAATTTGAATATAGGCTTGATGATATCCAATCAGAATCAAGAAAGAAAAAATGAGAGCTCCTAATACCCCAAATAAACCTACAGCACTAAAAATTGGGGTCATTTTGATGACTTTAGCAATAATAAGAAGGACTAAAGCGCCGAGAATCCAAGTCATGGAGCGATAAGCCAAATCATGACTTGATATCACTGCGAGGAATAAAATCAGCAGCTGTAAAATCAGTAGACACGCGGATGGTAAACGTACGAGATCACGTATCACGCGGCATATTAAACTCATCTCAACTCCAACTATTTTTATTGTTTTGTTTGAATGAAAGCATAGCGGACAGTTGATGACTTGTATGTCATTTAAAATAGAAATTTGGTAAAGAAAAAAAGCCCCTTAAAGGGGCTTTTTATCATGATCAGTATGGTTTAGTGGTCTGACGCACCAGAAATACCAATACCTGTTTGTGAACGTACAAACTGTGCATCAAATGCTTTACGTTCTGCTTGCGCTTGTGCAGAATTGTCTGTCACAGAGAACAACCAGCAGAAGAAGAATGCTAAAGGCATCGCAAATAATGCAGGACCGTTATATGGATTAATTGGTGTATCAGAAATACCAAGCGTATCTACCCAAACTGCTTTAGAAAGTACGATGAGTACAACCGCTAAAACTAATCCAACAACACCACCGGCAACTGCACCACGCGTTGTTAAACCTTTCCAGAACATTGAAAGTACAAGCACTGGGAAGTTTGCACATGCAGCAACAGAGAATGCTAAACCTACCATGAAGGCAACGTTTTGTTTCTCGAACAAGATACCCAAGATCATCGCAAAGATCGCAAGACCTAAAGTCGCGATTTTAGACATACGAAGTTCAGATTCAGGTGTAGTTTGTCCTTTTTTCAATACGTTCGCATATAAGTCATGTGAAATTGCTGAAGCACCTGACAACGTTAAACCTGCAACAACTGCTAGAATCGTGGCAAATGCAACCGCTGAAATGAAGCCCATGAACAAGTCACCGCCTAAAGCATCAGACAAGTGAACCGCAGCCATGTTATTACCACCAACAAGCTCTAGCTTGCCAGTTACTGCCATTTTCGCAATATCAAGGAATTGTGGGTTGTTCGATACATAGAGAATCGCACCGAAACCAATGATGAAAGTTAAAAGATAGAAGTAACCGATAAAGCCTGTTGCAACAACAACTGATTTACGTGCTTCTTTCGCATCTTTTACTGTGAAGAAACGCATGAGGATATGTGGTAAACCAGCTGTACCAAACATCAATGCTAAACCAAGAGAAATCGCATCAATTGGGTTTGATGCCAGACTACCTGGTCCCATGATTTTGGTTGCATCATCTAAGGTTAAATCATGTACTTTAGAGAAGACTTGAATCGATTGCTCGAACATATTGGTGAAGCTAAAGCCAACGCCTTTCATCACCATAAATGCCATGAAGGTAGCACCTGACAACAACATCACTGCCTTAATGATTTGCACCCATGTTGTCGCTAACATACCGCCAAACATAACGTATGCCATCATGAGCAGACCGACGATGACGACAGCAATGTTATAGTTCAAGCCAAACAGAAGCTTGATCAACTGACCAGCGCCGACCATTTGGGCAATCAAGTAGAATGCAACAACAACAAGAGAGCTTAACGCTGCCAGTGTGCGTACAGGTTTTTCTTGTAAACGGAATGATACAACGTCAGATAAATTGTATTTACCCAAGTTACGCAAACGCTCTGCTATCAAGAAAAGTACGATAGGCCAACCTACCATGAAACCAAGTGAATAGAGTAAGCCATCGAAACCTGACAGGAAAACCATCGCAGAAATACCAAGGAACGATGCTGCGGACATATAGTCACCAGCAATGGCTAAACCATTTTGGAAACCAGAAATTCCACCGCCTGCGGTATAGAAATCTTTGGTGTTTGTGGTTTGTTTAGCTGCCCATTTGGTAATCCCCAGCGTTGCACCGACGAAAATCAAGAACATGATAATCGCAGGCCAATTTGTTGCTTGTTGTTCTGCTGCACCTAAATCAGGACCTGCAAATGCCAATCCAGATAACATTGCAGTCCCTGCAAATGTGAGTAAAGAATTCCATTTCATCTTAGTGTAGTCCCTTCTCGTGAGTGATGGCTTCAACTTCGCGCATAGCTTCTTCGTTTAATTGATCGAGCTTATTGTTGGCAATGTACGAATACACACCACATAACAAGAAAGACAGCACGATGATGCCTAATCCTAGAGGGATACCCCAAGTGGTTACACCACCTGAAAGCGATGACAATAAAAACTCTTTGTTATAGCCAACTAAAAGCATAAAACCAACGTAGACAAACAGCATAATGCCTGTCAATGTCCAGCTCAGTGTGCTTTTCTTTTTGACCATTTCTTTGAATTTGGGATTCTGTAGAATTTGCTCTACTTGTCTCTCATCCATAAACAAGACTCCATATGAGACCCAACCGTAGGTCATTTTTTTTATTTAAATTATTCCGATTTTTAAATTAGCAAGATTTTGCATTGGTTGTAATTTAGACTTTGGTCGCTAAATTTTGATCAATTTGAACGTGACAGTTCATGGATGCGTTATCATTACACGAGATTCTCAAGTGTAAGTCCTATGAACAGTTGGTTGATTATTGGGGTACTCGCCCTCTACATCCTCATCCTTTTTATTTGCGCCTTTTTTGGTGAAAAACATGCCAGTCGGCTCAGCCCACGTGGACGCATGTTATTGTTTAGTTTGACCTTAGGCGTGTACTGTTCGTCTTGGACATTCTACGGCGCAACGGGTGCTGCTGTTCGTGAAGGGATCATTTTCCTTCCAATCTACTTAGGCCCACTTCTGTTTGTCTGGTTTGGTTATGATATTTGGCGTCGCTTAGGTCGAGTACGTCAGCACCATGCTATTTCCTCAATTGCTGACTTTGTGGCAGCACGTTATGGCAAAAGCGGACCTCTCGCCTCACTCGTCACCATTTTAGCCGTGATCGCCATCATTCCTTATCTTGCCTTACAACTGAGAGCCATTGCACTCAGTGCATCCGTGATGTTGCAACAAGATTCAGAAGTGATGAATCTGACCACCAATGGTGTACTTGCACTTACAGGGGTTCTAGCAATTTTGGCTATGATGTTTGGTACACGTCAGATTGCCAACACCGAACAGCATGGCGGTTTAATGCTGGCAGTCGCTTTTGAATCCTTTGTTAAATTATTTGCACTCCTCTGTGTCGCTTTTTTCTTTTTATTTGAACGCCCCGAAAACCTCATTCAAGTTTCCGCAGACGTATCCAAAACCTTCCATGAAATTCAACTGATGGGCGTGCCAGATACCTTTTGGATTCAAACACTTTTAGCAGCATTAGCGATTATATGTTTGCCACGCCAGTTTCATGTTGCTGTAGTTGAATTACGTGATGAAAAACATATTCGTGGTGCGCGCAGATGGTTTGCCGCTTACATCATTTTAACCGTTGTCGCGATTATTCCGATTGCAAGTTGGGCACTTCATGCTGCACCAGAATACATGGCAGTCCCTGATGTTGCCGTGCTGTCACTGCCTTTGAGCTATAACCAAGAATGGCTGACGCTCTTAGCATTCCTTGGAGGATTTTCGGCTTCAACTGGTATGCTTTTAGTCTCATCAGTCGCACTCTCAATCATGCTCAGTAACGACTTGATTATGCCTGCGCTATGGCGCTTGGGTTGGATTTCTCGTCATGACAAGCGTTTACCTCGAATGCTGAAATTCACACGTCGCGTATGTATTTTGGCGGTCATGCTACTTGGATTCTTGTTCTTCCATTTCTTTAATGACATTGATCAGCTGTCAGTATTTGGTCTTTTGGCATTTAGTGCTGTTGCACAGTTTGCACCTGCACTTATTGGGGGGTTGTACTGGCGTGGTGGAAGTAAGCAAGGGGTCTATGCAGGTCTCATCGTTGGTTTTGTGATGTGGAGTTACACACTGCTCTTACCAACAATTTTAAGAAGTTTACCAGATGAATATTATCAATTTACTTATTCGTTTCTGATGTTTGGCCCTCTGGGATTTGACTTATTAAAGCCTGAAGCATTACTTGGTTTTGAATCATTTGCGCCATTAACACATGGTGTAATTTGGTCACTTGGCTTAAATATCGTGCTCTACATCTGGATCTCACGAATTTATCGTCCAAGTATTGCTGAGCAAATACAGGCAGAAAGTTTCTTCTATTACGAAACAAAACCCCTACAAACGCAACAAACCTCAAATGAAGTTAATTATTTACATCATGATGTCGCACGATTAAAAGTGGGTGACCTGATCACGCTTGCCAAACGGATTACGGGTGAAGGTCCGACCATGCATGCGTTTAATCAATTCTGCTTATCCAATAATGTGATATTAAACGAAAACAGCAGTGCCAATGGGATGTGGTGGCGTTTCACTGAACAATATCTTGCTGGCACAATTGGAGCTGCATCGGCACGCACCCTACTCACTACAGCCATGGTTAACAATGGATTAGCACTTGGACAGGTCGCTAATATTCTAGACCAGGCATCACAATGGCAACGCTTTAACCAAAATCTAATTATGACCATGATCGACCACATGACCCAAGGGGTAAGTGTTGTCGATGAAAACATGTGTTTAGTCGCATGGAATAATCAATATCTTGTGTTGTTTGATTATCCAAAAGATTTGGTATATGTGGGCTGCCCAATTGCAGACTTGATCCGATACAACGCAGAGCGCGGTGAATGTGGACCTGGTTCCGTTGAAGAGCACGTACGTAAACGTATTCATTGGATGAAAGTAGGTAGCGCTCATGAGTTTGAACGTATTCGAAAAGATGGTCGTGTTATCCAAATGCGAGGAAATCCAATCGAAGGCGGTGGCTTCGTGACGACATTTGCTGATATTACGGCATTCCGAGAAACTGAAGCACTACTTGAAGGACGCGTTCAAGATCGCACTCAACAACTTGCCAATGCCTTGGCAGAACAACAATTGGCACGTGAACAAGCTGACAAAGCCAATATGTCAAAAAGTCGATTCATTGCTGCAGCAAGTCATGATTTACTTCAACCTATGCACGCTGCACGGTTATTCAGTACGGCATTAGAACAAAGCATTCAAAATGAAGAAGATGCTAAAACGCTACAGCAACTCGATCGTGCCTTACATGGTGCAGAGAGTATGCTTTCTGCATTATTAGACATTGCACGTTTAGAAGGTGGAACAATACAACCTAAACGACAAGCCTATCCATTACATGACCTATTGAGTGACTTAGAACTACAATTTAAATCAATTGCAGCACAACGAGCGATCTCCTTCCGAGTGCATGACGTGAAGTTCTGGATTGATACAGATCCTCAATGGATTCGCCGTATTATTCAAAACTTTGTCAGTAATGCCCTAAGATACACAGCAAAAGGTCGTGTAATTGTTGGGGTGTTACGTTCAGCAGAAAGAGCAAACCATATTCGTATTGGTGTTTGGGATACTGGTCCAGGGATTGCTGAACAACAACGTATTAAACTCTTCCAAGAGTTTGAACGTTGTGGACATACCTCGCCATGGGGTGAACAAGGTTTAGGTCTTGGACTCGCCATCGTTCAGAGAATGACCAGCATGTTGGGTTATCCTGTGCATGTGTATTCCGAGTTGGGTAAGGGTTCATGTTTTATGATTGAAGTCCCACTCATCGATGCACCAAAGGTTGTGACCGCACCAGTTCAAGCCACACCATTAAAATCTGCAGCGTATAAAATTTTATGTTTAGACAATGATGAAACTATTTTAGAAGGCATGGCAACTTTGCTTACTAAATGGGGTTATCAAGTGTTTAAAGCCACAGAACCTGAACAAGCGCTTGAGATTATTCAACAAGAGAACATTCAAGTTTGGTTGGTCGATCAACACCTGAATTCAAATAAAATAGGATTAGATTTTATTGTAGAACAGCGTCAAGAAAATGTGCCTGTGGCATTGATTACAGCTGATTCAGATCCTGAGCTTCCGCAAAGACTCAAAGAGCTGAATATTGTCCTATTGAAAAAACCTCTCAAACCTGCCTCTCTACGTTCATGGTTATCAGGTTTAAAAATTTCAAAATAAGATTCGAAATAGTCATATTTTGATACATTCATCACCCAGTTTTTCCAAGAAAAGCTGGGTGATTTTTATACATATTCACACCGTACTTTACAATGATTGGCAGACCTCAGCTTTAGAGGTGGCAAAAGAGAACAAAATAAAGCTAAAAAGAGCATTGGCAATTGACCAAAAAAATCAAAGTCCGATTTTCTATGGCAAAACACATCAAAAGTTGAAATATCATTTAAAACAAATAGTTACAAGTTTACTAACATCATGTTTTTAGATGACAAATTTACTCATCAATTAAAAATTAATACTTTAGTCTTATTCTTATTGCAATCAACATAATTCTAAATCTAGCCATCAGCACATCTTCTTTCGATTAAAGAAATCAAAGTGCCTCAAATTTTCTCGAGAATAAAAGTACCAAATGGAGTCTTGCAATGAACATTTCAGAAGCTATGCCACATGGTTTAGATCGTAATCACGAATTTCATCGCCAATATGGTGCCAATGCAATTTTGCCTGAAATCAAGTGGCAAGAAATTTTTCTATCTACATCCTTAAAAAATGTACATGTACGTGCCTTGGAACAGATTTACCAAACTGCAGTACCTTTGGCTTTACAGGTTTTTGAACAATTAAAATTTGATGTATTTACACCAGCAGCTTATCACCCTCAAGGCTTAGGTTTATTTGATAAATTGGCACAACAAGAAAATCAACTTATTCAACGTTTAGCATCAGAATGCCGAGATTTAGATGAACATACGCGTCATCAAGTGTGGAGTATGTTGTTGCGTGGTGGTGCCGTTTTGGTCTTTAAAGCTTGGCTTGGTAAAGTGAAAACTGGTGAAAATACGCTGGATACCACGCAGTTTGATGAAATTTCAGATTTACTCTTCATCAAAACACCGCCGCTTGCACTCGCAGAACAACTGGGCATCGATGCATATGCAGATTTCGATCATATTTTTCTCATGTATGGCAATGAGGTATTTTTAGATCGTTTTAATGGACTTGAAACGGCTGCACTCTTTGTTGATCTGAAAGTTTATGATGCCGCTTTTTTAAGTCTTAGAGATGATCGCGTTGCAGAATATTTAAAACGCAAGGGCTATGTAACACAAGATCAAATTGATGAACTTCAATGTGCACTCAATCCTCTATATTGTAATGAGTTGACACCTAAACAGGACTGTTTAGCCTAAAGTAGATACGCATCGAAAAAAAGACCTTTGATTAGGTCTTTTTTTCAAATCTAAGAATCAATTAAACACGTTTTTCTTCGATGTTTAATGCATTAATCGCTAATACAGCCTGAGTACGATTTTGAACGCCTAATTTACGGAAAATCGCGGTCACATGCGCTTTAATCGTTGCTTCAGAAACATCAAGTTCGTATGCGATCTGTTTATTCAACAAACCTTCCGCAACCATCATTAACACTCGGAATTGTTGTGGTGTTAGAGATTGAATACGTTCTGCTAAAGCTGTTTCATCTGCAGCACGTGGATCAAAGTTTAAATTCGCAGGCAGGTTTGGTGGTAACCACATATCCCCTTCTAATACCTGACGAATCGCTTCACCAATGTGACTTGGATGCGCTGATTTTGGAATATAGCCCATTGCACCATGTGCAATCGAGCGTTGAATAATTGAAACTTCTTCATGCGCCGATACGACAATAATTGGTAACGATGGATACTGTGCACGCACATGCACCAACGCTGAGAAGCCTGATGCACCTGGAAGATTCAAATCTAAAAGCACTAAATCTGGTTCAGGACCTTTTTCTAAACGTTCATAAAATTCATTAACAGCAGCTGTTTCATGGATTTGGGCTTGCGGTAAGCTGTAACGAACTGCTTGAATTAAAGCATGACGAAACAGTGGATGATCATCAACGATTAAAATATTCATAAGCGAGGCGAGAGATCTCAAACACAATCAATATACTAACTGTGCTATAGCTGTTAAGGATATATAAATATTAACGAATTTTTGCAGAAAATGTCGGGCTAAATCTTACAAACGCGATTTTTTTATGTAATTTTGAAAATTCGATAAGCACATCACTTTTAAATATAAAATTTATTCAAATACTGAAATAGCTTATTCATAATCATAAATATAAGTTTATTCAGTTATTTATCACTAATTTATATCTCAAGAAGATTAAATTCCCGCTATATACGCAAAAATGATATTTATTATTATTTTGCTTATTTTACAGAATAAGCATTAATCCACATAAATAGTGCATCCGAGATTAATTTTAAATTTTTAGGTTTGTACTATGTCTACTGCTCAACAAAAACCATTAAATATCGTTGCTGTCTCTGGCGGTCTAAATAATCCTTCAAAAACTGAAGCGCTTGTTCAAGCGATTTTGGATGAGTTAGGTGAAGCAACACCTATTAATGTGCATTTTATTAAATTTAGCGAAATCGGTCATTTATTAGGTGGTGCCATTTATCGCAATCAGCTGCCGCAACGTGTTCAAGATGATCTTGCTGCTGTTGAAGCCGCGGATGCATTGATTGTGGGAACGCCCGTATATCGCGCATCTTTCACAGGTTTATTTAAACATTTCTTTGACTTTGTAGAACAAACTGCGCTGGTTGATGTGCCTGTATTACTAGCTGCATCAGGGGGCAGTGATCGCCATGCCTTAGTACTTGAGCATCAATTGCGTCCTTTATTTAGCTTCTTCCAAGCACAGACTTTGCCAATTGGAGTTTATGCAACTGATCGTGATTTTACGCCTGAATACACCATTCACAGTGAACTATTACGTGCGCGCATTACCTTAGCCATTGCTCGTGCTTTACCAATTTTAGAGTGGGCACCAGCCAAAGGTAAACGTGCTGAGGTTGTGAAAGATAAAACCCAACAAGCCAATCAAAACTTGGGCATTAACAAACAAATCGAACAAGAAGAAGTATTGCCTTCAGCAGCAGTACCAAGTTTAGATGCAGCAGAGTCACGCTTGCATCACAAGAATAATGCTGCCCCAAAAATTGAAGTGGCATAAATATAATTGAATCAATGAGGGTATAAGCCATGTCTAATGCAGAAAAACAAGCGATTAAATTTGCCTATTGGGTTCCAAATGTCAGTGGTGGTCTTGTCGTCAGTAATGTTGAACAACGAACAGACTGGAGCTACGACTACAATGTTCGACTCGCGCAAGCTGCTGAAAAAAGTGGATTTGAATATGCTTTGACACAGATTCGATTCACGGCAGGATACGGTGCTGAGAATCAGCATGAATCTGTAAGCTTTAGTCATGGCTTATTGGCAAAAACTGAAAAGTTACGTGTAATCGCAGCAATTTTACCAGGCCCTTGGAAACCCGCGCTGGCGGCTAAACAGCTCGCGACAATTGATCATTTAACCAATGGTCGTATCGCTATTAATGTTGTGAGCGGATGGTTCCGTGGTGAATTTGATGCCATCGGTGAAGAATGGCCTGAACACGATCAACGATATGCACGTTCAGAGGAGTTTATTCGTAGCTTAAAAGGCATTTGGACGCAGGATAACTTTAGTTTTGATGGAAAATATTATCAATTTAAAGACTACACCTTGAAGCCAAAACCTGTTCAAAGCCCACATATTGAAATTTTCCAAGGGGGTAGCTCGCGTGCCGCACGTGATATGGCATCTCGTGTTTCTGATTGGTATTTCACCAATGGAAACACGCCTGCTGAAATTAAAAAGCAGATTGATGACATCCGTGAAAAAGCCAAGCTGAATCACCATCAAGTCAAAATTGGGGTGAATGCCTTTATCATTGCTCGCGATACTGAAGAGGAAGCAAAAGCTGTACTTCAAGAAATCATTGACAATGCAAATGTAGAAGCAGTCAATGCCTTTGGTGATGCAACTCGTGAAGCTGGTGCCGCAACTCAAGAAGGTGAAGGTAACTGGGCAAAATCAACATTTGAAGATCTTGTCCAATACAACGACGGGTTCAGAACAAATCTCATCGGTACACCGCAACAAATTGCTGAACGTATCGTTGAATTAAAATCAGTTGGTGTGGACCTGATCTTATCTGGCTTCTTACATTTTATAGAGGAAGTTGAATATTTTGGTGAAAAAGTACTGCCTTTAGTTCGAAAACTCGAAGCTGAACAGCAACAACACATCACCGCTAAATCAGCTTAATTGGTCTTCGATTAATTAACAACGATCTGAATGAAATCAGCGCTTTGTTCAGTCTTGTTTTGACCCTGATAACTATAATAATAGCGTCATGCAGTAGCAACTTACCCCCCAAGGCTCGGCTTGGGGGCTTTTTATTGGATAGTTCATATAATCTGATCAGCAACAGTACATCGAAAATTGAATAAATCGTACATTGTTCCGCTGTTGCACGGTTATAATCACCTCAAAAATGAAGACAGCACAGCCTTATGGGTTCAATTCAATCAATAGAACATTCAAACAATTCCTCTGGTGCTTCAGCGAATAAAATGGCGGTTCATATTATTTTCGCTATTGCATTAGCGCATGGATTACATGATCTGATCCAGTCTTGCTTACCTGCCATTTATCCCATGCTGAAACTTAATTTTGACTTGAGCTTTACCCAAATCGGGATTATTTCTTTGGTCTATCAAATGACTGCATCTATTCTGCAACCTTGGGTTGGACTCTACACTGATAAGCATCCTAAGCCCTACCTCCTCCCTTTGGGTATGTGCGTTACACTGCTAGGTATCGTTCTGCTGGCATTTGCATGGACTTTTCCAATCTTACTGATTTCAGCAGCACTCATCGGTGTGGGCTCATCTGCCTTTCACCCAGAAGCCTCACGAGTAGCGAGAACAGCATCAGGTGGTCGCTTCGGAACTGCTCAATCCGCTTTTCAAGTGGGTGGTAATAGCGGCTCTGCCGTTGGGCCACTGTTGGCCGCAGCAATTATTGTACCGAACGGCCAAGCCTCAGTTGCTTGGCTCATGATATTTGCCATTTTCGCTATTTATCTGCTTTACAGAATCAGTCGATGGACCATTCAATATGCTGTTCAAGCTGCTTCAGCAGTAAAAGCCAAGCAATCAACACCGTTGAAAGGTTCTAAACTTGTACAGGGAATTGTGATTATCTGTGCGTTAATGTTTGCAAAATTCACGTACATTGCAAGTATTGGAAATTACTATACCTTCTATTTGATCGAAAAGTTTCAGGTCAGTATTCAACAGGCTCAGCTTTATTTATTTGCTTTTTTAGCTGCAGTAGCAATCGGTACTTTTGCTGGCGGCCCTATCGGTGACAAAATAGGTCGTAAAGCTGTCATTTGGATTTCCTTCATTGGCATGGCACCCTTTGCATTACTCATGCCACATGTGAATTTGATGTGGACGTGTATCTTTGCGATTCTTGCTGGATTGATTATGTCTTCCGCATTTTCAGCAATGGTTGTATATGCACAAGAAGCGATGCCAGGTCGTGTCGGCATGGTCTCTGGTTTGATGTTTGGTTTGATGTTTGGGATCAGCGGTATCGCGGCAGCAGCTTTGGGCTATGTGGCAGATCATCAAGGTATTCGTTGGGTATTTCACTTTAGCTCATACTTACCACTACTGGGTTTATTGACCTTCTTTTTACCCAGAACCAATCAATCTGCGTAAGATGATCATCTCTACGATCTCAGTTAGGATTAAAAGCAATTAAGGTTTATTTTTAGGCAAAGGTTTATTATGTATACAGGTATCGTGCAAGGGTTAGAAAAAGTATTAGATATACAGCATAAAGAGGGATATCGGACTTTTGTTATTTCTAATGCGCTCAATCTTTTTCATGATGTATTTATCGGTGCCAGTGTTGCGATTAATGGTGTTTGCTTAACCGCTACACAAATTGATCTGATCGCTGGTCAAGTGCATTTTGATGTTTCAAATCTAACACTTGAATTAACCACTTTAGGTCAACTCAACGTCGGTGATGAGGTCAACATTGAACGCTCCGCTAAAGTAGGTGCTGAGAATGGTGGGCATAATTTATATGGTCATATTGAAGGCACTGCAACCGTAAAGCATTTAAGCAAAAATGGTGAAACGTTTCATATCGACCTTGAAATTCCAAATGGCAATATCAAATATTTCTTCTTAAAGGGCTTTATCGGTTTAAATGGCTGCAGTTTGACAGTCAATCGAGTTGATCGTGCAAACAATCAAATCTCAATCGATCTTATTCCAGAAACTTTACGCTTAACCACATGGAAATATGTTCAAGTCGGCGATCAAGTCAATTACGAAATTGATCAGATGACACGTACGCTTGTCGATACTTTAGAAAATATTCATCAAAAATAAATAAAAGCCTCTACGATAGAGGCTTTTTTCATAATCAATTCGATCTAAGAGTAGAAACTCGGATCTGGAACTTTTCCAGTTAATGCCCACTCTCCGACTTCCTGATATTTATAATCAATTGGATCATGCAGGGTTTGGGTTCGTACATTACGCCAGAATCGATCTAAATTCAGTTTTGCAGTAGTGGCGCGTGCGCCCATCACTTGAAAAATATTTTGTGTCACATAAAGTGAAGTATGAGTCGCTGCGATTTTGGCGGTAGCGATTGTAATTGAGACTTCACCACGTTGCTCCGCAGTTAATGTTTCCCCTTCATCCCACGCCTTTTGTAATGTATTGATCGCTTTTTCCGCGAGCAAGCGCACACCTTCAAGTTGCACATAAAATTCGGCGAAATGCTTTTGGGTAAATGGATCATTCACCGCTTGTTCAACCAGTGATTTCGACCAAGCTTTTTGTGTTTGAACTGTCTCTTTCGCAACATTGAACGCTCCCTCAGCAACACCTAAAAATAAATGCACGAAAATCAGTTGAGCAATTAGCGGTCTCAAACTTGAATAAGGTGTACTTAAAGGACCGGGATTGAGGAGTAATTCATCCTTGCGAATTTTGACCTGTTCAAAATGACTGGTACCACTATCCGTTTGACGTTGCCCCATATTATTCCAATCCCCAAGAAAGCTCACACCCTCTCGTGCTGTTGGAATCACGCCAATCAGTAACTTTCCATCTTCATTAAATCCCGAACAGAGCAGGATATCTGAATCAATTGATCCAGAACAAAAACTTTTATCACCATGGAAGATAAATTCTTCGTCAGAAACTTGTTTCGCGGTTGTTCTACGATCTAATGGATTTAACGTATTTCCCCAAAATAAGTTGTGTTTGGCGGTCTGTCTAAACCAATCTCCATATTGAGCTGGCTGTGCAAAAAGTTGTACCGTCGCTATAAGCAAATGATGAAAGCCATATACATGCGCAAGCGAACTATCGACTTGAGCAATGGTTTGAATGGTTTTAAAAATCGTGCTCCATGTTGCACCTTGCCCACCAAATTCTTTTGGAATAGATAAAGACAACAAACCACTTTGTCGAATTAGATCTCGCTGAGCCTTTGGATTTCCACCTTGTTTATCTCGTTCTGCTGCGGTTTTCGCAAACTCAGATGCAAGTATTTGCGCAGTCTCAAGTGGCGTTTCAGGATTAAAATTTAGGGGAGAATTCATTGTTATATTCCGTATCGCATCTGCTGATAAGCTTAGCAGATCAACATGATTTGACTTATCACAATGCCTGCTTTTCTTATCACTGAACTAAAAATACCGCTAGTTGAACTAACGGTATTTAAAACATGACTTCATCTGTTTAATCAGGATTACTGCTGTGATTTCACTTCAGCAATTAATTGATCCACGACCTGTGGATCTGCCAAAGTTGAGGTATCGCCCAAACTATCTAGCTCATTAGCGGCAATTTTTCTCAAAATTCGGCGCATAATCTTGCCTGAACGTGTTTTGGGTAATGCTGGCGCCCAATAAATTGCATCTGGTGTAGCCACAGGTCCTAAAACTTTTCTTACCCAACCTACCAGCTCTTTCCTGAGTTCTTCTGACTCTGGCGTATCTGCCTGTAAAGTTACATAGGCTGCAATCCCTTGACCTTTGATGTCATGTGGCATACCCACAACGGCTGCTTCTGCAACATGTTCATGTGCAACCAATGCACTTTCAATCTCTGCAGTCCCCAAGCGGTGTCCCGAAACGTTCAGAACATCATCCACTCGCCCCGTAATCCAGTAATAACCATCTTTATCACGGCGTGCACCATCTCCCGTGAAATAATTCCCTGGATAAGTTGAGAAATATGCCTCGATAAAACGTTCTGGATCACCCCAAATGGTACGCATTTGTCCTGGCCAAGAATCTTTGATCACCAAATTACCTTCAGCCTCTCCTTCTAGCTCTTTGCCATCAGTATCAACCAAAGCAGGTTGTACACCAAAGAATGGGCGTGTTGCAGAACCAGGTTTAAGTGCAGTTGCGCCCGGTAAAGGCGAAATCATGAAGCCACCTGTTTCAGTTTGCCACCATGTATCTACAATTGGACAACGACTTTCACCAACTACGGTGTAGTACCAGTTCCAAGCTTCAGGATTAATTGGCTCACCGACTGAGCCCAACAAGCGTAAGCTACTACGGTCACTTTCACGGATAAATGCATCACCTTCACGCATCATCGCTCGGATCGCCGTTGGTGCCGTATATAAAATTGTGACGTTGTGCTTATCTACAATATGTCCAGTGCGTGCCCAAGTTGGGTATTGTGGAACACCCTCAAACATCAATGTTGTCGTCCCATTTGAAAGTGGACCATACAACACATAAGAATGACCAGTAATCCAACCGACATCAGCGGTACACCAGAAAATATCGTCTTGTTTTAAATCAAATACTTCCCTAAAGGTAAAGTTCGCGTAAGTCAGATAACCGCCTGTAGTATGTAGCACACCTTTAGGTTTACCCGTTGAGCCTGAAGTATATAAAATAAACAGCGGATCCTCTGAATTCATTGGTTCAGGTGGACAGATATCTGTGACTGTCATGATTTCCATGTGATACCACAGGTCACGACCTTCATGCATTGTGATTGGGTTACCAGTACGATGCACCACAATGACATTTTGTACAGAGCTCGTCCCTTCAAGCTCCATCGCTGCATCAACGTTTTCTTTCAGTGGAATTGGCTTACCACCACGCATGCCGGAGTCTGCTGTAATGATAACTTTTGCTTGGCTATCATCAATACGGCTTGCTAAAGAATCTGGTGAAAAACCTCCAAACACCACGCAATGTACCGCACCAATACGCGTACATGCCAACATCGCAATGGCTGCTTCAGGAACCATTGGCATATACAGAACAACACGGTCGCCTTTAGTCACGCCATGCTTCTTAAGGACATTGGCAAAACGACAAACTTCATCGTGTAATTCTTCAAATGAAATAATTTTATGGCGTGACGGATGATCACCTTCCCAAATAATCGCAGGTTTATGTGGGTGTTCTTTTAAATGTCGATCGAGACAGTTTTCACTGACATTTAATTGGCCATCTGCAAACCATTCAACTTTGTAATTCTCTTTATCAAAGTTGGTATTTTTGACTTGTGTAAAAGGCTTAATCCAGTCTAGTTTCTTGGCTGCTTCGGTCCAAAACGCTTCGGGGTTTTCAATAGATGCTTTATACCGCTCGAAATATTGCTCTTCATTGGTTCGTGCAGTTTTTTTAAAAACTTCAGGTACTGGATATATTTCATTCATAATTCGCATCCTTGATTTATGTTTCTCATCTCGAGAGTTGTCTTGATCATACTGATCATTTTTTGTCTTATATCTTGAGTATGACTATACTTTAAAATTTCAAACAATCATGCTTTGGTCGTAGACTGAGCATTCATTTATTTCAAAAGTTATCCGTATCTTCTTGCCATTTGAACAACCTAAAATATCTAACAATCAATGATCCGAATCATTGCTGATCATCATTCCTAAGCAAGTAAAATCTGTCGTTGTCAAAAAACTCCATTTTTTTATCAATAAATACCATTTCGATTTTTTTGTTGGACAAGGTGCTGAATGTTTATAAAAACATACAATTTTTTTTGTTATTTTCAGTTTATTCAATGAATATAAATGACGATAAAACTTGAGAACGTGATTTTTATTCACTCTATTTTCAGGCAAAATGTAAACATTCAATACATTTGGAACACTCGTGGCTGAACAACAAAATTCTTTGAGTCAGGTGGCTCAAGGTACGACTCAACTTCTACAAGATGCAAGTGAGAAAACGGCTCAAACCGTCATTGCACATACTGCGAAATACAATGATGCATATACCACCATTGATAAAATCATGGATGGCTTTTGGGAACGAATCCCTTATATCTGTATTGCTTTGATTGTATTTACCTTATTTTGGTTGTTGTCTAAGCTGTTCAAATTATTTGTCAGAAAAGCACTTTCAGAGCGTTCATATACCAAACAAAATTTAGTGCTCGTCCTCAACCGCGTCGGTAGCTCTTTTATTATTTTCTTTGGCTTCTTAATCGCGATGGTTATTGCAATTCCAGGGTTTACACCTGGACAGCTGATGAGTGCACTGGGGATCGGATCTGTCGCAATTGGTTTTGCATTTAAAGATATTTTTCAAAACCTGCTCTCTGGTATCTTAATTCTACTCGGTGAACCCTTCAAAATTGGCGACGATATCATTGTGAATGGTTTAGAAGGGACCGTTGAAGATATTCAAATTCGTGCAACCTACTTACGTTCACCTGATGGTCGTCGTATCGTCATTCCCAACGCAACAGTTTATACCAATGCAGTTACTGTTAATACGGCATATCCACGTCGTCGTTGTGAATTCGTGGTCGGTATTGGTTACGAAGATGATGTTCAAAAAGCGAAAGATATTATTTTGAGTATTTTAGACCGGGATCAACAAATCCTCAGTCAACCTGCATTTAGCGTGAATGTCTCTGCCTTAGCTGATTTCTCAATCAACCTCACTGTACGTTGGTGGGTGAATACGGGTGAAACTGCGACATCTACATCTATTAGTTTAGTTCAAGAAAAAGTGATTCAAGCTTTTGCTGAACATGAAATCTCAATTCCATATCCAGTTCAAGAGGTTAAAGTCTATCGCGGAGATTCTTCACAAGAAGATGAATCACCACGTGCTAAACAGACGACCTAACACATAAGGAATCACCGTCTCAGTACGAATAATTCGGTTGCCTAAGCTGACAGCTTGGCAGCCGTTTTTTATGAGTAAATCAATCTCATAAGGAATATAACCACCTTCAGGCCCAATCAATATCGTACACGGGTGCTCAATCGCATGAGGCATACTGTGGGTTGCATAAGGATGTGCTACATAAGCTGGTCGTTCAACGGAAATCATTTGAGGAAGAACATCTTCCACAAAAGGTTTAAAGCGTTTATACATTTCGATTTCAGGTGGAAATGTATCACCCGCTTGTTCTAAGCCCAGTTGAACATAGTGATCAATTTGCTGTAAAAATGGTGTTTGCCAATAGCTTTTATCGACCCGATAGCTGTGCAGCAAAATGATTTTTTCTACGCCTAAAGTTACAGCATCTTGAATCAATCGTCTCAATACTTTCGGTCTAGGCATAGCAACGATTAACGTTACAGGTAATTTCTTCGGTACAGGCTCTTCATAAAGTGGCTGAATTAAGATTTTCCTTTCAGAAATTTCTATGACCACAGCTGTATATCGACCAGCACCTCTAATACCAACCTTTAAAGTATCTCCAATTTTAATATCAAGTTGATGCTTCAGATGCTCAATTTGGCGTGCAGATTGAATCGTCCAGAGGTCATCCTGTGCTGATGCAGGATCAAGCAATACAATATTCATATACTTAAAAACTAAAGGTATTGATTCAGGACATGAATATGTTTTTGCAATGACCCTGTATTCCGTTGCATGATCTTTTGAGCCTGATTTTGTACTGCTAAAATCGTTTCATCCTGAGATAAGCACTGAATAAGATGATTCACCACCTCTTCCGTAGTTTGACCGATTAGAATCCCTTTTTCTTCCACAAATTCATCGACAATGGTTTGAAAGTTAAAGTAGTTCGGTCCAATCACAGTCGGGACATTGAGTGATATTGGCTCTAAGATATTATGCCCACCGCCAGGTTCATTTAATGATCCACCCACAAAACTTGCTTGGCTCAATGCATACCAAATCCACATTTCACCCATACTATCAGCAACATAAACTTGTGTATCAGCCTCAATGATTTCACCTAAACTACGTCGATGCATTTTTAACTCATGACTTTGAATGGCTTGTGCAACTTCATCAAAACGTTCTGGATGACGCGGTACAATAATCAGCAAGACGGCAGGATGATCATTTAAATAATCTTTAAACTTAGATAACAGATTTTTCTCTTCAGGATGATGTGTGCTTGCAATCGTAATAATTTGGCGTGCTTGCAAATCCCAATCTTGATGAATTTGTTGCGCTTTCAATAGCATTTCTTCGGGCGCATGAATATCAAACTTAATACTACCTACTGTTTGACTATGCGCTGTAGCAGCACCTAAAGCCCTAAATCGATTCAGTGAAGCTTCATCTTGAGCCAAAAGTTGAGTCAGACCGCTGAGCATAGGCTGAGTAATACTTGGTACTTTGGCGTATCCTTTTGCTGACTTTTTAGATAAACGTGCGTTCACCAAAAAAGTGGGTATTTTACTAATTTTCGCCTGATCAATTAAATTGGGCCATAGTTCTGTTTCAACCAAAACCAACATTTTAGGTTGATATTTTTTAAAAAAAGCACTGACTAATTTTTTTTGATCTGCAGGTAAATATACTGCTTGAAAAAGATCTACATATGGTGCTTTTGCAAATAAAGATTTAGCTCGTGCCTGACCTGTTTTGGTGGTATTCGTAACCAACACAGCATACCCAAGCTTTAAATAATGTTCTATCAGAGGTTGTGCAGCATTGGTTTCTCCAACTGAAACCACATGAAACCATATCGCATTAAGATTTTTTGGAGATTGAAACGGACCGAAGCGCTCTAAGCACTCTTGATGAAATTGCTCAATATTGTCTGCTCGCTTTTTTATACGCCATTTATAAATTGGCTTTAGTAAAGCCAATGCTGCGTTATACCAAAATGGAGTTGTCAAAACGTAAGACCTCGAGCTTTCTTAAAAAAATAGGGCATGACCACGAAGTTGAGATCATACCCTGCGAATTTTTTCGGTTCAAATACTTATCTTAAATTTCAATTTCCTTGTAAAAAAGGATAATCGATATAGCCTTCAGCCACATTCGTCCCGATCATATTTTCTAACTTTAATTCATTCAAAGGAGCATTGTGTACCAAACGCTCATATAAATCAGGATTGGCGATATAATCTTTACCAAAAGACACTGCATCAGCTTGACCTGAAGTGAGAAGTTGTAAAGCATCCTCTCGACTTAAACGCATATTGGCAATAAAAGGAATACCTTGTCCACGCGCTTTTAATTCTTGACTAATACTGTCTTCTGCCAAATATTCACGTGTAAAGAAAAATGCAATATGTCTTTGACCGAGTTGTTCTAACACATAACCGAAAGTTTCACGTGGATCATCATCACCCATATCGTGTTCATCACCACGAGGAGCTAAATGTACACCTACTCGACCAGCACCCCAAACTTCAATTAGCTCATCCACGACTTCTAACAAGAAACGCGCACGATTTTCCACCGAGCCGCCATATTCATCTTCACGCTGATTGGTTTTCGATTGCAAGAATTGATCAATTAAATAACCATTCGCCGCATGCAATTCCACACCATCAAATCCTGCCTCTTTAGCACGAATTGCTGCTTGTTTATATTGCGCTGTAATCGCGTGAATTTCAGAAATTTCTAATGGACGTGGCAAGACATAAGGACGTTTCGGACGCAACAAACTGACATGTCCGGCTTGTTGAACAGCACTCGCCGAAACGGGTATATCACCCTTCAGTAAATCTGGATGTGACACACGTCCAACATGCCAAAGCTGAGCGACAATTAAGCCATCTTTGTCATGAACAGCTTGGGTTACTTTCTTCCACCCTTCCACTTGAGCATCAGTGAATAATCCTGGCGTATTTAAATAGCCATTCGCCTCCTCAGAAATTACGGTCGCTTCTGAGATAATTAATCCACTACTTGCACGTTGCGCATAATACTCAGCCATCATTTCTGTTGGTACACGATCATCTGTCGCACGACTACGCGTTAAAGGTGCCATAACCACGCGATTTTTGAGCTTTAATTCACCAAAGACTACTGGGCTACTAAAATCAGTCATTCATTTATCCTCTTCACTCATTATCGTTAGAGTGATTGTTGAAGGTGTTCTGCAAAACTTTTTATCAGTGCTTCATTACGAGAAAAATAAGACCATTGACCATGCTTAGTAACATGAACCAAACCTGCTTGTTGTAAAACAGATAAATGATTAGACATGGTTGACTGAGATACATCTGCAATTTTTTCAATCTGTCCTGCACATACGCCACGACTAAAATCTTGCACGCACTCATCTTGTGGAATAAAGCGCTCTGGATCTTTTAAACATTGTAAAATTTGGCGGCGTATCGGGTTCGATAAGGCTTTAAAAATTGCTTCAGTATCCATCTCATTTCACTCAAGTTAATGATCTGCACTGTGCTGAACTCATTATATCGATTTTTATAGATATTAATATCGAATTATTACGATATTTAACAAATCGAGTTTATGAATGACTGTGCCGAATAATTCTGATTCTAACATTGAACTGATTTAATCTAGCAAGCTTCGTGCTAGAACAAAAAAAAGCAGGGCTTTTGCCCTGCTTTTTTTTAAAAATGATTAAAGCCCTTGTTTCAAACTAGCTTCAATAAATTTATCAAGATCACCATCTAACACTGCACCCGTGTTTGAGTTTTCAACGCCAGTACGTAAGTCCTTAATACGTGAATCATCCAACACATAAGATCGAATTTGGCTCCCCCACCCAATATCCGATTTAGAATCTTCTAGTGCTTGAGCTGCTTCATTACGCTTATTCATTTCCAATTCGTACAATTTAGCACGAAGCTGTTTCCAAGCATGATCACGGTTAGCATGTTGTGAACGCTGGTTCTGACAAGCCACCACAATTCCAGTTGGTGCATGGGTTAAACGCACTGCAGAATCTGTTTTGTTAATGTGCTGACCACCTGCACCTGAAGCGCGGTATGTATCCGTACGGACATCTGCTGGATTGATCTCAATTTCAATGTTGTCATCAATTTCTGGAGACACAAAAACCGCTGAGAATGAAGTGTGACGACGGTTGCCTGAGTCAAAAGGTGATTTACGGACTAAGCGATGTACACCTGATTCAGTACGTAACCAACCATAAGCATATTCGCCTTCTACACGAATAGTTGCCGATTTAATCCCAGCTACATCACCGTCAGATTCTTCCATTAACTCAGCTTTAAAGCCATGACGCTCAATCCAACGTAAGTACATACGTAATAGCATAGATGCCCAATCTTGAGCTTCAGTACCACCTGACCCCGCTTGAATTTCGACATAGCAAGGATTTGGATCCATTGGATTACTAAACATACGTCTGAATTCAAGTTTAGCCAGTTCAGCCTCAGCTGAATCAAGTTCTGCTTGAACATCTGCAAGCATTTCTTCTTCATCCGCTTCTACAGCAAGATCAAGCATCGCTTGTGCATCATCAAGTTGTGTTGCTAAACCATCTAAAACATTTAAAACGTTTTCGAGTTCACCTTTTTCTTTTGCCATCGCTTGAGCACGATTTTGATCATTCCAAATTGCTGGATCTTCAAGTTCGCGGAGAACCTCCTCTAAACGCTCTTTCTTTAGATCGTAGTCAAAGATACCCCCGTAGTGTTTGACCACGTTCGTTCAAGTCTTTCAGCTGGAGAAGATAAGGATTAATTTCCACGGTGTAGATCCTAAATATGTCTATATCAAAATTGGCAATATTTTAACACAGCCTAGTAAAACTTGAGAGTTTGCTTTTTTATTCAATATTCTCTTGACCATTGTTTAGTTATTATTAACAATACATTTAATTATTAAAAAATACTTACTTTATTTTTACAACAATAAGCAGAGACTTATGAAAATGAACAAAACCTATTTGGCTTTGGCCATCCTCCCTTTGACAACTTCAGCTATGGCCTACCAAGCTCAAATTGATGCTGAATATACCTATTTTGACCATGATAGTCTCAAGGTTGATTATCACGGTGTATTTGAAACAGAAGGTACTTATTACTTCAAAGCAGTTGATACTGAAAATAAACCACTTAATGAGGCTGCATTTCTTGGCCACCATAATCGCGTTTCAGCGAAATATAGTTTTCAGCATATTAAAGACGATAAAGTGTATATAAATGAAACAGTTGCACAAAGCAAACAAGAGCTGCACGGCTATTCAATAGGGGGAGAATATTATATTGATCAACTGTACTTCACAGGTGAGGTCGGTCGTCAACATTATAAAGTGGAGTCACGCTCAAGCTCACTAAACGGTTCATCTCATGCTAAGCAGCGTTTCGATCTAACCACCTATAGAGCTCTCGTTGGTTATACTCCTATTCAAAATTTACTGATAGCAGTAGGTATTAATGCTTATAAAGGTGAAGGCTTTGATGAAAATGCTTTTGCTTTAAAAGCCAAATATGTCACCCCATTAGGCCAAAATGGTCAATATCTCAATTTAGAATTGGATGGTAGTTTTGGACATGATATTGATTCGATTACATTTGGTGGGGATTATTATTTAACTCAACGCTTAAGCCTAGGTAGTGCTTATACACGAGATACGAATAGCACTAGTAAAATTCATAAAGACGAATATCAATTACGTGGCAAATACTTTATCAATAATAATCTCTCTCTTGGGAGTATTTTAAGATTCAGTGATGATGAAGATAAGTTTAATATAAACGGAACATATCGATTCTAATTCCATTCAACATGGGGAAGTAGCAGTTCCAAAACTGCTACTTTCGTTCAAATTGCATACAATTCATATTCAAAAGCAACATAAAATGACTAAAACACCTTATCTTTCACATGAATTAACATGTTTTTTTATTTTTTAAAATCAATAACTTAAATTTTTATTTTTACATAAAAATTACACAAGATACATTACTGTTACTTTTGCTTGATTGATCCTTCATGATTTTCCCCTACACTGAACTTGTAACAAAAAATGTATTAACAACTAACTCTATTGAGGGGAAGTATCCATGAAAAAATTAGCAATCGCGTCTGCACTTCTTTCTGCTTTAGCTGTAACTGGAACTGCAAATGCATATCAAGCTGAAGTAGGTGCTTCTGCAGGTCTTATCGATCCTGATAATGGTAGTACAAGTGGTTCATTTGGTGTTGATGGTACTTATTATTTCCAACCAGTTCAAACACGCAATGCTCCACTAGCTGAAGCTGCATTCCTTGATCGTGCAAGTAATGTAAATGCGAAATACCAATACAGCGAAGTTGGTGATGATGAAAGACATCAATACGGCGTAGGTGTTGAATACTTCGTACCTAATTCTGATTTTTATGTAAGCGGTAATGTTGGTCGTGATGATCGTAAATTTGATATTGGACCTGATTTTGATGAGACAGTTTATGGTGCTGAAGTAGGTTATTTGCCTGCACCTGGCTTATTAATTGCAGCAGGTCTTAAGGGTTACGATAACGACTATGATGATGGTGTTGACCCAACATTACGTGCTAAATATGTAACTACATTGTCTAACGGTAAAGATATCAACTTAGAAGCTGGCGCTGCATTCGGTGACCTTGATGAATATAATCTAGCTGCTGATTACTTCATCGATAAAACTTTAAGTGTTGGTGTGGATTACTATAGTAAAGATACTGGTCCTGCAGATACAAACGAGTTTGGTGTAAGCGCACGTAAATTCTTCACACCTCAAGTAAGCTTAGAAGGTCGTGTAGGTTTCGGTGAACTTGCAAATAATGATTACAACAAGTTCGGTTTAGCTGCTAAATATCGCTTCTAATATCTTAATTAAAATTTAGTGTTTCTTAAAAGCCCATCTTAATGATGGGCTTTTTTTGTGCAAAATCCCGATGGAATGTCATTTTTTGTGCATTGACTCATCCCCTTTTGTTCTTACAATAGAAATCAGCTGTCACAAAACAGTCATATTTCTATAACAAAGAGAGTCAATATATGTTTAAAAAAATTACACTTGCGACTGCACTTATTGCAAGCTTAGGAACTGCACATGCGTATCAAGCTGAAGTTGGGGCTACAGCCAAATTGATCGATCCTGATAATGGTAGCAATTCTGCAGGTTTTGCGCTTGATGGCACATATTATTTTAATCCTGTTCAAATCAAGAACTCTCCATTGAACGAAGCTGCATTTTTAAATCGTTCGAGCAACGTGAATGCAAAAGTATCTTATGACGACTTTGATGTGGTCGAATACTGGAATTATGGTGTTGGAATTGAATACTTTGTTCCAAATACTGATTTCTATCTAAATGCCAATCTTTCTCAGGAAACTCAAAAAATACCTAACACCCCTGATAATGATGTCACAAACTATAAAATTGAAGCTGGTTATTTCTTAGCACCATCTTTATTGGTCGCAGCTGGTTTACGTGGTTGGGATGATGACAACGATGATGGTATTGACCCTACTATTCGAGCAAAATATGTCACTCAAATTGGCACAAATGATGTGAATTTAGAGGCTGGAGCTGCATTTGGTGATCTAGACGAGTTCTCGTTAAGAGGCGATTATTATATTGATAAAACACTCAGCGTGGGTGTTGACTATTTCAATCAAGATTTCAATGGCGGATCTTTTGATGAGTTTGGTGTAAATGCTAAAAAATTCTTCAATCAGCAAGTAAGTGTCGAAGGTCGAATTGGTTTCGCAGATGACGGTAATACCTTTGCTGTACGTGGTGCATACCGCTTCTAATCTTTGAGTGCTAAAAACCGCTCTAATGAGCGGTTTTTTATTGATGCATATGTACAATGCGCATTTGTAAACTGGTATTGCCATTAAAGGTATTTTTATCCAGCTCATAGACCAAGCGAATTTCATTGAGCATCGGATCAAACTGATATTTATCCGCTGCGTTAAAGGCGATTGCCTCTACCACTTGACCATTTTCTAAAGCTACACGCAGTTTCAAGTGCACATCCTTAAGCCAGCGATAATCCAAAATTTTAAATACTCCCTCGAATACAGGCGCAGGAAACATTTGCCCCCAAGGACTTAAATTTTGTAATACGTCCACCGTTTCAATTTGGAAAGCTGAAGCTGGCAACTCCCCATCCGTCCATAAGGTTGCAGTAAACAGACTTTCATCTTGACTGGCAATCAACTGCTCAAATACCTGCTTAAATTCAGCAAAATGTTCTTTTTTAATGGTTAGACCTGCAGCTGCAGCATGCCCACCAAAGTGACTGACAATATGTGGATATTGCTCAGCCACACGCTCAATCGCATCCCGAATATGAATTCCCTCAATTGAACGCGCTGAACCTTTGATATGAATGCCATCTTCATCACGGGCAAAAACGATACTCGGACGATGGAACTGCTCTTTTAAGCGTCCTGCCACAATTCCAATCACACCTTGATGCCAATGTGGCTCAAACATAATTAACGCTGCAGGTATTGCATCCTTATCTAGCTGAATTTGATCTAATGCAGTCAATGCTTCTTGTTTAATTTTACCTTCTACCTGACGACGTTCCACATTGAGTTGATTCAGCTGTTCCGCTAAAGGATATGCTGTAGCCAAGTCGGATGCCAAGAGACATTCGATGCCAATATCCATGGTTTCCATACGCCCTGCCGCATTAATTCGCGGTCCAATCACAAAACCTAAGTCTTGCGCTTTCAGTCCTGCAGGATCACGTTTGGCAATATCTAATAAGGCTGAAATCCCAGGGCGACATAATCCTTGTTGAATCCGCTTTAGACCACTGTCGATTAAGATTCGGTTGTTATAGTCCAAACTGGCAACATCGGCATAGGTCCCAAGCGCAACCAAATCCAAATAGCTGATCATTTGTGCAAAAGACTTGCCCATTTTTTTACGATGACTGGATAGGTTCGCCAACACATAAAAGGCAACTCCTACTCCTGCCAAAGCTTTACTTGGAAACTCACAACCGAGTTGATTCGGATTCACCACTGCCTCAGCCATAGGCGTTGGCTTGGTTGTGAGATGGTGATCGGTAATAATTACTTGCATCCCATGATCTTGAGCTTGCTTAACTCCATCATGACTTGAAATGCCATTGTCGACCGTAATCAACAAATCAGGCGTAAAGTTGGCAAACGCAAGATCTGCAATAGCAGGTGTCAAACCATAGCCATACTTAAAGCGATCAGGGACTAAATAATCAACATCTGCCCCCATGTCACGTAGTGCAAGCATCATCAGTGCTGTACTGGTCGCACCGTCAGCATCATAGTCACCGACAATCACAATTTTTTTGTGTTGATCAATGGCTTGGTCGATCAACTGAATTGCAGCATCTAACCCCTTCATAGTTGGCGCTAATAAGTATTTTAATTTCAGTTCTAGTTCTTGTTCAGATTCAACGCCTCGACGTGCCAAAATTTCGGCAATAAATGAAGGCACGCCCTGAAAATTTTCAGGGCGTGTTAAAAATGGACGTTGCTTGATTTCAAATTTTGGCATTTATGGCATCAATCGTTGTAATTTCCACGCACCGTCGATTTTTTCATAACACAAACGGTCGTGCAAACGGTTAGGGCGACCTTGCCAGAACTCATAATAATCTGGCTCTATACGGTAACCACCCCAGAAGTCAGGCTTATCTAAAGTTTGTTGATCTGCCACACGCTCATGCAAATCATTAAAGCGTTGCTGTAGCTCGTCACGGCTCGCAATCACACCACTTTGTGGGGTACTAATATGCGCTGCAATTTGACTATCACGCGGACGCTTATGGTAATAATCAGCGGATTCTTGTTCCGAAATTTTTACCACTCGACCTGAAATGCGAATTTGGCGTTCTTGTTCTGCCCAATAAAACAGAATTTGCGCATAAGGATTGGCTACTAAGTCGAGTCCTTTTTGGCTGTCATAATTGGTATAGAACGCATAACCATTTTCATCCGCACCTCGAAGTAATACGGTACGTACGTGCGGTCGACCATCGGCATTTGCCGTAGCCAATGACATGGCATACGGTTCGTGAAGCTGAGCTTCTAACGCATGGTTAAACCACAATAGAAACTGTTCATGTGGATCAGCATTCACTTGATTCTCATGTAATTCGCCTTTTTGATAATTTAGACGCAGTTCACTGAGATCTTTAATCAAATCACTCATGAGATCAATCCCCGATTAAGCTGCTGCATTAGTACGTACAGCATCTGCCAAAGCATGTGCCAGTGCAGTCACTTCTTGAAGATTATCACCTTCAACCATCACACGAATTACAGGTTCAGTCCCTGACTTACGAATCAGTAATCGACCACGACCTTTAAGTTGCGCTTCGGCTTTGGCAAATTCTGCAGCCAATGCAGGTACTGAGTATGGATCAAACATTGCATCTAAACGGACATTTACAAGCACGTTTGGCAGTAATTTAAAGTCAGCAACCAACTCATGCAATGCTTTCTTCTGTTCAACCATGACAGTTAAGACTTGTAGGGCTGCAATAATCGCATCACCTGTGGTGCTCTTGTCTAGAGTTAAAATGTGACCTGAAGGTTCACCACCAATAACCCAACCGTTTTCCTCTAAACCTTGCAGTACATAACGGTCACCAACTTTGGCACGTAGCAGTGGAACTTCTGCTTTTTCAAGTGCTAATTCAAGTGCCATATTACTCATGAGCGTACCGACAATACCGGCTGGTTTATTGGCACTTTGTGTCGCCAAGATATATAGAATATGATCGCCATCAATCAGCTTTCCATTCTGATCCACTAGAATGACACGATCTGCATCGCCATCAAATGCAATACCCAAATCTGCTTGGTGATCAACTACAGCAGCTTGTAAACCCTCAGGATGAGTTGAGCCACAACCTTGGTTAATATTCAATCCATTCGGTTCATTATGAATCGCAATCACTTTGGCACCAAGCTCACGGAATACCGCAGGACCCACGTTATATGCTGCTCCATTGGCACAGTCGACGACGATCTTTAAGTTGTTTAAATCGTAATGATATGGGAACGTTGATTTACAAAATTCAATATAACGACCTGGAGCATCATCAACACGCACACTTTTTCCTAGACTCGCAATATCATCAATGACAATATCTTTCTCGAGTTCAGCATTAATCTCATCTTGAAACTCGTCTGGTAATTTTTTTCCTTCTGAAGAAAAAAACTTAATGCCATTATCATGATAAGGGTTATGTGAAGCTGAGATGACAATCCCTAAACTGGCATGCAAAGCACGAGTTAAATGAGCAATGGCCGGCGTAGGTAATGGCCCCAATAAATGCACATAAACACCAGCTGCGTTTAAACCCGATTGTAAAGCCGCTTCTAAAATATAACCTGATAAACGAGGATCTTTGCCCATCACCACAATCGGTTTATTTCTTTTTGTTCTACGCTTAAGTACTTTACCCGCAGCAAACCCTAATTTGAGTGCAAACTCAGGTGTGATTGGAAATACACCGAATTTCCCACGAATACCATCAGTACCAAAATAACTCATTCATTCTCTCACTTCTTAGCGGGTGATTAACATCATCCTTTTTCAATGCGCACCACTTTACACCAAAATAAAAAAACCGTCATTTAAATGACGGTTTTTTTAAAAATTGTTTTATAACAGGTAATTAACCAACACGGTAATTCGGTGCTTCTTTGGTAATAGTCACATCGTGAACGTGTGATTCAGACATACCTGCAGACGTGATTTTCACGAATTTCGCATTTTGACGAAGATCTTCAATCACTGCAGAGCCTGTATAACCCATAGATGAACGTAAACCACCCATCATTTGATGCACGATGTTGCCCATTGGCCCTTTGTAAGGTACGCGGCCTTCAATACCTTCTGGAACCAACTTCTCAGCACCTGCTTTAGAGTCTTGGAAATAACGATCCGCAGAACCTGTTGCACCCGCCATTGCACCCAATGAACCCATGCCACGGTAAGCTTTGTAATAACGACCTTGGAAGAATTCAACTTCACCTGGTGCTTCTTCAGTACCAGCAAGTAAAGAACCCACCATAATCGTACTTGCACCTGCACCGATCGCTTTTGCCATATCACCTGAGAAGCGGATACCACCGTCTGCGATCAATGGAATTTGATCTTTCAGTGCGTTAGCAACAGAATCGATCGCCGAAATTTGTGGCATACCAATACCTGCAACAATACGAGTCGTACAGATTGAACCAGGACCGATACCTACTTTCACAGCATCTGCGCCTGCATCAAGTAAAGCCAATGCAGCATCGCCAGTCGCAATGTTACCGCCAATGACTTGAACTTGTGGGTAGTTGGCTTTAACCCAACGTACGCGCTCGATAACACCAGCAGAGTGACCATGTGCAGTATCGACTACAATCACGTCAACACCCGCATCAACCAATGCTTCAACACGGCTTGGAGTTTCAACACCTGTACCAACTGCAGCACCCACACGTAAACGACCTAAGTCATCTTTACAGCTATTTGGATAAAGCTCAGCCTTATTAAAATCTGTTACAGTGATTAAACCTTTTAGTTCGTTGTTTTCGCCAACAACAATCACTTTCTCAATGCGATTTTTTTGGAGAAGTGCCTGAATGTTTTCTTTCGATTCACCTTCGCGAACGGTGACCAAACGATCTTGACCAGTCATGATGTTGCTTACTGGCTGTTCAAGATTAGTTTCAAAGCGTGTATCACGACCTGTCACAATACCAACTACTTTGCCATCTTTCACCACTGGCACACCGCTGATATTGTTCGCTTGCGTAATTGCGATTAACTCACGCACAGTCGTTTCAGGGGTTACTGTAATTGGATCTTTCACCATGCCTGCTTCAAATTTTTTCACACGGCGTACTTCAGCAGCTTGCGCTGCAATATCCATATTTTTATGAAGGATACCAATACCGCCATTTTGTGCCATTGCAATTGCCATACGGGATTCAGTCACCGTATCCATTGCTGCAGACACAAGAGGGATATTCAAATTAATGCCGCGAGTTAAACGTGTCTTTAGAGAGACATCTTTTGGGAGAACAGTAGAGTAGGCAGGGAGTAATAGGACATCATCAAAAGTTAACGCGTCTTGAACGATGGTCAACATAACAGTCTCACTGGTAATTTCCGTGCGCCATTATATACAAATTTTAAGGTAAATTTCATTTCTTATTATCGACAATTTTATGAAATTTACCCACCACCCCTATTTTTATGCAATTTACTATCCGAAAAAATCATAATAAGAGCATATAAAACAGAAGCATATTTTAAATCATTCAAATTAACTGACCTGATCGTAATCGTCATCATTCGACGATGGAACAATTTCAATATCAATTAATGGGATCAGATGATGGGCTTGTCGAGCTTTGGCACATTGCGCATCTCCGGCTTGGACCTCTCTACACGATGAACTGCGAACCGTATAGATCGAGCAAGAGACCTGCTTCCCTATTTCTCCTTCTAGAGCAACGCATCGCGGGTTAGTTTGATTCGTCCCCACCATACAAGCATATACAGGGTTAATATCCTCAACCATCTCGGTAGGAATGTTCATCGCTTCCGCACCATAAAATGAAACACGGAAATAGGCACAACAAGCACCACAACTTAAACACGCATCCTGTGCAGAAATCTGAGAGAGCATTTTTAAATCTCTTAAAAATAATTTTTAGTGACGAAATCCTAAAAAAACTTAATTTCAAAAACAAGATTTATTTTTATTATATTTATTTACTAATCAATAACTTCCATTAAAAAAATGCACCATTATGAATCACTTTCATGGTGCATTATTTCAATACTATTTATAAATAAACTAAATCTTTTGAAGATTCAGATCTTTATGCGTATACAACCATTTATAAACAATAATGTTGCACTAAAGTGCCCACACCAATGACAAGGAAAATTATTGCGCCAATTTTGTGAATCAAGGAAATAGGTAATCGATTCGCCAATTTATCACCAATAAATACTGCCGGCGCATTAGCGATCATCATACCTAATGTCGTTCCAGCCATCACCCACCAGATACTGTCAAAACGTGCAGCAAGTGCCACTGTCGCAATCTGCGTTTTGTCGCCAATTTCAGCCAAGAAAAATAAAATAAATGTCGCTCCAAAAACGCCAAATTTTTGCCATTGTTGAATACTTGCTGACTCATCCTCTAGTTCATCAGGGACCAGCATCCAAGCAGCCATAGCAATAAATCCTATTGCTAGAATCCACATGAGGATCTCGGGACTTAAAATTGTTGTAACCCATTGTCCTAGAGCAGCGGAAACTCCATGATTGACAATTGTCGCTAACAAAATAGCAATTAAGATTGGAACGGGTTTACGAAAGCGTGCAGCAAGAAGTAAAGCTAACAATTGGGTTTTATCACCCATTTCAGCTAGTGCGACGATACCTGTAGACAGAAGGAATTCATACATGATGTCTTTCTCTGGCTAGCATAACAAATACCAATGACCCACCATCCCTGCTAGCCAAAAATCCGCAGAATGGTAAATCAAAGGTCTTGCCAACAAAAGAAAGCTCAAATAGAGCTCATTTGGTTCTTTGCTATGATGACCATGCTCGTTTTAGAGCAAATATGTTGACCATCACCTGTTCTATTGCAGAACAGCGGCTACTCCCCAATGAAGTTTATCCATTATAATCCTGGCTTTTTGTTTTTACAAATAAAAACCCCACCGAAGTGAGGTTTTGATTCTGCAGACAAAATACGTTAAAAATATTTAGATGAGCAATGTACGAATATCTTTAAGCAGCTTCGTCAGTTTATTGGTAAAGCGAGCAGCATCAGCACCATTAATGACACGATGGTCATAAGACAATGACAATGGAAGCATTAAACGTGGATCAAAACCTTGTCCATTCCACACAGGTTGCATCGTTGCAGGTGAAATACCCAAGATTGCCACTTGCGGCCAGTTGACAAGCGGAGTGAATGCCGTACCACCAATTGCGCCTAGGCTTGAAATCGTGAAGTTGGCACCTTGCAGATCTTTCGGTGACAATTTCTTATCACGCGCTTTTTGACCCAACTCACCGAGTTCAACTGCGATTTGCTTAATTGATTTTTGATCTGGATTACGTAGCACAGGCACTGTTAAACCATCTGGTGTAGCAACAGCAATGCCCATATGGATTTCTTTACGCAGTAATACGGTTTTGCCATCATCAGACAAATGACCTGCAAACTCACGTTCTTCTTTTAGCAAATGCGCTACAGCCTTGATGATGAATGCCATAATGGTCAGGCTAATGCCTTCTTTCTTAAAGTTGCCTTTAAGCTCATTACGCCATGCTTCAAGCTCCGTAATATCTGCCGCATCGAATTGGGTCACTTGCGGGATATAATTGTTCAATGACAACTGTGGAATAGACACTTGCTGTAAACGTGTTAACGCTTTTTCTTCTACACCACCAAAGGCATCAAAACTTGGTAATTTAGGCAACCCTGCTGGTGCAGCAACTGTCGGTGCAGCAGTTACAGGTGCTGGTGCAGTTAAACGTGTTTTCACATACGCAAAGATGTCTTCTTTCATTAAGCGTGCATGTGGACCAGAAGCTTTGACTTCTGCCAACACAACACCAAGCTCACGCGCCAACTTACGTACCGCAGGACCAGCATATACTTTAGCATTTGCTGCATTTTGCTCTTTGGTCAGCTTATCTGCTGAAGGAGCAGCTGTTTGTACAGGAGCACCAGCTTGCGCAGGGACTGCTTTTGGTGCTTCCGCTTTTGTACTCACTGGTGCTGCTACAGGGGCTTCTGTAACTGGGGCTACTTGACCTTCAGCCTCAATCGTAACTAAAGCCACGCCTTCAGACACGTTTTGACCCAATTCAATATGAATTGCGGTAATCACACCTGTGGTGGTACTTGGTACTTCAACGGTCGCTTTATCTGATTCAACCACAATGATGCTTTGGTCTTTTTCAACCTTATCACCAACAGCCACTAAAATTTCAGCTACAGCAGCTTTGTCTACACCTAAGTCAGGGACAGCAATCTCAACTTTACCTGCTGGCGCTGAAGCAACTGTCACTTTTGTTGATTCTGCAGGTGGTGCCGCTGCAGCTAGAGCAGTCATCGGTGTAGTTTCTGCAGCAGCTTGCGCCACGTTTGATACTGAAGCTGCTGTTTTCACTTTCAGAATCACAACACCTTCTTTGACTGTATCACCGACTGAAATTTCAATCGATTCAACTGTACCCGCAACAGCACTTGGAACTTCGACTGTCGCTTTGTCAGACTCAACAACAATGATACTTTGATCGGCATCAATTTCGTCGCCAACCGCAACCAAGATCTCACCCACAGTGGCTTTTTCAACACCAATGTCTGGTACTTGAACATCAACAGTTTCAGATGCCGTTGCTGCTTTTGGTGCTTCCGCTTGAGATTGGGCTACAGGTTCTGCGTGAGCTTGTGCTTTCGATTCTTCAACTTGTGCTGTAGGTGCTTCAGATGACGTTTGCCCCTCCGCTTCAAGCTCTACCAAAACCGCACCTTCAGCAACTTCGTCACCAAGGCTCACCAAAATACTTTTCACCACACCTGCTGAAGTGCTTGGCACTTCAACAGATGCTTTGTCAGACTCCAACAAAACAATGCTGTCATCGACACTAATCGTATCACCCACTTTGACCAAAATTTCAGCCACTGTAGCTTTATCTACACCAATATCAGGAGTCGTAATTTGCATGCTTAGTTCTCCTCTTTGTAGTCAGCTACAGCGTGAAGTTCAGGCGTTGTTTGAGGCGCCCAAGCGACTGGACGGTCAGTATCTAATTCAAAGCTAGAAATCGCATCTTTAACTAGACGCGCATCTACTTCACCCTCGTCAGCAAGTTTCTTCAGTGTCGCAACAACAATATGTGCAGCATCTACACCAAAGTAGCTACGAAGTTTTGCACGTGTATCTGAGCGACCATAACCGTCTGTACCTAATGCTACAAATGGACGGTTATCTGGAAGGTAAGCGCGAATTTGCTCACTGTAAGCACGCATATGATCTGTTGCAGAAACGACGATACCTTTCGTACCACGCAACTGCTTCGACACCCATGCTTCTTTTACATCTTCAGTAAGTGGATGTAAACGATTATATTCTTCGCACGCCATACCATCACGCGCAAGCTCATTAAAGCTTGTTACGCTGTAGACATTCGAATGAATTTGATATTCATCACGTAAGATTTGAGCCGCTTTAATCACTTCACGCAGAATTACACCTGAACCTAAAAGCTGAACTGTGGCTTTTTCATCTTCCTCAAGTAAATACATACCACGTTTAATGCCTTCTTCAGCACCTTGTGGCATCGCTGGATGCTCATAGTTCTCATTCATTACAGTTAAGTAATAGAACACACGCTCCTGATCCACATACATGCGTTTTAGACCGTCATGTACAATCACCGCAAGTTCATATCCGAAACATGGATCATAAGAAATACAATTTGGAATCGTATTCGCAAGAATATGTGAGTGACCATCTTGATGCTGTAGACCTTCACCATTCAGCGTAGTACGACCAGCAGTTGCACCCAATAAGAAACCTTGCGCCTGTGCATCACCTGCCGCCCATGCAATATCACCAATACGTTGGAAGCCAAACATTGAGTAATACATGTACATCGGGATCATAGGAAGGTTATTGGTTGAATAACTTGTTCCTAAAGCAGCCCAAGCACTCATCGCACCTGCTTCATTGATCCCCTCTTGAAGCATATGACCATCTTTCGCTTCACGGTAATGCATCAACTGCTCTTGATCTTCAGGGGTATATTTTTGACCGTGCGCGGCATAAATGCCCAATTGACGGAACATCCCTTCTAAACCGAAAGTACGCGCCTCATCTGGAACAATTGGTACCACACGGTCTTTAATTGCTTTTTCTTTCAGTAGTGCAGAGATTAAACGTACCATCACCATGGTCGTTGATTGTTGCTTACCATTAGAACCAGCTAACACTGCATCAAATACAGACAACTCAGGAATCGCTAAAGATTCGCTCTCTTTACGACGTGCTGGTAAGTAACCACCTAATGCCTCACGGCGAGCCTTCATATACTTAATTTCAGGCGAGTTTTCACTTGGGCGATAAAATGGAACTTCTTCAAGTTGCTCATCGGTAAATGGCAAGTTGAAACGGTTACGTACATATTTAAGCGATTCAAGTTGCATTTTCTTGATTTGATGCGTTTTATTGACCGCTTCAATTTCTTCAGATAAGCCGTAACCTTTAACAGTTTTCGCGAGAATAACCGTTGGCTGACCTGTAGATTTCATGGCTTCTGCATAAGCAGCATATACTTTGTAAGGATCGTGACCGCCACGATTTAAATTATCGATATCTTCATCACTTAAGTGTTTAACTAACTCTTCAGCTTCAGGATATTTACCAAAGAAGTGCGCACGTGTATAAGCACCACCTTTCACTTGATAACGCTGATAATCACCATCTACAGCTTCTTCCATAATGGCTTTAAGCGCACCAGATTCATCTTTAGCAAGTAGTGGATCCCAATGACGACCCCATACTACTTTAATCACGCGCCAACCTGCACCACGGAATAAAGACTCAAGTTCTTGGATGATCTTACCATTACCACGAACTGGACCATCTAAACGTTGCAAGTTACAGTTTACAACCCAAACCAAGTTGTCTAACTTTTCACGACCTGCCAACGAGATTGCACCAGTACTTTCTGGCTCATCCATCTCACCATCGCCAAGATAAGCCCAAACCTTACGATCTTCTTCTTTAATCAAACCGCGGTTCATCAAGTACTTTTGAATATGTGCTTGATAAATGGACATGATTGGACCCAGACCCATCGATACCGTTGGGAACTGCCAATAGTCTGGCATTAAGTATGGATGTGGGTACGAAGGTAAACCAATACCATCAACTTCACGACGGAAATTGTTCAGATGCTCTTCAGTTAAACGACCTTCCAAGAATGAGCGCGCATAAATCCCTGGTGCACAGTGACCTTGATAATAAATCATGTCACCGCCGAAGTTATCACTGTTCGCACGGAAGAAATGGTTAAAGCCAACATCATATAAAGTTGCAGAAGATGCAAAGCTGGCTAAGTGACCACCAAGATCGTCGCCTGTTTTATTGGCGCGAAGCACCATTGCTAAAGCATTCCAACGAATCAAAGCACGAATTCGGCGCTCCATATCTGGATCACCAGGCATTGCAGGTTGCTCTTCTACTGAAATCGTATTTAAGTAAGGAGTATTTAGACGCTGAATGGGAACATGTTTCGCAATCGCACGTTGATACAGTTTTTCAAGAAGAAAGGCTGCTCTTTCCGTCCCCATATGCTGTAAAACAGAGTCAAAAGCGTCCTGCCACTCTTGGGTTTCTTGTGCGTCGGTATCACCGTAATACGCCATATTACACCTATATTCATGCCTATTTGTATGCCCTATATTTAACATATTTTCGCGATACGCAGTTATGGCTATAAATGAATACGACATTAGACTAATATTTCGATAATAAATAGTACTTGACCATTTATTACACAAATTAACACTAAAACGCCAATATTGCTGTTTTTTTATACAAAGCTTTATTCTAATCTTAAATTTAATCAGGTGACCTGACAGCAAAAACGAAAATCGCCAAGAGTTTGCTTGGCGATTTATTCAAACGACTTAACAATGGATGTGTATTAATGAGGTTTGATAATTAATTAAGGCAACATCGCTAGGTAAGTTGAAGGGTTTTTACGCTGACCATCTTTGACCACTTCATAATGTAAGTGAGGACCAGTACAACGTCCAGTACAACCCACATTGGCAATATGCTCACCAGCAGTGACTTTATCACCTACTTTAGCAATCAAGCGTGAAGCATGTGCATATCGTGTGATATACCCATTACCGTGGTTGATTTCAACATATTGACCATAACCTGTACCCCAACCTGATTTGGTCACTATACCTGGACCGGTTGCATAAATTGGAGTGCCTGTTGGTGCAGCAAGATCTAAGCCTGAATGGTTTTCAGCACGGCCGCCCATTGTTCGGCCGCCATAATTTGAACTGACACGACCAGTTGGAAGCGGGTGTGTCACTAACCATGAATATGCATTATTTGAAGAGTAACGATTTGAACTTGTCGTTGTAGTTTTTTGAGCAGGGTATTTACTATTAAGCAGCGCATTATTTAATTCGATTGGATCCGTCTTCGCTCGAACTGTCACATCGACTTGTGCTGTCGCTGGAATGTCCATGTCATCAGGATGACTATAAGAACCTTGTGATAGTGTTCTTGTTAACTCTTCCAATCGATCAGGATTGGAGGCTTGTGTGGCATCTAATTGAACTAAATCTGCAAATGCAACCGAAGCTGCTGAAGCTGCTAAAGAAAACGCTAATAAAATACGTCGCGTATACATATAAACCTCATTAAACTGTTCTTACTCAAGTCTCTTGTGTGATCTCTTCCTTGATATCGAAAGAAACAAGCGTTTAAGATTAAGACAAAACAATGTAGGAACAATGTATGTCAGAACCAAAAAATATGTTTCAACAAACAAGACAACACATAAAAACAGGAAACTTATCGTTTCTCACAAAGCAAGTTGCTGACTGGCAGAGACTTACAAAATTAATTCAACCGCTATTGCCCAAAAATGAACAATGGCAAGTTGTCTGTTATCAATACGGTATTTTGACCATCACCGGTGAAAATCAAGCCATGATTAGTCAACTCGGTTACCTTCAAAAACAGTATATTTCTCAGTTATCACAAATCCCTGAACTCAAAGATTTACAAAAAATCCAAGTTCGTCTTCGAGCAAAAAAAGAAATTCCCCAAACACAAACTGAAAATTCCAAAACTTCTTTATGTCCGACAACGCAAGAAATGTTACTCAACGCTGCTAGTTTTGTGAACGATCCTAAGCTTAGCCAAGCTATGATACGTTTGGCAAGCAATAAAAAGTAACTGGACCATTTGATTTAAACGTCATTCACTATTTTAAAAGCGAATTAAGTCACACTTAACAATGTTACACTATAACATTTAACCTGAAGACAATGACTTAGATCACACTTACATATTGAATTGGACAAGACTTTTCGTCATCAAATGTTACAATTTCATAATTAGATGGATCAATCTGAACATTGCGAAGCAGTTGATTATTGAGTGCATGTCCAGATTTGTAACCATCAAACTTCGCAATAATTTGATGTCCGAGTAAATAAAGATCACCCACCGCATCCAATATTTTATGACGTACAAATTCATCAGCAAATCGTAAACCTTCTTCGTTCACGACACCTGAATCATCAACACCAATTGCATTCTCTAAACTAGCACCCAAAGCTAAATTATTCGCCTTAAGATAATCCAAATCTTTCATAAAGCCGAAAGTACGTGCCTCACTGACTTCATAAACAAATGTTTCCGTTGAGAAATCAATACTGGCAGACTGATATTCTTTGGCAAAGGCTGGGTGATCGAAATCAATCGTAAAATTAAGTTGAAAACCATCATGCGGATTAAAAATAGCGCGCTTATCGTCAATTAATGCTTCTACAGGTTTTAATATTTTTATAAATTTTTTAGGCGCTTCTTGCTCTATCAACTCACCTTGCATGAGTAAATAGATAAATGGACCGGCGCTTCCATCCATAATTGGAACTTCTGAAGCTGATACTTCAATAATCAGATTATCAATACCAAGACCTGCAATCGCACTCATAATATGTTCGATAGTCCCAACTTTGGCATTTTCTTGTACCAAATTCGAACACATAAATGCTTCTTGAATCAGCATCGCATTAGCAGGAATATTTACAGGCGGATTTAAATCAATACGACGAAAAACAATACCCCCATCAGCTACATGTGGTACAAAGTTAATCATTACTTTTTGCCCACTGTGTAATCCGATACCACTCGCTTTCACGACTCGTTTCAGGGTGCGTTGTTTCAACATGTTTCTTCAATATTCATCTAAAATCTAGTATACGTTAGCACATTTAGCCATTGATAAAAATCAAAAAGGTGGCATAAGCGCCACCTTTTCTGTTTGATCATCGTAAACACATTATGTTACATGTTATTTACGCTGTTGATTTTTAAGATAATCTTGAATGCTCATTGGTGCAGATCGAGGCGCTGCAGAAGGCTCTGGGGCTACACTCTCTTGATTCTGACGTTTACTGATTGCTGGAACATCATCTTCATCCAAAGCAGCAGCTTGTCCACCAACTGATGGGTTTACACTCACTGGCGCACGGCGCTTCACTTCCGTTTCATTCGCATTACGAGTTAAACCTGTCGCAATCACAGTAACACGGATTTCATCACGCGCATCTGGATCAAATACAGTACCAAAGAAGACTTCACCTTCATCCAGATCAACAATTTGATTGACAACATCTGTGATAATTTCAGTTTCACGTAAGGTAACATCATTACCGCCAGTGATATTAATTAAAACACCCTTCGCGTTCATAATATTTACGTTGTCAAGCAACGGACTGCGAATCGCAAGACGCGCTGCATCTTCAGCACGATCTGGACCGCTACTCTTACCTTCACCCATCATCGCATAACCGCGTGTGCTCATCGCTGTTTTTAAATCGGCGAAGTCAAGGTTGATATGACCAGGACGCACAACTAGATCAAAGATACTTCGTACCGCGTTAAGCAAGACATCATCCGCTTTGCGATAAGCATCTTGCATCGAGATATCACCATAAACGCTAAGTAGGCGTTGGTTTGGAATGATAATCAATGAGTCAACATGCTTTTCAAGTTCTTCGATCCCTTTTTCAGCAGAACGTTGACGACGACGACCCTCGAAGTTAAATGGAGTGGTGACAACACCAACCGTCAAAATACCCATTTCTTGTGCTATTTCAGCCACGACTGGTGCTGCACCAGTACCAGTACCACCACCCATGCCGGCAGTAACAAATACCATATCTGCACCTTCCAGATGCTGACGGATTAATTCGCGACTTTCTTCTGCTGCAATTTGACCGACATCAGGATTTGCTCCTGCACCTAGTCCACGCGTACTTTGTTGGCCCAATTGGATTTTGAATGGCGCATTCATACGATCCAAAGCTTGTTTATCTGTATTTGCACAAACAAATTTCACGCCTTTGATATCAGATTGCACCATGTGTTGTACGGCATTACCACCACCGCCACCAACACCAAACACAGTAAAACGGGCTTGACCGTTATTATCGGTTTGTTCATCTTCTAAAAATTCAAATGAAGCCATGACCTTAACTTTTCCTAATAAATTTGGCAGTCACTTAAGCCCGTATACTGCCTTGATCTTCAATAATAAAAATTTGTTTTTAGGATGCGTTGCAATCACATTCTTGTCAAGCACATGAAGTTGCTCTTACAAGTTGCAAACAATACTCCCTTAAAAACTAAACTTAAAAAATACCTTTCAATTTGTTATTAAACGCATTCCAACCATTCGCTATGCGCTCTAATAATGGACGCTTATTCACTTCTTCAGGTTGCTCAACCGATTCTTGTAAATCGCTTTGACTAAATAACAGCAGTCCTGTTGCGGTAGAATACATTGAACGTCTTAATGCAGGTAAATGTTGATCATCCGCATATACTTGTAGCGGAGGGTTGCCTAAATGAGCAGAAACACCCAACATACGACGTGATAATGTGATCATACCCTCAATCTGACATGCATCACCACTTAAAACTACACCGTGGTATAAACTTTGTAGCGCACCACGTTGTTGTAACTCATCACGCACCATAGAAAGAATTTCTTCGTAACGTGCAATAATAATCTCTGATAGCTCAATCCGACTGATCGCCTGAGGACCATCGATCGCTTCAAACTCGATCATATGTTCAGGTTTGACTTGCTGTAAATCAACGCAACCATAAAGCAATTTAAGTCGTTCAGCTTCTTCAGTCGTCGTTTGCAATACTGCAGCGATATCACGCGTTACATTTTCACCACCACGTTGAATGGTGTGTGCTAGCACTAAATGACCTTCAATATAAACTGCAATATTGGTTGTACCAGCCCCAATATCCAATAAGCATACACCATACTCTTTTTCATCTTTTAGCAATGCACCTTCAGCCGTTGCTAAACATGAAATCACCATCTTTTCGACAAAAATATTGGCGCCTTTCATTGCACGATCTAAATTTTGCATGGTGCTGATTGGTAGCATCATGAGTTGATAATGCGCCGTCATGCTATTTGCTGAAAGGTTAATTGGATTATGCACCCACTCAGGTGAATCATCCAACTCAAAACCCAATGGCACTGCACTTGCAAGATAATGATCAGAAGTTAAATGACTGGCTTTTGCCATTTCTAAAGCTTTAACCACTTCTGAAGTCGTAATGGTGCGTTCTGGATTAGAAATCGGTGTCCGGCCTGTCGCATAAGCACTTTGCAGTTCTGTACTCGGGATCGATACCCATGCTGAATGCACACGACACTCCGCCATATCTTCTGCTTCTTGTACCGCATTCTTAATCGCAGAGATCACTTTTTCAAGGCTAACAATTTTTCCTTTGTTCATGCCTTTATTTCGCGCAGTCGCCATACCGATGACCTGGATATTATCCGGCGCATGTACTTTACCAATTAGAACTGAAACTTTATGTGTCCCAATGTCTATCGCAACAACTGAGGGAACAGCCTCATTCATGATTCACTACCATTTTCTTCATTGTTTATATCTGGCTTATGCCTATTTTTAAAGCCACGTATTATGGCTTTGCAACTCTTGAATCTGCAATGTTAATGTCATTAATGGTTACAACAAACTGACCATTTATAATCTTTGGTGGTGTCGCATTTTTCCATTGAATCGCCAAGCCATTACGGTAACGTAAGTCAATCGCTGAAACTCTTGGCCAAACCACTTTCAGATCTGCTTGAGATAAGTGACTCAATCGTTGCAGTTTGCTCATGGTCTGATCCTGATCCACAATAATACGTAAACCCGAATCGAACTGCATAAACCATGTCCGACGATCTGTTAAATATAGCTCTTTCAAACGCAGATTAACTGGACTAAACAGTTGATTAATTTCATGATAACGTCTCATCATGACTTTTGACTGATCTGACGGACCATGCATAAGTGGTAAATTAGCGTGATTTCTAGAGTACGCCTCTGTATACACCACACCCTGATCACTTAACAGACGTCCTGTTCCCCAACGTGCAATCGGATGTTTCGGAATAACACGAACCTTAATACCGTCTGGCCAAGCTCTAGAGATGACCACTCGATCTACCCAAGAAATCTCTAATGCCTTATCACGAATTTGCTCAAGATCAGCAGTAAAATAATTGCCTGTAATGGTAGGCATTAACTGCTGTTTTACTTGACTAATTTCAGGCTCGGCTTGCAGACCAACCACATCCAAAGATGCTACTTTTGCACTGGTCATGACGCTATATAAGCCATAAATCCCGACCAAAAGTACACAACATGCAAAAATAAGCATGACCCAACCACCCGCATTAATCATTTTCTCTTTGCGAGTCGGTGGTTTGTCATGAATCGATGTAATCGCCGCACGTTTGCGACGCATCGATGGAGGTAGTTGAGCCATAAATTAGTGTGATTCTTTCGCTAAGGTTTGCTCTAAAATAGCCAAACACAAATCTTCAAAACTATAACCTACCGCTTGAGCTGCTTTTGGTACCAATGAATGACTGGTCATGCCTGGAACAGTATTCACTTCTAGCAGCCAAAATTGACCTTGCTCGTCCTGCATAGCATCAATTCTACCCCAACCACTTGCCCCAACAGCTTGAAACGCTCGTAAGCAAAGCGCTTGTAAACTTTTTTCTTCAGCTTCACTCAAACCACAAGGGATACCATATTCAACATCATTACGTTGGTATTTAGCTTCATAATCATAAAAGGCTACATCAGCTGGAGGTTGTAAACGGATGACTGGTAATGGTTGTCCATTTAAAAATGAAATCGTAAATTCACGACCTGTAATCCACTTCTCAGCCATGACCACGGCATCATGTTGAGTCGCTTTTTTAATTGCTTCAGCTAAATCCTCTGCTTTCTCAACCTTACTCATGCCCACACTCGAGCCTTCGTGCACGGGTTTGATAATCAGTGGTAATCCAAGCTCTGCAACGAGTGCTTGTGCATCAGTATCTTTAGAAACAATGCGGTATGGCGCTGTAGGAAGTTCAGAACCTTGCCAAATTTGCTTGGTCTTTACTTTATCCATTCCGATAGCCGACCCCTGCACACCAGTTCCAGTATATGGAATATTTAACCACTCTAATGCGCCTTGGATTTGACCATCTTCTCCACCACGACCATGTAACACAATAAATGCACGATCGTAATTTACCAGTTCAGTAACACTGCGTTCTTGAGGGTCAAAACCCTCTGCATTCACCCCTGAACGTACCAATGCTTCAAGTACAGCCTTACCACTATCTAATGACACCTCACGCTCTGCAGATTTACCACCAAGCAATACAGCAACTTTGCCGAATTTAGAAGCATTTGACACGTTTAGTTCCTTAAACTTATAAAATTTTCAATTTAGCCAAATCATCAAACGACGATTATTTTAAATAGAGCTGGTTCTGAGCAAGCTCAATTGAAATTGCTCCAACGTTACCCGCACCTTGAGTCAATAACAAGTCATTTGCTTGTAACACTTTTTGTATCACATTTGGCAAATTCCCTTCTACTGGATCAATCAAGATTGGTTCAACATCACCACGCAATCGGATACTTCTTGCCAATGAGCGACTATCTGCACCAACAATCGGCTTTTCACCTGCAGAATATACTTCTAATAGCAGTAATTGATCGACTTGTGACAAGACATCAACGAAATCATCAAAACAATCACGTGTACGGCTAAAACGGTGAGGTTGGAACATCATCACAAGTCTACGATCAGGATGACTTGCACGCGCAGCTTTAATCGTTGCTTCAACTTCTTTTGGATGGTGACCATAATCATCAACCAGTTTGACCGTTCCATCACCTAACTCAAATTCACCTTGAATTTGGAAACGACGCCCTACACCACTAAAACTTTCTAAAGCACGAGCGATTGCAGCATCAGATACACCTTCATCAGTTGCCACACCAATCGCAGCTAACGCATTAAGGATGTTATGCAAACCAGGCATATTAATGGTTAACTTGAGTGGCTCTTTGTTTTTGCGAAGCACAGTAAAATGTGATTGCATCCCTTCTTGTACCACATCTACAGCACGAATATCGTTATCTTCGTTAAAACCATAAGTTAAAACAGGTCGACCAATACGTGGCATGATTTCACGAATATTTTGATCATCGCCACACACCACGGCTAAACCGTAGAACGGAAGTTTCTGCAAGAATTGAACAAAAGTATCTTTCAACACATCGAAGCTACCACCATAAGTATCCATATGATCAGCATCAATGTTGGTAACAATAGCGGCCATTGGTTCTAAATATAGGAATGAAGCATCAGATTCATCTGCTTCAGCTACAATATAACGACTCGCACCTAAAGCAGCATTTACTCCAGAGCGATTAAGCAAACCACCAATCACGTATGTCGGATCCATGTTTTCTTCAGCAAGCATACAGGTCACCAAACTTGTTGTTGTGGTTTTACCATGTGTACCTGCAACCGCAATACCATGACGGTAACGCATCAACTCGCCCAACATTTCCGCACGACGAACTACAGGGATGCGTGTTTCAATCGCTGCTTTAATTTCTGGGTTTTCTTGGTCAATCGCAGTCGATACAACCAATACATTCGCACCGTTAATATTATCAGCAGCGTGTCCGATATGAACTTTAATGCCATTTTCTTCAAGCTGTGCAGTGGTTTTAGAGGCTTTAATATCCGACCCTGAAACTTTATAGCCTTGGTTTTTTAAGACTTCCGCAATCCCGCACATTCCTGCACCACCAATACCCACAAAATGGATATGCTTGATACGGCGCATTTCAGGAATTTTAATCAGGTTTTTTGCTTTATCAGCTGGGTTCGTTGAAGACATAATTTTCTCTAAAACTTACAAATCTTGAATTAAACCAACCACACGCTGAGTTGCATCTGGTTGAGCTTGTTGACGTGCTTTAACAGCCATTTCCGTCAACAATGTACGGTTCATGAGTGGCAATAAAACTGCTTTTAATGAATCAGGAGTGAGTGTCGCTTGTGGACAAATTTTTGCAGCATTAATATCTGCTAGGAATTTGGCATTCGCGGTTTGGTGGTCATCTACTGCACTTGGCAAAGGTACAAATACGGCTGCAACACCCGCAGTAGCAATCTCAGTGACCGTCAGTGCACCAGCACGACAGATTACAAGATCGGCATTGGCATAGGCTTCCGCCATATTTTCAATAAACGGTTGAACTTCTACCTGTAAATGATCAGGAGCATCGGCATAACGTGCCCGCGTGCTATCAGCATGATTTTGACCACACTGATGATAAACACTTAAAGGAACATCTAATTGTTTCAGTGCTTCGGGTACGCGCTCATTCAATGCTTGTGCGCCCAAAGAGCCGCCTACAATTAAAATTCGAATAGGCTGATTGGTTTTTTCTCGCTCTTGATATCGCCAAGCAGGGCTCAATATCGCAGAAATTTCCTTACGTACGGGATTACCTGTAGTCACGATTTTATGATTTTCTGGAAATGTTTTCGGGAATGCCTGACAGACCGTTTTAGCAACACGAGCCAATTGGGTATTGGTGAAACCCGCTACTGCATTTTGCTCATGAATGATGACAGGAATACCAAGAATACGCGCAGCCAAACCACCAGGACCTGCAACATAACCGCCAAAACCAGCGACTGCATCTACGTTTAATCGTTTCATATAGCGCATTGCGCTAAGCGTTGCTTTTAAAATTTTAAAAGGGGCTTGCAGCTTACGGACGATTCCATTTCCACGCACACCCTGAATATCAATTTGATAAATTGGAATTTGGTGATTTTTAAGCAAGCGGTTTTCCATACCTGAAGGCGTTGCCAACCATGACACTTCGACACCTTGCTGTTGTAATTCCTGAGCAACTGCTAGGGCAGGAAATACATGTCCACCTGTACCTGCAGCCATCATCATGACATGTTTAGGTTGTTTATGCTGAGCTTGTGTCACGGTCTAATTCTTCAAATCTAAGAGCTAACAGAAAATTTTATATAAGGCATCAATTGTAATCACAATCGTATATCCATGAAAGTTTATTTACTTTTTTTCACGGACCCTTTAATTGTTTTTTTCATATGATTTCAGAGTTTAAACTAGATTTATTATGAGTTGTGCCTTTTTTATGTATTTTACCATTCGATCTAGTTTATAACGCACCAAAATAATGATTAATGTGCACATTAAAAACCACCACAGTATTGGCTCTATTGTTCCTTCGTATCTGCGCTACCACCATGTTGGATATAAACTTATGTCTAAATAGTATGAGGCAATAGTTCTATTTATGATATTGCTATATCTCATTGAGATTCAGCTCGCGAATAAAAGGATTTTTAAACGCAAATGTCAAAAATATCATCTTATGACATTTGGATTATTTTGGCAGGCTACCTTGCTGCAATTCATGTCGGTAAACTTTCTGCTGTTATTCCAATTCTTCAAAAAGATTTAAATCTAAGTTTCACCCAAGCAGGCCTATCCTTATCACTGGTTCAAGGTGCTGGAATGCTATTTGCCCTGTGTATTGGTGCTGTATCTGAGAAAATAGGACTCAAAAAATGTCTTATTTTTGCACTCATTCTATTGGGGATGAGTAGTTTTGCAGGCTTATGGATTGATCATAGTATTAGCCTTTATTTTTTTCGATTTATGGAAGGCATTGGATTTCTCACCATTAGTCTTTGCGCTCCCGCAATTTTAAAACGACTGAGCACACCTGAAACCATGAATTTTAAAATGGGGTTATGGAGTTCTTATATGGGAGTTGGGGTTAGTCTTGCTATTTTGACCATTCCTGTATTACTCGAATGGCTCAGTTGGCAACACATTTGGGCATTATTTGGTGCCTTGTGTTGGCTAGTTGCCTTGATGATTTACCATTTTTTACGTTATGACGATAAACAAACCACTGTAACAACAGCACCACTGAACACATCAACCTCCAACTCTTTTTTATCTATTGTTAAAGCCACCGTGACCCATCCACCCATTCTCTGTCTAGCCGTTATCTTTGCTTGCTATACCAGTCAATGGATCACACTCACAGGTTTTTTACCCAGTCTTTATGTCTCATTCAATATGGATTTAAAGCTTGCAGGAATTTTGGTGTCAATGGTTGTGTTATCTAACTTAGGTGGAACCTTTGGCGCAGGCGTATTACTTCAAAAAGGCATAGCTCCTTTTAAATTACTTCAATTTAGTTTTTTAAGTCTAATTTTATGTAGCTGGATTGTATTTTCACAACCCAATTGGTTGATTTTTGAGTTGCAATATTTGTGCGCTATTTTGTTTTCTTTTATCGGTGGCATTATTCCGACGACCGTCTTTGCCAATACGCTTAGATACGCGCCACAGGTCAATGCAGCAGCATCCAGTATGGGCTTAGTGCTGCAAATTTCTGCATGTGCGCAGTTCCTTGTTCCTCCAGCAACAGCAGCTCTCGTTTCGTCTTCTCACCAGTGGTCCAATGCCGCATGGGTTACCGTAAGTCTTTCCACCCTAGGACTATTGACCAGCTATTATTTATTTAAAATATATACGCAAAAAAAAGAGCCTATTTAGGCTCTTTTTTGCAGATCAACTAACGTCCAGCTTCTAAAACATCAAATAATGTATCTGCGATAGAAGTACCAAATTGTGCGTCTATTTCACGTATACACGTTGGACTAGTCACATTAATTTCTGTTACATAGTTTCCAATGACATCAAGACCAACAAATACCAGCCCCTTCTCACGCAAGAATGGTCCAACTTTAGCAGCAATCACCTTATCATTTTCAGTCAACGGACGTGCTTCACCACGCCCACCAGCAGCAAGGTTACCTCGCGTTTCACCATTTTGTGGGATACGCGCTAAACAATATGGAATTGGCTCACCATTGACCATCAGAATACGCTTATCTCCATCCACAATTTCAGGAATATAACGTTGCGCCATAATCGGTTGCTGCCCCATTTGAGTCAACATTTCCAAAGTTGAACCGATATTTGCCCCTGCAGCAGTTAAACGGAAAATCCCCATACCGCCCATCCCATCTAGCGGTTTTACAATCACATCTTGATGTTCAGCAATAAACTCTCGGATTAAACTTTGCTGTGAAGTTACCAAAGTCGGAACCTGCAGTTCTGGAAATTGTGTAGCGAACAGCTTTTCGTTACAGTCTCGCAAACTTTGAGGTTTATTGATAATCCAGGAACCTTCACGTTCCGCTTGTTCCAGAATATAAGTTGTATAAACAAAGTTCATATCAAAAGGTGGATCTTTACGCATGAGTACAACATCGTATGCGGCTAAAGATTCTTTCTGTTTTTCACCAAGTTCATAGTAATGATTATAATCCTCAAACACTTTAAGTGGTGAGATCAAACCAAAAGCTTTGCCTTGATCGATATATAAATCTTCCTGAAGTGCATACCCTAACTCATGACCGCGACGTGCAGCAGCCCAAAGCATTGCCATGGTCGAATCTTTTTTGAGGTTTACATTTTCGATGGGATCCATCACCACAAGTACGCGCATGATCTGTTCTCTATTTTATCAATGAAGCGATTATAACGAAGTTTAGTGAACGATCTACTGATCTATCAAAGGATCAATTGTATAAATTCAGAGAAGCTCCTTCCTATTTCTGCTGAGCACTAGAATTTGGATTCATATCAAACTACTAAAAAAAATAATAAAAAACGGCGCAATGAGCGTCAGGAAAAATCCACTGAGAATTGCAATTTGTACATCTAATGGTGAACAATTGTTTTTTACAAAGGGTAAAGTCGAGTCCATCGCCGTGGCACCACATACACCAATGATTGGCTTTGGATAACGCTGACCTAATAAATACAACAATGCAATCGCATAAAACTCTCGTACAAGATCTGTGATCAAAGCAAAAGTTCCCTGCTCAGGTCCTAAAACTTTAGCAACTAAAGGACCAGAAAGAGAGAACCAACCAAATCCACTCCCCATCACAACGAGTTCGACAAAAGATTGAGTCATGATATGACTCGTCAAATAAGCCCCAATAAACAGTGCAATGATTGAAAAAAATGGCACTTTGATATGATTCATAGTGAGGGCTTGAATTTTAATCGTTGACAAATCCACTCCGATTAAAAAAATCAACACATACAATAGTATCGCGCTTAACATTTCCCCTGATAAAGTCTTGGGTAATAGCCAATATAGCCCCATCCCGATCAACACCATTCCAATCGCAATCAAGCATTCGGTAATAGGTTTGAGCATATCCTTGAATGATTTTTGGTGCTCAGCCTTAAAGTGGCTACGATTAAATAAAAGTCCGAAGGTAATCACACTTAACACTGTTGAATAAATAAAAGCTTCAATTAATATTTTTGAACCAAGATCTTTATCAAACAATACACTGCCAAATTGAAAGCCAATAGAGATGAGAAGCAACCAAACCAAAAACGTAATTTGACCGACCAATATATTACGAACTTGAACGTTTGCAGCTTTACCTATGCCCCAACCCAATAAAAGAGAAATGAGAATAGGTAAAAGTGAAATTATTAAATTTTGAATCATAGTTATGCAGCACTTAATGTGTGAAGTATTCGATATAAGAATGTAAAGTTTGAAATTATAAATTTTTATTTGAAACTCAAATCAATAGCGCTCAAGGTCTATATTTATAATATTAGATAATTATCGAGTAGTGAAATTAAATTCTTATGTATTGTTACAACTTCAGATACGAATTACATCAAACGTTAACATCGTTGAATAAAACTGACAGGACTTGATATTCCAACAATAGGTACAAGTCCATGATTAAAATAATTTCTACACTCTGTTTACTCACTATCAGTTCAGTTACTTTAGCAGCAGGCAATCCTACACGAGTCGGTGATGTACTCGGTCGAGACCTCAACGTTCCAATTGTTGGTGCATTAGGGCATACAGGTGTATATGTAAGTTCAAACAATATTGTTCAAGTCATGAACAAAACGGCATATGTAGATGTGATTGAATATGTCAGCTTAAGTGGATTTAAAACTACAAAATATTGGGGAGCAAAGGCCAAAACAAGTTTTGGATATAAATCTCCTTACTCATCTGCTGCTAATCAAATCACTGCGATTTCAAATCAGCAACGACCTCATGTCGCTTACACGCTGTATTCAGCAACACCGAACCCAGCTGTGCAAGTCTGTTCACAATATAACTCCAACGGTGCTTGTAGCAAATATACATGGCAAAAGGGAACGTTCCGATGTGACAGCTTTACGAAATGGCTCTACACTCAGACAGGTAATGGTAATCTAGGAGGAAGCACACCGCGTGGAACTTTCAACAGTAGCTTACTCACAATTACACGAGTGTAAATAAATCATTCCCATTATATTGCCTTCACATCTCTGATGTTGAAGGCAACGACAGCTTAATATTATGAATAAGAAAAATATTTTTTTGGTTATTTTGATCTTCGTGATCTGTGCAGTAATTTTATGGGTGTATTTGAAATCGACAGCAGATACGACTCAAAGCATATCAAATCAAAACAATAATACTTCAACGCTAAAAAGCAATGAAGATCGTGCGACTAGCTTGTCTGAAAATAGTGCAGATATGGAACTCAACACTAGCAACCTACCCGTATGGGCAAAAAAGTTACTTCAACTGGATCAATCTACTGCGAATCGAGAAGAAAAAATACATGATTTAATTCAGCTCCTTGAACAAAACCAGCATGATGAAAATGCAATAGAAGAAATCCTGACTCAACTTACTTCTCTCAATCCTTTAGAAGCAACTGAACAAATTTTGCCATTTCTCACACATCAAAATCCTAAAATTCAAAGCTTAGCGATAGGCGCACTGAATAATGCGATGTTGCTGACTGATCGAGAACATGAACTCAAAAAATCCCTACCTGAAAATGATTTGATTCGACAGAAAATTAGTCACGCTTTAGAGCAACGTTTTCAGGATCCAACTTTAGATCCAAAGGTTAAACAAGTTCTTATTTCTAGCCTACCGCATACCGCATCTGTCCAAACTCAGCACAATCTTGCACAAGAACTTCTTCAACAAAATTCTATCTCACCAAACGAAGCACAATTTCTTTCTCAATATCTGCTAAATGGTCAGGGAAATAACACAACTTTAGAACAACTTGCGCATAAAAATCCGAAGATGATTGAAGACATTATTGCGAATTTAAATAATCAAATTGTCGACCAACCAGCTATTGTTGAAGTTCTGAATAATGATCAAAAAAAGCAACTACATAATTTTATCTTACAGCATCCACCAAGCTCGAAAGATGAAAGCTATGGATATAAAAATGATATATGGCGATTTTCTTTAAACCAACTTCAACAATAAATAAAAGTTAGACTGGTTTTATATGAATATTTTTCAAGCTTATAATTACATAAAATTTACATTTAAAATAATTAAATAACTTCTCACTCCTATTTTAACTATAAATCAACATAGATTTAATACATTAATCTTTTTTATTTTAAGCTAAATTAATATTACATTTTAATCATTCATGATTTCATTTTTTTAATCGTGATGACTAAATATTTAGCACTCCAATAATCATAGTTATAAATTTAATGAGGGCATTATGAAAATAGTTTTAATTGGTGCAACAGGCATGGCAGGTTCTCGTATTCTTGAAGAGCTTGTTTCACGTGGACACTACGTCAAAGCGATTGCGCGTAATACAAGCAAAGTTTCAGATACAGAGCGTGTGTTAACTGTAGATTTAGATTTAAATGATCAAGAAGCACTTGTAAATGAGCTGAAAGGTCAAGATGCTGTAATTAGTGCAGTACGTTTCCAAGGTCTTGATATCAATTCACTTCTTAATGCTATTCGTGAATCAAAAGTTAAACGTTATATTGTTGTTGGTGGCGCTGGCGGTTTAACTGTACCAAATCAAAATGTGCGTGTAATCGATACAGAAGACTTCCCTGATGCATATAAAGCTGAGGCGGAAGCAGGCATTCAGTTCTTTGACAAGTTAAAACAAGTGGACGACATTGACTGGACCTTTATTGCTCCTGCAGCGGAATTCGGTCCTGGTAAGCGAACTGGTGAATATCGCTCTGGTAAAGATGAACTTATCGTTGGTGAAGAAGGCAGTAAAATCTCTGCAGAAGATTTCGCAGTAGCGCTCAGTGATGAGCTTGAAAATAATAACCATATTCAAGAGCGCTTTAGCGTAGGTTATTAATATTCAATAATATAATAAAAAAGGAAGCTTAAGCTTCCTTTTTTATTATTTATTTCACTCTATGAAATATTTTAAATAAATGAGATGTATGAAATCTAAAGAGGTTGTAATATTCATATAAATAAAATTTAAAAATTAGTATTTTCATGAACTATCTTGAGTATTTTTTATATATTTTCACCGTCATTATTATGATTGCCACTCCAGGCCCTGTTATGATTTTGGTGGCCAGTGCAGGTGCAAAAGGCGGTTATCGAAAAGCATTACAGACTATTTTAGGTACTAATGTTGCCTCACTATGTTTAATTACCCTTTCAATTCTTGCACTTAAGGGTGTTCTCCATTTTAATGAGCATATTTTCAATGTCATCAAAGTCCTAGGATGTCTTTACATTGGCTATTTAGGTTTTGAAATTCTTAGAGAAACTTTTCAGCACAATCAAACTGCCTCTTCAAAGATCAAGCCGATCGATAGTGGTTTTTCCAAAGGTTTTTTAGTTGGTATTTCCAATCCTAAAGATATTATTTTCTTCACTGCTTTTTTTCCGCAGTTTATTCAAATTACGCCAAATATAGATTTAAGTTTGACGCTGTTAATCATCACATGGATCATTTTGGATTTTGTCGTACTATCTTTAGTCTATTTAGGGTTTAACGCTATTTCTCAACAACGTATTTATTCAAAAATCTTAGCCTTGTGTGGCGCGATCCTCATGACCATCGCTGGGTATGGGATATTCAGCACAGCGCTCTTTTATGAGTCTCTTTAACTTACTTAAACTACAATTTATGAATATATTTATTCCCGAGGTTTCTAATGATGCAACCCGCCATGATCGTCTTTTATTCAGAAGATAAAAATCATTGAGTAGATGATTCTTGCCTGCGATCAGGTTATACATTTGCATATGCCCCACCGTGGCAAAATCGTCCTTGAGCGATGAGGTAACAAGATCTGAATGAAAAGTTGGGCATAACGTATAAATGTAATTTGTGTGATGCAGATAAGAATTTCGCATAAGGTGTATTATGTTAAGTTTAGATAAAGTTAAACTAGAGAATAATCCAATTTGGAACTAATGATAGAAAAAATTGACTAGAAAACAGTTATAACTATCACAACTTCTGATAATTATTGAGTTATGACATTTTTGCCTGATAGTTTTTAGGATTAAAAATATAAGTCATTAACAATAAAATAAGAGTAATGATAAGTAAAAGACTCCACGATGCCGTAAAGCTTTGAGTTTCATCACGAATTATCCCTGCAATGAGTGGTGAGAATGCAGCAATAAAGTAGCCCCCACCTTGCACAAACGCAGTAAGCTCTCCTGCTTGTTGCGGATCATCATAATGATCCATAGTGACAATTAAACTCATTGGGAATAAGCCACCAATACCAAGTCCTAGCAAGCAAGCCCATAAAATTGGTAAGAGTGTCGGAGCTAGTATCAACCCTAGATAACCACCAATAATAAACAGTAAAATTGTTGCCAAAATTGAACGACGATCGATATTACGATTAGCCAAAATTGGGAATAAAATCCCTGCTACTACTTCCATCGATGTTAAAAGTGCTAGTAGTAACCCTGCATTTGTACTACTCCAATTATACTCAATATAATAAGGTGGCAGCCATGCCAACACACAAGTATAAGATGCGGTTCCTAAACCAAAAAATATACATAAAGTCCAGGCTCTTGGAATTTGGAAAAATCCCCGTGAATGGCTTTTATTAGTTGGTTGTTGATTAATAGAGTGCACTTCGCCCTTAATACAAAACCATGCAGCCAATGCAAAAGCTGACAAGGCAGCCCAACAAGAAAATGCAACTTGCCAATGTCCAGAAATATCTTGTATAAATGCTGCCAGTGATGCTGATAATGCAGCCCCCCCCATAATGGCCGTGACATATAAGCCCATATATAGTGCGATGGCGTTAGGAAAGTTCTTTTTAATTAATACAGGAATTACAGCCTGAATAATCGCAATACCACATCCAGCAGTTATGGCAGTAATTACTAGATTAGAGTAATCCTTAGCATATAATCGCGCCAAATTCGATAGTCCAATCACTACCAATGCTACTGCCACAACATTAAAAGCTTTAAAGCGCCTTAATATTGGTGCACTAATAAACATTGCCAGACCCATTGCCAAAACCGGCAACATAGTTAGTAATGAAACTGCGGTAAAACTTAAAGGAATATCCTGCTGAATAAATGGTAATAATGGGCCAATAGAAGCCATTGTAGGTCGCAAATTCAACCCGACCAAAATCAATGCCAGAATAATAGCCAATTGATTTTGCTTCTCTTTGTGAAACGTCATTTGAGGCTCTCTGTTTTTCTAACTTGTGTTGCTACTTGCCAAGCGGGATTTAGCTGTTGTAAAAAATTAGCAATAGCCAAAATAAAGTGCTCTTGCCACCAACGTCCAATAATCTGTATACCCACTGGTAAGCCAGTGCTTGGACAAAGTCCCATAGGAACAACCACTGCTGGTTGACCAGTTAAACTAAAAGGAAATAAATATAAATAATTATTTATTTGAATTAAGGAGTTACCATGCTTGAATGCAACGTCTGGATAAACTGGACAAATCAACACATCATAACTTTCAAAAAATACCGCCATTTCTGTTCGAACTTGGTCACGCATAACCCATAACGCACGAATTTCGTCTGGTGTGGCTTCATATTGTTTAGAAAACTCTATTAATGTTTCTAATGGCTCAGACAATTCTGATTTATTCATTTTTGCAAATAAATCTTCCCAGCTACGGCCGCTCGTTCCACCCAAAATAAACAACTTCCAAATGGTATCAAATGCCTCTTGCACTAAGGGTGGCGTAGTATCAGCAATGCTGTCAACAGCACGAGCCAATAAAGACTTCGCTTTTAACATATAATTAACAATACTAGCTTGATGGGGCAGTGATGAATCAAGCCAAAATGCTAACTTTAACTGACTAATGTCTACAGTTTTATAATCTTGCCATGTTACAGGCACCGTATCAGGGTCTACACCATCTACACCTGAGATAACTTGGCCTAGCAGTGCCACATCATCTACATAACGCCCCATGACTGAGAATGATGATGTAAAGTTAAAGATCCCTGAGCGATCAAATGGATATTGTCCAGTAAGAGGCACACGCCATTGTGTGAGTTTAAGACCAATAATCCCATTAAAATGTGCAGGCAACCGGACACTACCACATGCATCTGAGGCCAGACCTGCAGGACTTAAACCTGCAGCAATAGCAGCGGCCTCCCCTCCACTACTGCCGCCAGCAGAACGCTCATGATCATAGGGGTTATTGGTACGTCCATAGAGCAAATTATCTGTCTCAAAAGCCATACACATTTCTGGCACATTTGTAATTCCAAGGATATGCGCACCAGCATCTTTAAGCCGTGTTACCACTGTTGCATCTTTTATACTAGCCTTGCCATATAATTCTTTGACACCACGGCTCATCTTGAATCCCTGCACATGGCATACATCTTTTATGCTTAATGGTATGCCGCGTAAAGGCTGTTCAGCAGTATTACCTGTTTTATCCAACTGCGCTTGCTTTAGAATCTCATCATCTGCCTGTTTGGCTATTACAGCATTAATTGCTGAATTATGTTGACTAATTCGAGCTAAATAATGCTTAGTCAAGGACTCTTTGGAAAGCGTTCCATCTGTAATAGCAGACGCCATCTGAGCTAAGGTAAGTTGATCAATTTTACTATCTATTTGCACAAATCCACCATTTATGTCAAACACTTCAATAGTGTATTAGGTAATTTGTACATATGCTTAACCACGGGTTTTAATACTTTTACAACGGGTTTTGGCATGCTCGATATTACAGCTAAAGAGTCATCGATTTGCTGCAATATGTGTAGAATTATTTTACGATCAATTTGTAATGGGGGATAAAAGCGTAATACTGGTGAGGTTGCTTTTTCATTCATGGAATGCCCTGCATGAATACCACGTTGGTTAAGTTGCATCACAAGCAGGCTTTCATATACTGCTCCACGTAAGCGAAGCCCAGTCATCAAACCAATTGCAGGTGCATCTAATATAATATCGGGATACTTTTGAGCTAAATTAGTTAAGCCCTTTGCAAAAACCGCACCTTGTTCATTAGCATTAGCTACTAACCCAAACTTTTCAATATATTCCAACGCACCCAATGCAGCAGCACATGCAAATGGGTGTCCACCATTACTACGGGTATCTGGCTCAACCTGATGATACGGACTCTTTTCAGATAAGGCCTTGCTATACATCGTACAAGCAAATGATGTATAACCACCCGTTAGCCCTTTAGATAGAACCATGATGTCTGGTACTATTTGCTCATAATTAACTGCAAACATTTCACCACAGCGTCCAAAAGCGGTTTGTATTTCATCTGCAACTAATAACGTTCCTGTTTGTTGACAAAGTTCAGCAACTTGCTTTAAGTAGCCTTTTGGGGGCATGGTTAAGTGAGCACCGCCTAAGATGGGTTCTAAATAAAAGGCCTTAGCCCCATGTATCCCTAATGCAGCTTTAAGAGCATCAATATCACCATAATCAATGAACTTAACCTGATCTGATAAGTAACCATAGTCTTTATGATGTTGCTGCTGTCCAAGAATATTCATCGCAGCCAATGTTTTACCATGATAAGAGTTCTTACACACAATAATGCTTTGTTTATGTGATTGAACTTTTAGAACATAGCGGATGGTTTGCTCAATAGCTTCTGCTCCCGATGCAGTATAACAAATATCACCCCACTCCCCTGGAGTTATGTCTTTTAATTTAACCGTTAGTTTGTGCTGAACATCGCTTTGCTTATCATTATTAGCCCATGCCAGTGTTTTTAATTGTTCAATGGCATATTTCTTTACGATCGGATTTTGGTGTCCAACAATAAATACTCCATAGCTACAAGCACAATCAATAAACTTTTTACCCTGATGATCATAAACATAAATGCCATCCGAAGTTGCTTCGACAGGCGTTTTTGCCAAGCGATACAGTTTAGCTGCTGAAGCACTCCAATGTTGCTCACAAGCGTTAAGCAATGCTTTACTATTAAACGGTTGCATCAACATTTTCTATCACCTTATTAATCAATTCGACAGCGCGTTCCATCTCATCAAGACGGGCAGTTAAAGGGCAAATTAGTGTTAAAACATGGCCAATTTGTTTAGGAGAGACGTAGACACCATGCTGATATAAATCTCGCCAAAGCTGTAATGCAGACACATGACTTGGCAACATAATATTTAAAACACTTCCATAATTTATGGTTTGATAATGTTTAATTTTTTTCTTAAACAGCCGACCAAATTTATTAGCTTGCTCACACAATTTTTGTTTTTCCACTAGTTCCAACGCTGCTATTGCAGCAACACAAGATAGTGGATTGCCAGCCGTAGTGCTGCCATGCTTCGCTGGAGAACTGCTTCCATAAACCTTATTTGCTAGCGTAGCGGATGAGGTATAAGTACCAATTGGTACCGCTCCGCCAGCTAAGTTTTGTCCTAATACTAGAATGTCAGGCGTAAGTTGATAATAGTCATGAGCAAACATCACTCCTAGATGTCCAAGACCCGTTTGTACATCAACCGAAATTACAGGGACTTTATGATGCTTAGCACTTTTATATAATTTTTCTAATAAAGGCTGATTAATTGGTTCTAGCGCACCTTGTCTATTCTGAATAACACCTGTATGACACACCGCAAAGCAATCACTCCATCGCTTAAATTTCTGTATATCATCGATAGAATGAATAGCCACTAACTCCATGCCTAAAAATGACATCATCTCGGGATAATACTCTGGCGTAGTCATACATCGACCATAGCTTAAGCTGCCATAATCTCCACCCGCCACATATAGCAAATACTTCGCTTTAGGCTTCAAGCCTTTTGCTAGTTTTAGAGCACCTTCAAAAGCTTCATCACCAGAGTTACATACATAAGACATTTCTAGCGGCTTAGGCAACATGCTAGAAATTTTTTGACAGAGTTTGATAAGCGGCGCGGACATCAGTACTCGGTTAGATAGAGCAATTCGTTCACTCTGAACAACAACAGCGTCAATAACCTCAGGTACCTGATAACCAAAACCACCAGATAGATCAATTAATTGATTGCCATCACTATCTACAAATGTAGCATATTGACCAGATTTTATTTGTACAGCCTGTATAGATTGCAACATGATTACTTCCTATAGCTCAATGCGTTAAAAATTTTGCGACGGCTATCTATAATTTCATCACGCCCATGCATCACACGTTTATTATCAATTACAATCAAGTCGTAGTCTTGCCAACCCACTGGAAAGGTAAGTTCTTTAGTGACTTGTTTTATTTCATTCAAAAAATGGTCTGGTATTTTTCGCCCATCAGCCATATCAATGACAGGTATTTCATAATTATAAGAAGGCCCTAAAATACTGTTGGCAAAAGCAGGCTTATCAGAGAAAGTGCTAGTTAATACAGCAGGTACTTTATATTTATATTGAATACTGTCATTGCTGGCATTGTATTCGATAGACGTGCCTTCATCGTTGGCCACTAGACTTAACAGATCATCTATACTTACATCATTGATATCTTGAAAATCTGAGTTGTAATGGCACACCAAACGCCGCCATTTGTCTCCTTCTACTCTACGAGTATATCTAATCGATCCGCTACTAAAAAAATCCTGACATTTTTGAGATAGATGCTTAAAGACCCGGACACCATCACAAACTGTTGTTTGGGAACCTTGTTTTGGTGCTTGCTCACAGTAAAACCATGTTAAATCTGGCCAAAATGGCGAATTGCCATTTTCACAATGTAAACCAACAGCTTGAGTCCCCGCATCTACCAATTGTGCAGCATTACCCGTCATAGTTCTAGCCGGATCAAGACTCAATTTTGAGCTATGTAATTGTACAAACTGGCTAAATTCAATGGGCGATTTAATGGCATCACGCATAATAAAAGCCCCGTATTTACCCAATAAATTATAAATATCGGTGGTATTTAATTGTGTCTTATCGACATACAAAATCGGTAGTGCGTTAAGTTGGTTTATTTCATAGGTAAAGTTCATACTAATTCTCTTTGTAGGCTTCGCACTAAATAAGTGTTGATTTCTGTTCTTTTGGGTCTACCAGTAACGGTAAATAAATGTGCCAAGTCGGCATGATTGGTTGGTAACAAAATAAATTGAGTGGGATTTTCAATCGTGGAAAACTGCTGTGAGGACCAAGCTTTAACATCACTTAAATCCAGTGCTTGATCAGTCACTAATAACGCCACCAAATGTTTATCATGTAATAAGCTCACAACAGCTGACTTGACATGGGGATACTTAAGTAAGCTTAGCTCTACTTGCTCTGGTGACACGTTACGACCGTTAGGTAAACAAATAATGTTCTTCTTTCGTCCCTGGATATATAAGAATCCATCTGTATCAAGCGAGCCGATATCACCTGTGTCTAGCCAGTGATCATCGGTAAAGTCACAAGTACTAGGATCTAAACCTGAATAGCCATTAAATAATGAGCTACTTTTTATTTGTATAGTACTTTCAACACCTAAACGTACTTGAACGTGCGGTAACGGCTTGCCTACGCTACCAAGGCGCTGGTTTTGCGGTGTATTCATGCTTACCACAGAGGTATTTTCACTTAAGCCATAGCCCTGAAATACATCTAAACCGTAGTCTTTAAGCTCATTTAGCACATTTAGACTAACGGCAGCTCCACCACAAGTAATATATGGCTTGGTATCAATATAGCGTTGTATAGCAATTGAATTATCTGCCTGTGCGTTGAGTGCCTTTAATAAAGTTTCTAATACAATAGGTGGTACTGTCAGTGCACTAGGTTGATACTGTAAAATTGCAGCAATCAATGCATTGATATTTACACCCTGCTCGCCTAATAATGGCGTATCTGGCGATAAGAAGTGTGTTGTTCCACCACGCAATAAAGGCAAATAAACTCCTGTCATTTGCTCAAGCAGTAAACTCAATGGCACTAGTGACAAATAACTGCTAAATGCACTGTCAGGAATACCATAATCTAAAGCAGTTAATGTTTGCCATAAACTACTCCCACTGATCATTACGCCCTTTGGTGTACTAGTAGTACCTGATGTATGAATAATTTTGGCAATTGAATTAAGTGCCGGTCTATGTAAACAGAAATTTTCCTTATTCCTTAGAACTTGATCTTCAACCTGTAGTATTGGAAGTTGACTGATATCTATTTTCCAATTGTTTTCCAATACAGTCTTACCATATTTGTCTAACAAAAAACCATCACATTGGTCCAACAAAAAAATTGCTTGCTGGCGGCTAAATGACAATGGCAATGGCAATGCGGTTAACCCACTTAACAAACACGCCAAATCCGCCACCATCCAATCAATACTATTTTTAAGTACTAGTCCTATCACAGCTGGTTTTTGATCATCAGTAGCAAAACGATCTAACATCAATGCTGCGAGATTTTCAGCATTTTGATGCAATTGTTGATAAGTTATCGTTCTTGTTTGCCCTTTTTCCTTGTGCTCGACAGCACAAATACGCATAGCATATGTTTTTAGTGCAGGTTCTAGGAGCGCTAAAATATGTTCCATTGAAATAACTCTGTTTTAATTAAGATAGTTCGCTTGATCATTATGTTTATTGTTAACTTTCAATGAATACAATAAGTTAAGAGCAAGATTAGCTTGTAATCTTGTATTTATTTTTATAAAACCAGTTTTGGGGTTATTTGCATAATAATTGCCCCATGAACTCTGTTGAGAAGCATCCAACATATAAGGACGGGAATCACAAATTTCTTCAAAATTAATTTGATTCTTTTGCATTAGATAACGCACTTGTTCTGTTACCGTACAGAGCAAATACTTTGCACCTAAACATTGCGAAAGAAATGGTATTTTCTTAATTAGAGCACTGCCAGCTTTATTTGTAGTCGAAATCAACCCACCAATTTCTGCAATCTCATTCCGCTCAACTAGCCTACCTAAGCGATCTGACAACAAAAATTCAATATTTCGATCTAAGTATTGCTCTGAAAATAATTTCTTAGTATTAGCAAAAGTTACTCCAGCACAGGCCAGAATTTCAGATTTAGAACTGTCCTCACTTTTAGTAGCTAAAATAAGATATTGTGGGTCTGGGAAAATTTCAGCGTGAAATTTACTATTATATTTCTGCTTTATTAAATTTATAATTTCAGACCATTCTGATGATTGTTTTTCGATTATTGTAAATAACATATTATGCATGCCAATCATTTCAAGAATTAAGTAGTCTCAAAAATGTAAAGGCCGATTATTGCAATAATATTAAAAGAATTTTAAGTTTTAATAAAATATAAAATACATTATGTGATGCAGCAGGGGTTATCTTTGTTGTTATTTTTGTATAACTATTTGTAAATTAATAAAAAATTATTATTAAAATAAGTGCTATAAATGTTACAAAAACATAAAACTAAATCATTAGGAATGTATCTATTGATCAAAAATAGATTATGGATAATCAAAAATAAGTTTCCTGATAAGACTGATATTTTAATCATGTCTAATGAAAAGATAACCAAATAAAAGAATATTCAAGTTGAAGTAAATCTAAAAATAACTCACCCATTTAACATAATAGAGCTTATGCGAAATGAAATAAAAATAATTATTTAAAATCAATAATTTAAAAATTTTCACCCACCCTGAAAAACAGCAAAAAACCGACTTTGAAACATGTCGGTTTCTTTTTGAGCAAATTTGATACTTCTTGCCAATAAAATTGGTTAAAAATTGATCAAAAACCGTAATTCCCTATAAGATATATGCCTTTTAAGATCAAATTCATCCCCAATTTCTGCGGACAACTTTTGGGATAAGTTTTAATCAATTTTGTAAGCCTTGGCTCACATTCATTCAGGTATTTTGCGTCTATACCGATGACCTTCAATTTTCTATGATGAACACATAGAGAGCAGGATGCTCCAGGTAACAATAAGAAATCGTAGCAATGGAATATGCAGGTACGACAGGAGTTATACCAACGCATCAAATACGTAAAAAAGCCCAACAGGATGTTGGGCTTTTTTATTTTATAAAAAATTTTGTGCTAAATATAAAAATATAGTTCCAATCGAGAATGTTTTACATATGTGTAATAGACATAAAATTCAAGAAATACTTAGACATGTTTGGTTGCCTAAGTTAAAACTTTCAAATGAAGAGTTAATATATATAACTGATTTAATTTGTGAAATTATAGAAAAATTTGGAGATGTAAGCGATATTAGTATTTTATTAAATGATAAATCCATAAAGAAATACAATGGAATAGCTTCACCAGAAAAGTGTGAGCAGGTGGCTAAGTTGATTATCAGTTGGAATGGTGGTTCACCTATTAAAACTGATTATGCATTAATGAAATTTCGAAGTGGGATGTATTACACTTTTTTATCATATAAGAATAGTGAAAAAGAATTTAAGTTTACGTTTAATATGACTGTAAATTATGAAGTTATTGTAAATCTAGATGAATTACCCTTAGAAGGGAACGAGAAGCAACAATTGTTAGAGGTAATGCAAGAAATTTATAAAAATGAGTTGATAATCGATAATGAGGAATACTCCGAATACATTCAGAATAATCTAGCTTATTGGTAATTTATTTTTAACTTCGCATGAGAGATTTTATGTTAAGTAAATGCTAGAAATGCCCTTGATCTGGGCACTTCGCATAAGGTGTTTTATGTTAATTTTAGAAATATTTAATTATTAATAGTGACCATGAAAAGGATTGAATTATTTAAAGTTGCCTTAGAGCATTGTGAAAAATTATCTCAAAAATTTCCAGATTTAGAGGTTACATCATCAATTAGGAACCAACTTAAATATCTTATCTCTTGTGAAAGTACGAGTGGCATAGATAAATTAAAATTAGAGTCAATTATTATTGGTGTTCAAACAGCTAGAGAAATAGAGCCTTTGGATCTAGAAACTTCTGAAATTTTTTATCAAGTAGCTAATGAAGTTAGAATAATGTTAAGTGAATAGATATTTCAGAATTTTACAATGACCAGAAATGAGCTTATTAAATTATTGGAGCATATGGGAATTCATCATAGCAATTACTCTTTCGATGAAATCAAAAACTCTGAATGTATTAGTGTCTTAAAACAAAATGCAGAGTGGTGTGTTTATTACACTGAGAGGGATAAACCTGAACTAATATTTTCCTCGAAAAAAGAAAGTGATGCTTATGAATTTATAGCTAATGAGTTTAAAAGATGGGCGTCATAGAAACCTATTTAACATAATGACTGTTATACGAAATTAAAGGTAAGGGGCAATATTGCTCATAGCTTTAAGAACGTAATATTCTTTTTCTCCTACAGGAGCTACGTAATCTATAGCTTGCTTAGCAGCATCAACTCCCTCTAGTCGAGCAATTACCCAACTAGCTAGATAGACAGAAGATAAACACCCACCTGCTGTAGCAATATTGTCTTTAGCGAAAAATGGCTGATTTAGAACTGATGTACCAGACTCTATTACCCAGGGTTTTGTAGTGACATCGGTACATGCTGGAATATTATTGAGCAACCCTAGTTTTGAAAGAATTAATGTTCCAGAACATTGAGCACCTATTAGTTGCCGATTTGGATCTAGATTTAGTAGGCTCATTATGTCTTGATCTACTGCAATTTCTCGTGTCTTCATTCCACTTCCAATAAGGACTACATCCGCTTCATTGGCTTCTTCTAAAGAACAATGTGACTCTATTAAGACTCCATTCATGGAACGAATATATTTATTATCACTAGCTATACTGACTTTCCAATCAGGCTTTTTAATTCGATTTAAAATTCCTAAAGCAATGAATGAATCGAGTTCGTTAAATTGATCAAAAGTTAAAATAGTTATATGCATTTAATTAAGCCTTTTAAGGTCTGTGATACGGCTGCTTCATAGTTAAAATTAGCATATCTTATTTTTCAGACATAAAAAAAGCCCAACATCCTGTTGGGCTTTTTTACGTATTTGATGCGTTGGTATAACTCCTGTCGTACCTGCATATCCCATTGCTACGATTTCTTATTGTTATCTGGAGCATCCTGCTCTCTATGTGTTCATCATAGAAAATTGAGGGGGATTGGTATAGACGCAAAATACCTGAATGAATGTGAGCCAAGGCGTACAAAATTGATTAAAACTTATCCCGAAAGTTGTCCGCAGAAATTGGGGATGAATTTGATCTTAAAAGGCATATATCTTATAGGGAATTGCGGTTTTTGATCGTTTTTTTAATCGATTTTATTGGCAAAAAATGACAAATATGCTCAAAAAGAAACCGACATGTTTCACAGTCGGTTTTTTTCTGTTTTTCGGAGTGGGTGAAAATTCTTAAGTTGTTGATTTTAAATCATTATTTTGCTTGCATTTCGCATAACGCCCATTATGTTAAATGAGGCGGATTTATTTAATCCGCTTACCATTTTTATCGATGATTATTTCACCATCCTCTTTGGTAAAAGCTCCTAATTGAGGCGCAGACAAAATATCTAAAACGAGTTCAGATGGTCTACATAGTTTTACACCTAATTCAGTCACTACAAATGGACGGTTAATTAAAATTGGATACTCAACCATAAAATTAATGAGCTGTTCATTTGTCCAGTGCTGCTGATCCAACTTGAGCGTTTCAAAGGGTTCTACATTTTTACGAATGGATTCACGTACAGAAATCCCTGCTTTTTCAATTAAATTAATCAGTTCTCTCTTGCTCGGAGGGGTAAGAAGGTATTCAATAATTTCAGGTTCTTCTCCTGTATTTCGAATGAGAGCTAGTGTATTTCTTGATGTTCCACAAGCTGGGTTGTGATAGATCTTAACTTTCGATGACATTGGATTAACTCAGAACTTAATAATATTGCATTTATATATGGATATGCGTATATTCGCAATAGCATATATTGGAGTGTAGATGATGGATCAAGCAGATTTCTTTAAATGCCTATCTGACCCGACACGTTTGGATATTTTAAAAATTATTTTAGAAAGACAGAATGTATGTGTTTGTGAAATCACAGAGATCTTACAACTGAGCCAACCCAAAATTTCTCGTCACTTGGCTTTACTCCGTAACCTCTCAATTTTGCTAGATGAGCGTAAGGGACAATGGGTGTATTACCGATTAAATCCTGATTTACCAGAATGGGTAAATGAAGTGCTCAATGTCTTAAATGATGAAGTACTGAATAAACCTGCAAGCAACTTATCTATCTCTATGCAATGCGAGTAATTCAATGTCCGGATCAAAGCTCTCATTCTTAGATCGAAATCTAACGCTATGGATTTTCATTGCCATGGCATTAGGAGTAGGTATTGGTGTATTTTTTCCTCAAGCATCTGCGGTACTCGATCAATTAAGCATTAATTCAGTGAATATCCCTATCGCAATAGGGCTTATTTTGATGATGTATCCACCACTTGCCAAAGTAGACTATGCGACTTTGCCTAAAGTCTTTGAGGACAAGCGAACCCTTACATTATCTCTCGTTCAAAACTGGCTAATAGCACCTTGCTTAATGTTTAGTTTGGCAATCATTTTTTTACATGCCTATCCTGAATACATGACTGGCCTAATTCTCATAGGCTTAGCCCGATGTATTGCGATGGTCCTCGTCTGGAACGATCTGGCATGTGGGGATAATCAATATGTCGCTGCCTTAGTCGCGTTTAACAGTATCTTCCAGATCTTATTCTTTAGTACTTATGCTTGGTTATTCTTAACCTTCTTACCACCATTCTTTGGGGTAGAAGCACAAATCATTAATGTGAGCTTTTGGACAATTACCCATGCTGTTCTTATTTATCTAGGTATTCCGTTCTTACTTGGGTTTTTAACCCGACTGATTTTGGTTAAAAAGAATGGTTTGGCTTGGTATCAGGATAAATTTATCCCAAAGATTAGCCCAATCAGCCTTATTGCCCTTTTATTCACGATTGTAGCCATGTTCAGTCTTAAAGGTGGTGAAGTGGTTAGCCTTCCTCTAGATGTACTTAGGATCGCTATTCCTTTGACAATTTACTTTGTTGCGATGTTCTTCATCAGCTTCTTTATGAGTAAGTGGATGGGTAACGATTATCCTAAAACAACTGCTATTTCCTTTACTGCGGCAGGCAACAATTTTGAATTAGCACTGGCTGTAGCGATTGCCACTTTTGGATTAGCTTCACCTGTGGCTTTCACAACAGTGATTGGACCGCTTGTTGAAGTGCCTGTATTGATTGCCTTAGTGACAGTTTCGCTATGGCTGAGAAAAAAAGTGTTTAAAGAGGCATGAAGCTAATGAACTTACCAAATATTGATCTTAGTCTTTTGGAAAAACCGACTTTAGAAAAAGTTCAAGCAAAGAACCTTGAACATCCTCCAAGAATACTGCTTCTGTATGGCTCAAATCGTGATCGATCATATAGCCGTTTAGCTGTTCAGGAAGCTGGTCGAATTCTTGAATATTTTGGTGCGGAAGTGAAAATCTTCCATCCAAAAGGGCTACCTCTGCCTGAAGATGGTGATATGCAACATCCAAAGGTCAAAGAACTGCATGAGCTATTAGCATGGTCAGAGGGCATGGTTTGGTGTTCTCCTGAGCGTCATGGCTCAATGAGTTCAATATTAAAAGCTCAAATTGATTGGATTCCATTAGCAGCGGGTGCAATCCGTGCAACGCAAGGTAAAACCTTAGCTGTAATGCAAGTGTGTGGAGGTTCACAATCCTTTAATGCTGTAAATCAATTACGTATTTTAGGGCGTTGGATGCGTATGATCACAATACCAAACCAGTCATCAGTTCCTAAAGCATTTCTTGAGTTTGAAGATGATGGTCGTATGAAACCTTCTTCTTATTACACGAGGATCGTCGATGTGATGGAAGAACTTTATAAGTTTACGCTTTTAACCAGGGGACAGTCCTCATATCTAACTGATCGCTACTCTGAACGTGTAGAAAGTGCGGAAGAGCTTTCAAAGCGTGTGAATCAAAAGAGTATTTAAATTTCCTAAAATTAACATAATACACCTTATGCGAAATGATTTTTTATTAAATACAAATCAACAACTTATATCGATATAAAAGCCCAGACCTATAGATCTGGGCTTTTTTATAGATTCTTCAAGTTCCACGCTTATTTATTAAGCAATGTTTCACATTAATATTAAGTAGAACTTTATAAGACTTAGATTCCGTACTTCACACGGTACGCTTCCATTTTCGCTAAAGCATCTTTGTCGCCTTTAGCATCTAAGTAATCCATTAAATCTTTCATTGTGATAAGCGCATGTACAGGAATTTCAAGCTCTTTTTGAACTTCTTGAATCGCAGACAATTCACCTTGACCTTTTTCTTGACGGTCAAGCGCAACCAATACACCCGCTATTTGCGCGCCTGCATTTTTTAAAATGGTCACAACTTCACGAATGGCTGTACCCGCAGTGATCACATCATCAATGATCCATACCTTTTTACCTTCAACTGAAGCACCAACTAAAACACCACCCTCACCGTGATCTTTAGCTTCTTTACGGTTGAAGCCCCAAGGTACACTTACACCGTGGTTTTGTGACAATGCCACAGCCGTTGCAGCGACAAATGGAATCCCTTTATACGCAGGACCAAAAATCACTTCAACATTATCACATTCAGTTAATTTTGCTGCATAGCCAGAAGCCAAGCCAGTTAAGGCTTCACCGTCATTTAACAAACCGGCGTTGAAAAAATAAGGACTCACACGACCTGATTTTAAAGTAAACTCACCAAATTTAAGCACACCACGTGATAATGCCAGTTCGATAAAAGCTTGTGGATTAAATGCCGCTTGCGCTGTCATGAGGTGCTCCATTTATTAAATTGAGGTTAAACTCGAGCATGATACCAAAGAGTAGCTATCCTAGTGATCAAAAAATTTTACGTGTCGTATCAATCAACGTAAATGGTCTTCGTTCTGCAGAAAAAAAAGGAATTTTTGACTGGATGGCAACTTCAGATGCCGATGTCATTTGCATGCAAGAATCCCGTATTACACACGAACAATGGACAGATAAATTTAAGCCAGAAGGTTGGTATACACACCTATTCCCAGCTGAGCGTCCTGGCTATGCTGGTACCGCAATCTATAGTCGTTTGCCGTTTATCTCAGTTACCGATGGTCTGGGTTTTGAATTGGCTGATTCACAAGGTCGTTTTATCTCAGCAGAATTTGATCTAGGCTTAGAGAAAACAGCTCATATTTGCTCACTCTATTTACCATCAGGTTCTTCTGGTGAAGAAGCACAAGCCCGTAAAGATCACTTTCTAAATGAATACAAGCAGATCTTGAAACAATGGCGTGATGAAGGTAAATCTGTGATTGTTTGCGGTGACTACAATATCGTACATAAACGCATTGATATTAAGAACTGGTCAGGCAATCAAAAAGCTTCAGGTTGTTTACCACATGAACGTGCATGGCTCGATCATATTTATGATGATCTAGGCTATGTCGATACCTTCCGTGAAGTGCGTAAAGAAGCAGAACTTTATTCATGGTGGTCAAACCGAGGACAAGCCCGTGCCAAGAACGTGGGTTGGCGGATTGACTATCAAGCTTGCTCACCAGATTGGAAAGATCGTACTGTGAATGCATGGGTATATAAAGAAACGTGGTTTAGTGATCATGCCCCTGTCATTATCGATTATAAAATTTAGTGCCGTGCAAACTGAGTGAACAACTGTTTACTAAATGCACGCTAATTGCTCACAAATCTTGTCGTGTTAACGTATTTTTATTCCGACTAATTCAGTGCATTATTGTCGCACGGCACAGGGACATGTCAGGATGACAATAGGGATTGGAAGCCGTAGGATGAAAAGAAAATAAATTTCGGTTTATTTTCCAAGGATGAAGACATTGGACGTTGAATTGAGACCCGCATGATCAGGATGATTTAATGCGGGTTTTCTCTATTTAAAAGATCAATACAAATTTTAAGATAAGAAATTTTCCACCATTTTATTGATAACCACCATGAAGCCACACTGTAGATTTCAAACCTATTTAAAATATTCTGATCACATGTATGTTTTTGCGTAAATTTTGCTAAGCTCTAAACTGATCACAATGAATAAGACTGTTAGAGATGATTAAAGTTTACGGCATTAAAAATTGCAACTCGATGAAAAAAGCATTCGATTTACTCAATGAGTTGGGGCTTAGTTATGAGTTCCACGATTATAAGAAACAAGGTATTGATGCTGAAACAGTACAAAAATGGCTAAAGGATCTTGGTGCTGAACTTGTCCTCAATAAAAAGGGAACGACTTGGCGTAAATTGTCTGAGGAAGATCAACAAATTGCCCTTGCATCTGAACAGGGTTTGATTGAAGCACTGACTACACATACGAGCCTTATTAAAAGACCAGTGATCACTACTGAATCAGGCTATGTAGTAGGTTTTGATGAGAATGCGATAAAAGCATTAAAGAAATAAGAAATAAAAAAAGCCGAGCAACTACTCGGCTTTTTTATGAATCTTAAATTAGTTCACGCGTACCCAAGTTTGGTTACGACCAAGCGCTGATACGCCGATGAAACCACGAAGTTCGAGCTTTTGACCACCGTCTTTCAATGAACCCTTCAATTTGTAAGTTTTTCCAGATTGTGGGTCTAAGATTGAACCACCATCGTAATTCGTTCCACCTACATTTTTAAGACCCTTCACAATGGTTAAACCTTTTAAAGATTTCTTGTGATAGGGACCTTCACAGTTCGTACATGAATTTTCTTGACCCGGTGTGACAACACTCTGAATCGTTGCATTCAATGTTCCATTTGGCTGTTCAGTGAATTTTACAAAAGCTTTAGCTTTTTTAGTTTTCTCATCAATCGTATTCCACACGGTACCATTGAGTGGATCTGCAGCATTTGCAAATACTGCTGAAGCGAGTAATCCTAACGCTAGTGCAATTTTTTTCATTGTTTTTTGTTTCCCTTGCTGAATTGACTTTAATATTATTAAAAATTGATAACATTTAAGCAATTTTTGAATGTGACTATTTAGTGTACCATTGTAATGCTGTGTGCTGATAATAAACATAATTTCATTAATATGGAAAAACAATGAAGATCAATCCGGTTTTGAAACAATACATAACAGAGTCTTTTTTAAAAACGAGTCTTCGCTTTCCGAGTCGCTTTAATCTTCCCCCCACCGTACTTCGTGTTGCCTTAGAGCAGATGACGCGTGTTTTTCCACAGTCCAAAGATGTCAGTATTCGAAAACTAAGAATCGCAGGTATTCGTGCCGAAGAAATTTTGCCTCAACCTGAAACGACTCAGCTCATTTTTCACATTCATGGTGGCGCATTCTTTTTAGGATCGTTAAATACACATCGCGCATTGATGACTGAAATGGCACTTCGGACTCAAATGCAAGTGCTACATATCGATTACCCTCTTTCACCTGAACAACGTTTCCCCGATCTCGGAGAAGCAATCTATGATGTGTACCAATTATTGGTAGAGCAAGGTGCTCAACCGAAAGATATTATTTTATCTGGCGATTCTTGTGGTGCCAATTTAGCACTTGCACTGGCTTTACGTTTAAAAGAAGAAAATCCAAAACTTCTTCCAAGTGGCTTGATTTTAATGTCACCCTTTCTTGACTTAACTTTGACCAGTGAATCTCTACGCTACAATCAAAAGCATGATGCTTTATTGTCAATTGAAGCTTTAGAAGCAGGCATAAATCATTATGTTCCTAAAGGTGTAGATGTCTCAATTCCCGAAATTTCCCCAATTTTTGGAGATCTCAAAGGATTGCCACCGACATTGGTTCAGGTGGGTTCAAAAGAAATTTTGTTAGACGACTCTACGCGATTTGAAGAAAAGGCTAAAGCAGCTGGAGTGGATGTTGAGTTTAAGTTATACACCGGTATGTGGCATAACTTCCAAATGTTTAGCGCTTGGTTTGATGAAGCAAAGCAAGCTTTGACCGATATCGCAGAGTTTGCCCATCGTTTGGATAAAGACTGATTGAATCAAAACTGAAGTAAACATAAAAAAGAGTAGCGTAAGCTACTCCTTTTTTATTCATTTAGAATAAGTATGAGACACCAAATCCACCATGATAACTTCGATCGGATCCACTTAGGTCTACACCGATGCTTGCATCTAACTGCGCACGATCATTCAAGGCATAGATTAAACCAGATGCCAGTCCATACTCTCGCTCTTGGCTTTCTTTCTTGGTAAATACTGCTTCAGAATAGCCCGATAAATTACCCACGATTTTATACCCAATAGTAGGTACAGCAGTCACCGACCAGTCACTATTTTGAGCCGAATAGAACATTCCTATTCCTGTCGTTACAGTATCGTTATATTGATACTCAACAGATGATCCCAAGGTATAAATATCATCAACATGGGTAAAACGATCATTTCCTGTTGCGATTTTAGCTTGCGCCAAAATAGCCATTTTCAGTTGATCATCTTGTAAGTCAACGTGATGCTTAATCCCAACAGAAACATCACCTAAACCATCATGGTCATCAGTTCGATTTTGGATTCGGGTCCGCTCCCACGCTGGGCCATCCCAACCCAATTGAAGCTCAGTATTCTTACTCAATCCCGTACGCAACAGGACATCAGCATTGAGTCGCAATGATTTATTTTTAAAACCATTTTCAGTACTTTCAACATACTGTGCAGTTGGAAGTCCCTGCTCCCATGCCAATTGACCTACGGGCGTAATGCCTGTGCTGAAACTCGTACCAGGTCGATCGAAGGCAAAATCTGCAGCCATCGCACTTACACTCGCAGTTGAGCAAAGTATCAAGCTCAGTTGTTTTAATTTTGTCATGGGGCACCCAAATTAATTTAATTCTTTCGTCATTTTTGCGCCACGGCTACGTAATAACTCGAGTGTCTCACGTTCTTCCGGTAAAGCCTGTGACCAATCAATGGTATCAAAATCGCAGTCGAAAAATAAATCACTAATTGAACTCAGAATGGTATTCCCCTCATCGTCTTTGGTATTAGGATCAACTTGATGATCAAGTAAGCGTTGAACTGCAGGCACACATGCAGCACTCGCAGCATCCCAAAGTGGGCCGTAACATTCCTCTGCATCCCATAAATGGAAATTAGCTTTCGCTGCAATCAGTGCATCTAGAATATCAAGATGTACTTGTAATTTCTGTTGTTTTTCTTCTGTTGAAAGCGCATTTCCTTGCTCATACGCTTCACAAATTTCTTCCCACCATTGAAATAAAGTATCTGACCATACTGAAACCGCAGGGCCTTTCTCTCCTGCGATAAAGTTTGGATCTAAACCTTCTGCTAACAGGCGCTGTACCTGTGCTAGGTCTAATTCTTCTAAGGCCTGTAAAAACACTTGTTGATGTGCTGTTAGCATTTACTTTCTCTACTATTTATCTATATCCACATTATGCCTAATAATGCAGATCATTATTCAATTAAATAAATCAAAACTGTTCATTCAAAATTTTATTCAAAAAAAAAGCCCCGAAGGGCTTTTTGCTATTCCACGTCCACTTCATCTTCTTTCAGTTGGATGGGCGCTCCACGAGGGTTCTCTTTTTTCTCGAATACATGTTCAAGACTACGCTTTAATCGGTCGATCGCACCATGAATCGCTGTGTCAATATTATGACCTCTGTGATTGACCACGACTGGCTTTAATCCAGCTGGGCGAGCTTCGATCATACATTGAATATCGTCTGCACCGCCTTTATGGGCATTTTCATCACTTAAATGAACCGAAAAATGGGTAATTCTTTCACTATGGCGTTGAAACTCTGTATTTAGTTCTGCACGTACATAATCAATTAATCGCTCACTGTTTTGAATATTCTTATCTGTACGGATTTCTATGTTCATAAATATCATCCTCACTCTTCTTCTGAATCATTTTTGTGCAAAACTTTTTATCTTGGCACGTTTGTAGCTTGCAATCTAATTGCATCGAACATCTTCAATTGCTGTTTGGAATACGTCCCTCCACATTGAATGATGAACACTTTTGAGTCTGCAGAATCGTGTCCTTATACTTTGAATATCGGGCCTAACTCAAAAATATGCAAGTGGTATTTTAAAAAATTAATAAAAGGATTACTCATTGTGACAAGTACTTACTTACGCGGACAGGCGCTTATTGATTCGATTCAAAATGCACCTTATTCCAGAGACTTAAGAGGTTATGGGGCGAATCCACCTCATCCTCATTGGCCTAATCAAGCGCGTATCGCAGTGCAATTTGTCTTAAATTATGAAGAAGGTGGTGAAAACCACATTGAGCACGGTGATCAAGGTTCAGAGCAATTTTTATCTGAAATCGTTGGTGCTGCCAGTTTTAATGCTAAGCATATGTCAATGGATTCTATGTATGAGTATGGGTCAAGAGTCGGTTTTTGGCGTATTCATAATGAGTTCAAGAAACGTCAATTACCCATGACTATTTTTGGTGTGGGAATGGCTTTGGCACGTCATCCAGATGTGGTCGAAGCAATTAAATCTGCGGATTACGATGTGGTATCTCATGGTCAACGTTGGTTGCATTATCAGAATATGGATATTGAGACCGAAAGGCAGCATATGGATCAAGCCATTAGTGTACTTGAAACGCTATTCGGACAAGCCCCAATCGGTTGGTACACAGGTCGAGATAGTCCCAACACACGTCAACTTTTAACTGAATTTCCTCAAATCAAATACGACTGCGATTATTACGGCGATGATTTACCTTTTTGGACACAGCTCACCCATCCGAATGGCGAGCTGCATCCGCATTTAATTATTCCTTATACCCTGGACACCAACGACATGAAGTTTAGTTCAGCAGGTGGCTTCAATCATGGTGAACAGTTTTATCAATATCTAAAGGATGCCTTTGATGTCTTGTATGCCGAAGGGGGAACTGCACCAAAAATGATGTCTATTGGGATGCACTGCCGTCTTTTAGGACGCCCAGGACGCTTCAAGGCACTACAACAGTTCTTAGACTATGTTCAATCTCATGAACATGTTTGGATTTGTCGTCGTGGAGATATTGCGCAACATTGGATCGATCATTTCGCACCATAATTTCACATTCACGAGAAAAAGAGTGCTTTATAAGGTGCTCTTTTGATCTTTTTTCAGTCACTTTTTCCACCAAATCTACGTTGGCATTGTTATTGCAATTTAAGCCTAAAGTTTCAATGTATAGGTTTGAATTGTGTTGCTTTCAGAATTTAATCAAACATCTGTTGAACATCAGAAAGCATTTTTATTGCAATGTGTTCATATCCCACGATGGGGCGAGGAAATCATTCATTACGGTCCTTTTGACACACGAGAAGGACTATTAAAGTATGCTGAACAACATGCCATTACATGGACATGGGATGAAATTTTAGCAGCCCTAAATACACACCCAAGGATTGGCGAAAGAAAAGCAAAACTTGAATTATCAGAACAAGAACAAACTTTTTCAAGGCGTGAACAAGCACGCATCACACATGATCAAGAAGTTCTAGATGCGTTATATAAAGGCAACTTGGCCTATGAAAAAAAATTCGGTTTTATTTTTCTGATTAAAGCTTCTGGTTTGAAGAGTGAAGAGATTCTGACTGCATTGGAATACCGCTTGCTAAACGATTTTGAGACTGAAAAAAGAATCGTCCAGCGCCAACTTTTAGAAATTGCTTTACTGCGCCTCTCACAGGAAATTCAAGCATGATCAGCTCACATATTTTAGATACCCACCTTGGACGTCCTGCAAGTAATGTTGAAGTTAAGCTTTTTTCTGCGTCTGGAGAGTTATTAGCGATAGCCAAAACCAATTCTGATGGACGTGTGACAGCAGCAGATTTTGGACTCGATCAAATTGATGTCGCTGAATACAGCATCGAATTTATGACGCAAGCTTATTTCTCCGCGCAGAACATCCCAACTTTTTTTCCAAAAGCCGTCATTCATTTTTCAGTAAACGATGCTCACCAACATTATCACATTCCCTTGCTCATTAGCCCTTATGCCTACTCCACCTATCGTGGCAGCTGAGCACTCGCAAATTTAAAATATAGAGGGATTTATTATGACTGCACACGAACAACAACAATCACCCGAACATGAATATCTTGGTGCTGGTAAAAGTGCTGCTTATGGCTTACAACATGTTTTAACCATGTATGGTGGTATTATAGCGCCTCCTCTGATCGTGGGTACGGCTGCAGGCTTATCAGGTATGGAAATTGGGCTACTCATCGCTGCTGCTTTATTTGTCGGTGGCTTAGCGACAATTTTACAAACCATAGGCGTTAAACATATTGGCGCACAATTGCCCTTGGTTCAGGGTGTCTCTTTTGCTGGTGTAGCCACAATGGTCGCAATTGTCACCACAGGTGGCGGATTACAGGCAGTCTATGGTGCCGTCATTGTGGCATCACTTTTAGGTTTTTTCTTAGCGCCCTACTTCTCTAAAATTATTCGATTTTTTCCCCCAGTTGTTACAGGCTGTGTAATTACAATCATAGGCTTATCACTCCTGCCAGTTGCTGTGCGTTGGATGATGGGCGGCAATAAAAGTGCACCTGATTGGGGAAGTGCTGAAAATATTTGTTTAGCGTTAGTGACGCTTGCAATCGTCATAATATTGAATATGGCTGGCAGTGCCACAATTCGACGCCTTTCAATTTTACTGGCAATTATTCTTGGCACTGTCTTAGCATTTTTGTTTGGCTTTGGTGATTTTAGCAAAGTTGGGGAAGGTCATTGGTTACAGGTTCCTAGCTTCTTTGCATTTGGTATGCCGACCTTTGAGTTTACAGCAATACTTTCCATGATCATTGTTACCCTCGTGATTATGACTGAGACTACAGCTGATATTATTGCAGTCGGTGAAATTATCGGTACCGATGTAGATTCAAAACGTATTTCAGATGGTCTACGCGCAGATATGTTATCAAGTGCAGCAGCACCGATCTTTGGTTCATTTATGCAAAGTGCGTTTGCGCAAAACGTTGGTTTAGTTGCAATAACAGGGATTAAAAGTCGCTATGTTGTCGCTGCTGGCGGGATAATTCTGGTCGTACTTGGATTACTCCCAGTGATGGGGCGTTTTATTGCAGCGATTCCTGTGCCTGTACTTGGGGGGGCTGGCCTTGTTTTATTTGGTACAGTAGCCGCGAGTGGTATCCGTACACTGGCAAAAATTGATTATAACGATCAGAAAAACTTAATTATTGTCGCGACTTCAATTGCTGCAGGAATGGTACCCATTATTGACCATTCGTTCTATTCCGACTTCCCAAAATGGGTCCAAACCTTGTTCCATTCGGGTATTAGCTCAACCTGCTTAATGGCGATAGTCCTCAATATATTATTTAATCACTTAAAATTATTTGGACCGAAAATTAGTATTAAAAGTAAACAAATAATTGATTCTCATCATTAATTTAAACCATCTTTGTATCAATGCCTGCATACGTGGGCATTAATTTTTCCTTTCATCCACTTTTGGCTTTATTTTTGCAAAAGAATCGTTATTCTGTTACCGCTTTCTCTGGGGATTCTTTTATGAAACTTAATCAAATCGCAGCACTTTGCGCATTAGCTTCTACAGCAGCGTTTACTCAAGCAAGTCCAATTGTTTGGCAAGATTTCAGCCTAACTGGTCTTTATGGCGATAACTACCTAAACCCTTTCTCTCAACAAGAAGGTGAACGCTATACCATCACTGCTGAATATGCTGCAAAGCTTAAGTACTCGGATGTTTTCTTTTTCGTCGATCAACAATGGGGCGGAAAAGATGGTGATTCAACTTATCTTGAATTAGCTCCACGATTAAGTTTAAGTGAAGTCTCTGGCCAAAAACTAAGCGTTGGTCCAATCAAAGATGTATTGATTGCAACGACTTGGGAACACAACGCTGGTTATAACAACAATACTGAGTTCAATAACTTCTTGTATGGCGTAGGCTTTGCTTTAGATATTCCTTACACGCAATATGCAAATATTAACTTCTATCGAGTTGACAATGACTTGACTGAAGATGACTACCAAATGACGATCACTTACGCTGTTCCATTCAAGCTAGGCAATGAAGAATTCTTGGCAGATGCATTCCTTGATTGGTCTACAAATGAAGGTCCTGGTCATGCGAGTGAATTGAACTGGACAAGCCAATATAAATGGAATGTTGGTAAACATATCTCTCCAAAAACCAAATTGTATGTAGGTGTTGAACACTCTGTCTGGAACAATAAATTCGGTCAAAAAGGTCAAGACCAAAACGATGTAAGCGCATTGGTTAAATATCATTTCTAATTGATATTTATAATAAAAAAGCAAGACTAGTGTCTTGCTTTTTTTATGCTCAATAATCAAAATAAAGTTATAAATACTGACGATTAGAATAAAAAATGTCTTTTAAAATTCGTTTCGCAACTGAACAGGATTTAACTCAAATCCAAGATATTTACAACGATGAAATTCTGAATGGTTTTGCAACATGGAATGAGCAAGATCAAGACATTTATTATTATCAGAATTGGTATCGTCAGCATCTAATAGATCATTTCCCTATTTTTGTGGTTGAAAACGAACTCACCCAACAAATTGCAGGTTATGCTGAATATAGTACATTTAGAGCGATCAGTGGTTTTAGACAAACTGTCGAACACTCTGTGTATATTCATCCCAATTTTACACGTTTGGGTTTTGGCAAAGCTTTACTCCAACATTTAATTCAACACGCAAGCCAACATAAAATTCATGTCATGATCGCTGCTATAGATCATGAAAATTTTGCATCCATCAAATTACATGAATACTTTGGATTTAAACAAACAGGCTATTTACCAGAAGTCGGACAAAAATTTGGATCTTGGCGCAATCTCGTCTTATTCCAACTGAATCTAAATACTTAAAAAGGGCATTTAGCCCTTTTATTTAAAATCTCTTAATCCAAAGGATTTCCAACAATATTACTGATAATACCTTTCATAATATGAGGTCCTTGTTCTTTTCTTAAGTCCTCATACCATTCACGAGTAATCGATTCGTCTTTCATATGCGTCACATCACAACGTTTACGCGCTCTCAATACCATTTCAGCCGTGCGTTCATTACGTTTGTTTTGATAACGTCTTAACGCATCCTGAATTCCCAATGTATTAATCTGTAATGCCCGAGCCAAATAAATGGCATCTTCCATCGCTTGGCAACCGCCTTGCCCAATATCAGGTGTTGTACTATGTGCTGCATCGCCAACAATCACTACTCGCCCTTTATAGAAATCTGCAAATGGTTCTATATCATGGATTTCAACACGATTGGTTCGCTGTTCATCAATAGCATCAATCAAAGTTTGTACTTGCGGACACCAACCGTCAAAATATTGTTTTAGTAATTTTTTATACTGAGTACGATCATTTTCCAAACCTAATTCAAGGGGTACATCAAAGAAGAAGTAAAAACGATTACCTGCGACTGGCATTAAAGAAGCTCGCTTCCCTTCTCCCACAAAGGTGGTCCACTGATCGGCAGGAGCGAGCGACTCAGAAATTTCGACCAACCCATTCCAATTCACATAACCTGCATAACGACGCTCAACTTGCTCACCTAAAACATAGGCACGCGTGATTGAATGAGTCCCATCCGCGCCGACCAATAAATCCGTGGTGATTTCTGTTCCGTCAGCAAAATGGATTTTGACATCATCACCTTGATCCTCAAGTCCGATCATTTTTTTTGCAAGATGAATATCTTCACGTCCAAACTCATCCATTAACATATTTTGTAATTCAGCGCGAGAAACAGGATAAGGTCGCTGCCCGACTTCTTCAATCAATGGATATAAACTAAATTGCGTCATGACATCACCCGTGAGCCCATCGACATAAGCAAGGTGATCCATTTTCCCACCAAGTTGAGCGACTTGATCCGTGAGTCCTAGATAGTTCAAACATTTCACACCATTTGACCACAATGAAATCGCAGCACCCACGGGTAAAATTTTTTCAGTTTGTTCATATATTGAAACTTGATGACCAAATTTCTTCAGCGCAATTCCGGTCGTTAATCCTGCCATTCCGGCACCAATAATGGTGATATTCATTTTTACTTCCACAATTTTTTTTGCTTTAACCCACTGCTTAAAGCGAAAAACGTGCCATTTCCACCAATATAGCGCTACATAAGTGCAAGGTTGGCACATGCTGTGCATTCTTTTTAAAGCCCTTAAGCAGATGCGACATAACAACGCATTACGATTCTAAGAATGCATTCTTTTGATAAGAATCAAGTTTTAAAGTAATAATGGAAGATGACATGGCAACACTATTGGCACCGGAATTTGAAATCCCTACTCATTTACAGCAACTTACTAACCTTGCAGATGCCCGAATTGGTGCAAAAGTCACAACATGTTCTGATGATTTTTTTGCTGAAGCTCAACGTATGCTTCAGTTTGATGCGCCTATCTTTGTAGAAGGTAAATTTGATGATCATGGCAAGTGGATGGATGGATGGGAAACCCGTCGTAAGCGTCACAGTGGTTATGATTGGGCGATTGTTCACTTAGGTGTTGCAGGTAAAATTAAAGCACTCGATATTGATACTACTTTTTTTAGTGGTAATTATCCCGCTTCTGCTTCAGTAGAAGGGTGTTATGCACCAAATGAAAACTTGGATAATGCTGAATGGCACCAAATTTTACCAAATAGTATATTGGGACCAAGTCAGCACCATGTCTTTGAAGTTTCAATGAATCAGATCTTTACCCATCTTCGTTTAAATATTTTTCCAGATGGGGGTATCGCACGATTCCGCGTATATGGTGAAGTCAGCGTTAAAATCCAAGATCAAAACCAAACCCTCGACCTGCTTGCACTTGAAAATGGTGGACGTGTTATTGCCTATAGTGATGCACACTTCGGACATCCACGTAATCTGATCAATCCAGGACGTGGGATTAATATGGGTGATGGTTGGGAAACCGCACGCCGTCGTGCACCCGGTTTCGACTGGTGTATTTTAGCTTTAGGGCAAGCTGGTCACATTGAAAAGATCGAGATTGATACAGCCCACTTTAAAGGAAATTATCCTGCTGAAGTGTCCATTCAAGCCATTTATATAGAAGATGCAACGGATCCTCAATTGACTCCACAAAGTATGTTTTGGCCTTTCTTATTAGATGCTCAACCAATGCAAATGGATCACATTCATAACTTTGTAAATGAAGTATTGCGACACGAAAAAATTTCTCATATTCGGGTGAATATGATTCCTGATGGAGGGATTAGCCGTATACGCCTCTGGGGTAAAGTAAATCCTTAGTTGAGCATTTGTTACTTTTAAAGTGATCTTATTTTGACTGCATTTTCGACACAATTCTAAATTGAAAATGCAGTATCTTTTTAGCGAATTTTTATGATGCATACCATTACCCTACAACCTTTAACCTCCGAAAATTTTGCACCTTTTGGTGACGTCATTGCTTGCCAAGGAAATGATTATTTTCATATTAACGATGCGCATACAGAGCGCTATCATGCTTTAGTGACCACTGAAATTATTGGCGATGCCAAAGCCGGGATTAGTATTTTTCGAAATATTCAAAGTACCAATATTCCGTTCAAAATTTCAATGCTTGAACGTCATCCTCATGGATCACAAGCTTTCATCCCGATGCAGGGACAAAAGTTTTTAGTAGTGGTTGCACCAAACTTAAATGCGAATCAGCCCGATATTTCAAACCTACAAGCTTTTATAACTAATGGCTCTCAAGGTGTAAACTATCGTACGGGGACTTGGCATCATCCACTTTTAACATTGGAAAGCCCGAGTGATTTTGCGGTGGTGGATCGGATTGGCAGTGGACCTAATTGTGATGTGTTTAAGTTTGATCAAATTGAAATATCACATTGAATCTGGTGCTTATGCATCTCAGTTATGCAGATCATGAGACCATCTAATTTTATGTCCATCTTTGACTATTATTTTACAACTAGGTAATCATTGTCATTCACCGATGTCGCATATTCTTCCATTCTTGAAATCAGTCCATTTTCAATGGTGTACTCTTGTACCCATTTTTGCTCAAATTCACCATCTTGACCATCAATCGTAAATTTTTCGCGTCCAAAAACCACCACTTTGTTACCTTCTTTGACCATACGTAAAATATTAAAGTATGCGACATGCATGGTTGTGAAATTGGTATTGAAGAACTGTTCTACACCCGTTTTTCCTTCAAATCGAATTGAAGGCAGTTTTTGTGAGCCATGGTGAATCCATACCGTATCCTCAGTTACTGTTGCAACAGCAGCCTGTAAATCTTGAGACCTAAATGCCTCAAACATTTGGTCTATGATTAGAAGTGAATTGATCATACTCATTTTATTTACTCTTTTTATCTTAGGATAAAAAGAGGTTAATGAAGGGAGAGTGAAAGATCACTATCAGCTGGTATAGCGATTTAAAGATTTTGCTAGAAACGATGAGTTCTATACGACTGCTTGATTTTGACAAGCTGACATCACATGTAACACCGCAGCAGTTCTCGTTTCCACAAACAGCTTCTCAAAAACATGCTCTAAATGTTTATTGACGGTGCGTGGACTCAACTCCAAAATTTCTGCAATATCTCGGTTGGTTTTGCCAAGCGTTACCCAATGCATAACTTCAGCCTCACGTGGTGTTAAATTCGGACAAGCTTGAGCGATCTCCTCAACACTTGGCATGTGTGTTTGCTCTTTGAGCTGAACCAAAACATGTTTAGGTAATTGTCCTTCTTTCAGCTTGGTCAATAAATTTAATTGTAATTGCTGATGCCCATGACCATATTGACCATGTAGCATTTCTTCTTGATAAGATTGCTGGAAAAGTGCTTTTAACCACTGATTTATACTCTTTCTAAAATGAGTAATATCAATTCCATGTTGCGTTAATAAACCTTGCACTACAGGTGTCTGCCAAATAATTTCCCCATCCATATTCATCGACAAAATTGCACTGCCTGTTGCATCGAGCATTTGTTTCTGTTGGTGCATTAAACGGGCTTGCAGTAAATGCGTTTTGACACGTGCTTGTACTTCATCGATATTCAGTGGCTTTGTCACATAATCTACGCCCCCGACTTGAAAGCCTTTTACAATATGTTCGGTTTCCGTCAAACCCGTCATAAATATGACAGGGATGTGCTCAGTCATTGGACTCGCTTTAAGCTGGATACAGGTTTCAAAACCATCAATCTCAGGCATACTCCCATCCAATAAAATCATATCTGGCTGTGAACGGTGCGCAATTTCAATAGCAGTAAAACCATTGGTGGCAACTAAGACCTGATAGCCTGCTTGATCAAGACTTTCATGTAATAAACTTAGATTTTCAGGAATATCATCCACAATTAAAATACTTTCTAACATAGCTTAACTCCCTTCCAAATCAGATCTGATATCAGATAGGTGCTCGTGTAATCGTTGTAATGCACGTTGGGTATCGAAGCGTTGAATATCAAATTCTATGTGTTGCCATATAGAAGGATCACAGACATTGCGTTTCTTGCAAATTTCGAGGATCTCTTTGGCTCCACGGATATAACCAATACTCAAATAATCTTCTAGTTTGATTAGCGCTTGTTCTGGTGCTACATCATCCTCATCAATCACGCTGACAGATAAAGCGTTACTATCATAGTGTAAGGGTTCAACCTGTTTTTGAGGTTCTTCTGCGACTTGAGTTGGCTCATTCTGATGAACCCAGTTCAAGCCTAATTTATCTCCAATTTTGTTCAGTAGCAGATTTAAGTCCACTGGTTTGACCAGAAAGTCTTCATTCAATACATCGGTTTCAGGGTTCTGCATTCGTTCATTGGCATCTGCGGAAATAATGATGATGGGAACATTGGTCATTTTATTATTTCTCAATAATTTCGCAGTTTCCCACCCTCCCATCAAAGGCATACTCAAATCCATTAAAATTAAATCTGGTCGAAATTCAGGGACTTTTCTTAGACATTGCAATCCCGATTCTGCTTCTTCAAGAATAAAGCCGAGAGGTTTAAGGAAATTTAAAACTAGTCCACGATCAGTTGCTTCATTGTCTACGACCAATATTTTACGGCGATGTCCCGTATAGCCAGATACTGTATTCGATGCGACATCAGCAATCGGATGAATGACCGACTTTGAAGGTAAATATAGTTTTATTTTAAAAATAGAACCTTTTTTTAACGTACTGCTTACCTTTAACTCCCCACCGAGAATATCCACCAATAGTTTAACAATTGGTAAACCCAAACCTGTTCCAGCAAAGCTACCTTGTACGACATTTTGTCCGCGCTCAAAAGGCTGGAATATTCGCTCTAGATCTGCTTCAGCAATTCCGCATCCCGTATCATGAATTTCAAAATATGCCGTCTGAAAGCGATAATCCACTCGAAATTTCACCTCTCCTTCGAGCGTAAATTTCAAAGCATTTCCCATTAAATTGATAAGGATCTGTTCAAGTCTTTTTTTATCTATACGTACGTATTGTGGTATTTTTTCACTAATTTCGACCGTAAATTTCAGTTGTTTTTGTTGGAATTGTGGCTCAAACATATTCACGATTTGTTGGAGAAACTTCGGAAATTCAATATTCGACATTTCTAAAGAAATTTTACCTGTTTCAATCCTTGCAAGATCAAGTAAACCATCAATCAAGGACGTTAAATGCTGCCCACTACGACGAATCACGCCCAGCGCAGCTTTTCCTTGTTCAGAGAGTTTTTCTTGTTTATTGAGTAACTGGCTATATCCTAAAATACTATTTAGAGGTGTTCTCAGTTCATGACTAATCCCAACAACATAACGACTTTTGGCCTCATTGGCTTTTTCAGCTTGAGTTCGTGCATCTTGTAATTGCCGATCTGTAATTTTATGCGCTTCAATTTCGTCCATGAGCAGTTGTGTTTGCATATTACTTTCAAGCTGAGCTTGTCGGCGACTTTCATCATTGAGTACCAACCACCATGCTGCAACACATAACAGTAAAAATAATACGGCATAAATTTTCACAAATAGCATCAGCAACTCATGCTGTTGAGTTGATCCAAATACTGTGCCGAAATTACTCAGTTCTTGTAAATAAACCAGACTTAAACTGACTGCCAAAACCACACTCAGAACAAAGATCATCAAAATATAAAGGCTCAATCTAGTATTGATGTATCTCAACCATTGGTGCGGTAGAAACCAAACTGCAAAATGCTTAAGTTGTGCAGACCACCGTGCATGAGGCTTACATAAATCATGGCAACGAGCTTCTAAGGTACAGCATAAAGAACAAATAATATTGTTATAAGCAGGACAAGTCGCCATGTCAGCCATTTCATACTCATGCTCACAAACCACACATCGTTGTGTCTCTATTGGTTTTAATGATTTATCTTCATGACGTGCGATGTAGTATTTGCCACGAGTAAAATAAGCAAGCATTGGGACACAGACGATAGCTGAACCTAAAGCAATAAATCCTGCTAAGGATTTTGCGATATCACCAAATAATCCCCAGTAGCATAAAATCGACAATAAGGATGCAATACATAAACTGCCAACACCGACTGGATTAATGTCATAGAGGTAAGCACGCCTAAACTCAATTCCTTTCGGGCTCAGCCCCAATGGCTTACAGATGACGAGATCAGCAACGATGGCACCCACCCATGCCAAGGCCACATTACTATAAAGCCCTAATACACGCTCCACCGCATGGATGACACCCAGCTCCATCAACAATAGCGCAATAAAAATATTGAATACTAACCAGACCACACGTCCGGGATGACTGTGCGTTAAGCGTGCAAAGAAATTAGACCATGCCAATGAGCCAGCATAAGCGTTGGTTACGTTGATCTTTAACTGTGCGATACACACAAACATGACTGTAAGAAATAATGCAGCACCAGGATGCTCAATCACTTGTTGGTAGGCGATCCAATATAGATAATTCGGATTGCTTAATTCATGATTCGGCACCATAAATTTAAGGGCGAGTACCATTAAAATCATGCCCATAAAAATTTTAATGAATCCCACCAATATCCATGCAGGACCACCTAAAAATACCGCCCAATTCCATGTCTTTTGAGCATGTTTTTTGTCTGGCAAAAATCTTAAATAATCAGCTTGTTCACCAATCTGCGTAATCAGCGCAAACAAAACAGTGCAAGATGCGCCAAAAAAAGCCAAATTGAATCCTGCACTTTGACTTTGTGCGCCTTCTATTAGGGCAACTTCAGAGAGCAGAGTCGGGTGCTTCACCAAAACAAAGCACCATGGTAGTAATAATAAAAAAATCCATAATGGTTGGGTAAACGCTTGTACTTTATTAATAAACCCTATGCCTTTGATCACTAGGGGCAGAATAATAAGCGCAGAAATTAAATAACCTAGACTCAGCGGCACACCTAAACCAAGCTCAAGCGCCAAAGCCATGATAGCGGCTTCAAAAGCAAAGAAGATGAAAGTAAAACTGGCGTAAATGACTGAAGTTATAGATGAGCCGATATAGCCAAAGCCTGCGCCCCGTGTAAGTAGGTCAATATCAACATTGTATTTGGCCGCGTAATATCCAATAGGCCAACTGGTCAAAAAGATAATAATTGAAACGACCACTAAGGCCCAGAATGCATTGCTAAAGCCATATTGCCATAACATGGTTGCACCAAGCGCTTCCATCGCTAGAAAACTGACTGCTGCAAGCGCTGTATTGGTCACCGTCCAAAGGGACCACCGTCTTACTGACCTCGGTGCGTAGCGTAGTGCATAGTCTTCAATACTCTCATCAACCACCCAAGTATTGTATTTACGGCGTGTATGAATCACCCGTTGCGGTGCTTGAGGAGTATTGCTAGATGAAACCATAAAGCTAGGCAATTTAAATAGACCCTTACAGTTAGCAAAATCTATGCCCAGCTTAACTTTCATCAAAAAACATTTTGAGGAACATCGATATACGTAAAGTGACGTATATGCTCATTTTTTAACACCCCTTAGGCTTAAGTCCATAGCAAGCGCAAACAATAAATCGCGCAATGGCCTTATCCACTTCATCAGGGGAACATCAATGACCTTAAAATCTAAAGTTAAAACATCTGGCTTACTCGCAGGACTACTCGCTGTTCCTTTTTTACTGGCACCTGTCTTGACCACTGCGAGTGCTCCAGCGACAGCAAAAGTAAATACAACCAAACTTAACGTAAATGATAAATTCGTCTATGTCGGTCAGCTTCATTCAGCGACGGGAACGATGGCAATCTCTGAAACAGGGGCCATCCAAGCAGAACGCTTAGCCATTGAGCAGATCAACAAACAAGGTGGTGTATTAGGTCGTCAGATTAAAATTGTTCAAGAAGATGGTGCGTCTGACTGGCCAACTTTCGCTGAGAAAGCCCGAAAATTAACTGAAAAGGATCGTGTTGCAGCAATTTTTGGTTGCTGGACTTCAGCTTCTCGTAAAGCCGTATTACCTATTATTGAGCGAAATAATTCGCTTCTGTATTACCCAACATTCTATGAAGGTCTAGAACAATCTAAAAATGTGATTTATACCGGTCAAGAAGCTACACAACAGGTGCTTGAGTCTCTGAATTGGCTTGCACGTGAGAAAAAAGCCAAAACATTCTATTTAATCGGCTCTGACTATATTTGGCCACGTACCACCATGAAAATTGCCCGTACACACATTGAAAAAGTGTTGAAAGGTAAAGTCGTCGGTGAAGAATACTACCCGCTTGGCCATACGCAATTTGGTTCTTTAATTAACAAAACCAAACTTCGTAAACCAGATGCAATTGTCGCTGCCGTGGTAGGTGGATCAAACGTTTCATTCTACAAGCAAATGAAAGCTGCAGGCGTGACTGGCGATAAGCAAACACTGCTCACCTTCTCTGTGACAGAAGATGAATTACTGGGTATTGGTGGCGAAAATATGAAGGGCTTCTACTCTTCAATGAAATATTTCCAAAGTCTAAATAATCCAAGTAACGCAGCTTTCGTAAAAGCATTTAAAGCGAAATACGGTCCTAAAGCAGTAATTGGTGATGTGACTCAAGCCGCTTATCTTGGTCCGTGGTTATGGAAAGCCGCAGTTGAAAAAGCTGGTAGTTTTGATGTTGCTAAAGTGACCAAAGCCTCTCCAGGCATCGAAATGAAAAATGCGCCTGAAGGTTACGTGAAAATTGATGCCAATCATCATTTATGGAGCAAATCACGTATTGCACAAGTGCAAACCAATGGTCAATTCAAAGTGGTCTACGAATCAAAAGGTTTAATCAAGCCTAATCCATTCCCTAAAGGCTACTAATCGACAGCACATGATCAGGAGAGACCTCTCCTGATCTTTTCATTTCAAACCTATTATTTAAAGCTTGGAGGATGAGGCGATGGATTTATCTTTAGCTGACTTCGGTGCAATATTTGCGATGCAAGGCTTTAATGGTCTTTCTGTTTTCTGTGTGCTGTTGTTAATGGCACTGGGCCTTGCAATTATTTTTGGGCAAATGGGTGTCATCAATATGGCACATGGTGAATTCCTCACAATAGGCGCGTATACCACATTTGTCATTTCAACCCTGACTGAAAGCTATTTTCCTCAATTGCTTCCTTATTATTTTATTGTAGCGATTGTGGCAGCTTTTCTGACAGCAGGCATTATCGGCTATATGGTCGAACGGCTCATGATTAGTCGGCTTTATCAGCGGCCACTCGATACTTTGCTTGCAACTTGGGGCTTGAGCTTAATCATGCAACAAGTGTTTCGCTCTACATTTGGTCCCAAAGAAGTGAGTCCAACACTACCTGATTGGCTTATGGGCTCTTATCAACCGACAGAGACGATTGATATTCCTATTAATGGCTTATTCCTTGTCGGTGTCACACTCACCGTGACCGCTTTCGTCTATTTCCTCATCTATCGTTCTCGCTGGGGCTTACAGCTTCGTGCGACAAACCAAAACCGTTTCATGAGTGGTGCCGTTGGTATTAATACAAAGCGTGTGGACAGTCTAACATTCGCATTAGGTTGTGGTTTGGCCGGTATTGCTGGTGCGGCGTTTACGACAATTGGCTCAACTGGTCCAACTGCAGGCTCTCTCTATATCGTAGACACGTTCTTGGTTGTGGTGTTTGGTGGAGCTGCAAGTCTATTAGGCACTATCGCTTCGGCTTTCAGTATTGCACAAGCCCAATCAATCCTAGAGTTTTTCCTGTCAGGCTCTGTTGCCAAAGTCATTACCTTAGCGACGGTCATCATCATTTTGATGTTACGTCCTCAAGGTTTGTTCTCAATCAAAGTTCGTAAATAGGTATTCAGGAGAGATTGATATGAGTAATCCAATGAATGCCTTGTTAGGCGGTAAAGAAGGTGCGATTGGACTGGCTATATTGGCAGTACTGATCCTATTTGTAATGCCCATGTTTTTAGATGTTTTCCGTCTCAATTTAATGGGTAAATATCTTACGTTTGCCTTTGTCGCGATTGGTTTAGTGCTGTGCTGGGGTTACGGCGGCATTTTGAGTTTAGGTCAGGGTATTTTCTTTGGGATCGGTGGCTACTGTATGGCCATGTTCCTCAAGCTCGAAGCTTCTGACATGCAATCCACAGCAGCTCAAACCACACCCGGTATTCCTGATTTTATGGACTGGAACCAAATTACCAGCCTACCAATGTTCTGGGAACCGTTCCATAGTTTCACATTTACCCTATTCGCGATTGTAATTATTCCAATTTTATTGGCTTTTATTATTGGTTTTGCAATGTTTACTCGTCGTGTAGGAGACGTGTATTTCTCTATCATCATGCAAGCGATTGTGGCGATTTTGACAATTTTGATTATTGGTCAACAAGGCTTTACTGGTGGTATCAACGGTATTACTGATCTCAAGACATTACATGGCTGGGACATCCGTACGGATGAGGCAAAGTACGTTCTGTATTACATCAATGCATTATTACTCATCGCAGTCATCATGATCAGTCGCTTTGTTCTCAGCTCAAAGTTAGGTCGCTTACTTTCTGCAATGCGTGAAAAAGAAGAACGTGTACGTTTTTCTGGTTATGACGTTTCAATGTACAAAGTCTTTATCTTCTGCTTTGCGGCAGTCGTTTCTTCCGTCGGTGGGGCAATGTTTACACTGCAAGTCGGCTTCATGTCTCCAACGATTATTGGCATCGTCCCATCTATTGAAATGGTGATCTTGGCTGCAGTAGGCGGTCGTTTATCACTGATTGGAGCTGTATATGGTGCAGTTTTAGTTAACCTCGGTAAAACTTACTTCTCTGAAGCATTCCCTGAAGTATGGTTGTACTTCCTTGGTGCATTGTTCATAGGCGTTGTGATGTTCTTACCGAATGGTTTAGCTGGCTTATATGAAAAATATGTTCGCCCACTTATCTTCAAAGATAAAAAAACAACGGCTTCGCCTATCCCCCATCAACCCACGGAGTCCAAAAAAGATAGCAATATTGAAGTAGAAGGAGGTGTGAAATGAGTAAAGTCGGCGTAGAAATGGCAAAACCTGTACTTGTTATCGAAGATCTCACAGTCTCGTTTGATGGCTTTAAAGCCGTCAGCGATCTCAACTTCTATCTCGATAAAAACGAAGTTCACGTGGTGATCGGCCCTAATGGTGCAGGTAAAACAACAGTATTGGATTTGATTTGCGGTAAAACTAAAGCAACTTCTGGCACAATCAAATTTAATGATATTGAACTGACTAAGCTCAAAGAGTTCGAAATCGTTCGTAAAGGTGTCGGTCGTAAATTTCAAAATCCCAATATTTACGAAAACCTTTCAGTCTATGACAACCTAGAAATGTCTTTCCCACGTGGTCGTAATGTGTTTGGGGCTTTGTTCTTTAAGCGAACCAAAGATGTCGAAGAACGTATCCAAGAAGTCGCTTCAAAAATTTTCCTCACTGATTTATTACACACCTCCGCAGGCCTATTGTCTCATGGACAAAAACAATGGCTTGAAATAGGGATGTTGCTTATGCAAGACCCCGAGTTGTTAATGCTGGATGAACCTGTGGCAGGCATGAGTGTTTCTGAGCGCGAACAGACAGCACAACTGCTTCGTGAAATCAGTAAAGGACGCTCAGTCCTCGTGATTGAGCACGATATGGAGTTCGTAAAAACTATTGCAGATAAAGTGACTGTATTGCATCAAGGGAAAATCCTCGCAGCAGGAAAAATGGATGATGTGCAAAGTGATCCAAAAGTCATTGAAGTCTATCTCGGACACTAAGGAGGCCTTATGAGCGGATTATTAGAAATTAGTTCTTTGTGTTCAGGTTATAAACAAAGCCAAGTCATTCATGATCTAGAGCTTAAAATTCAACCCAAAGAAATTGTGGCGATTATGGGTCGAAATGGGATGGGAAAAACCACACTGTTTAAAACCCTTATCGGTGATATTAAAAATACTCAAGGCGAAATCAAGCTCGATGGTAAAAACTTAGAAAAGCTTGACCCGTATCAACGTGTGGAAAATGGTGTTGCTTATGTTCCTCAAGGTCGTATGATTTTCTCAACCATGTCTGTTCTAGAGAATATTCAAACAGGTCTCCCTGCGTCTGCCCATGGCAAAGTACCTGACGATCTGTATGAGCTTTTCCCTGTACTTTGGGATATGCGTAAACGCAAAGGGGGAAATTTATCTGGTGGACAACAGCAACAATTGGCAATTGCACGTGCACTCGCCACCAATCCCAAAGTATTGCTGCTCGATGAACCTACCGAGGGAATCCAGCCCTCGATTATTAAAGATATTGCGAAAACGCTAAAAGAAATTCGCGATCAACGAGACCTCACTATCGTGGTCTCCGAGCAAGTACTGAGCTTTACTATGGCGATGGCAGATCGCTTCTTGGTCATCGATAAAGGCCGTTTTGCTTATGAAGATGTCAGAGCGAATGTCGATGAAGCAACCATTAGCAAATATCTTTCGGTTTAAAGCACGTCATCTCATCAATTCTTAATTTGGCATCTCCCTCGATTTTTCGGGGGATTTTTTTTAACCATTTGTTGGAGTGGTATTGTTATTTCGATCTAAAGACTCATTCAAAATATCGCTTCATATACGCAATTCACCGTATTTTGCATCGATCAATTTCACGAGAAACTCCTTACATAGATTTTAATTTTAAAGATATGGGGAGTAAGTTGAATGCGTCACGGTGATATCTCAAGTAGTCCAAATACAGTAGGTGTAGCAGTAGTGAACTATAAAATTCCACGCTTGCACACCAAAGCAGAAGTACTTGAGAATGCAAAAAAAATTGCTGAAATGTTGAAAGGGATTAAGCAAGGTATTCCAGGTATGGATCTCATTGTTTTCCCTGAATACAGCACCATGGGCATTATGTATGATCATGATGAAATGATGGCAACTGCAGCCACAATCCCAGGTGATGAAACAGCAATTTTCTCTCAAGCTTGTATTGAAGCAAATGTTTGGGGCGTATTCTCAATTACTGGGGAACAGCACGAAGAACACCCGCATAAAGTGCCATATAACACCTTAGTGCTCATCAATAACAAAGGTGAAATCGTTCAAAAATATCGCAAGATTATTCCATGGTGCCCAATTGAAGGCTGGTGCCCTGGAGATACGACTTATGTGACAGAAGGCCCTAAGGGCATCAAGATGTCACTCATTATCTGTGACGACGGCAATTACCCTGAAATTTGGCGCGACTGTGCGATGAAAGGTGCTGAACTTGTGGTGCGATGCCAAGGTTATATGTACCCGGCTGATGAACAGCAAATCAATATGGCCAAATGTATGGCTTGGGCAAATAACGTTTATGTCGCTGTTGCCAATTGTACTGGATTTGATGGGGTGTATACCTACTTCGGACATTCGGCAGTGGTCGGCTTTGACGGACGTACATTAGGTGAATGTGGTACGGAAGAAAATGGTATCCAATACGCACAGTTATCACTCACAGAAATACGTGATGCACGTAAATACGATCAATCACAAAACCACTTGTTCAAGCTGCTACACCGTGGCTATACAGGCGTATACAACAATGGTGATGGTGATAAAGGGGTTGCCGATTGTCCATTCGACTTCTACAAGACATGGGTCTTAGACGCACAAAAAGCACAGGAAAATGTTGAGCAGTTTACGCGTTCAACCATTGGCGTTGCAGAGTGCCCAATTGGCAACTTACCTCACGAAGGGTTAGAGAAAGAAGCTTCTTAAAGAAGCTTCGTCCGACTTGATTTCAGGAGGTTTCGAACATGACATTTGCCAGTGACCGTATACATGCCAATCAGGAAAGTTTGGCAAAACAACGCTATGACATGCAAAGCAAGGAATGTATTGCACGTACTTCCCGATTCAGTTTTGAACCAGATGCCGTGATGACCCATCTACGTGAACATATTATTGGACAAGAAGCCGCACTTGATGAAATTGAAAATATGCTCACCACAGTGAAAGCAGATTTTAACGCAGCTCATCGTCCTTTAAGTGTCACAATGATGTTAGGTCCTACCGGTGTAGGAAAAACTGAAACAGTCCGCCTCATTGCTGAAGCGATACACGGTAAAGCTGATGCATTCTGTCGAATTGATATGAATACATTGGCACAAGAGCATTATGCAGCCGCCCTGACAGGTGCCCCACCAGGCTATGTCGGCTCTAAAGAAGGAAATACTTTATTCGATGAAGCCCTGATTCAAGGGAGTTTCTCCAAACCTGGCATTGTTCTCTTTGATGAAATTGAAAAAGCCAGTACTGAAGTCATTCGAGGGCTACTCAATGTGCTTGAAACAGGAACTTTAAAATTAACTGCGGGTACAAAGGTTTTAGACTTTAAAAACTGCATGATTTTTATGACGAGTAATGTGGGTGCCAAAGATGCTCAAAAGCGTCTGAAACAACTCAGTCAATTACCAAAACCACTCCAGAATTTAGCCAAGCATTTGAAATTAGATGACAGTGAAATCACGACAAAAGCACTCGATAAAAAGTTTGATCCTGAGTTTCTAAATCGAATTGAGCGAATCTTACATTATCAGCCAGTTGAATCTGATTTTGCTGCAACCTTAGTCCAACTCGAAATTGACAAAATGAACCAACGTCTAAAAAAGCAAAGTCGAACCATTGCTTTGACCGATGCTGCCATTCGATTCCTGAGTTCAGGACATGATGTTCGATTTGGTGCTCGGGGTTTAAGCCGTCGTTTTAAAGTGTTAGTTGAACCTGCACTCGCGAAAGCTTTTCTAAACAACAAGCACATTAGTGAATTCATCATCGATTACGACAATACGAAGCTTCAAATTCAGATGATTGAGCCTGCAGTGAAACAACTTGATCCGTTACTGATACACGAAGCATCACAACAACACTGAGACCTAAACTTTATTTGACCTCAATACAGGGGATACATTATGCAACATATTAAAATCAAACCAGGAGTTCCACTTGCGGAGCAAGCCGAAATTGGTCACAACCGTTGGCACCCAGACTTACCTTTTCTGACATCAGTAAAACCTGGTGAAGAAATTCTGATTGAAAGTTTGGATTTCCTTGACGCACAAATTAAAGATACTGACGATATTTCTGATGTTAAGAATGTGGATTTAACACGTGCTCATCCTTTAACAGGTCCATTCTATGTTGAAGGTGCAGAACCAGGTGATTTGTTGGTCATTGATCTACTAGACATTCAACCGATTTCTGATGTGGGTTTTTCGGGTGTTTTTGCCAAGGAAAATGGTGGTGGCTTCTTGGCGGACTATTTCCCAGAGGCAGATAAAGCCATTTGGGATTTGAAAGGTTTATTTGCAACTTCACGTCATATCCCTGGTGTACGTATTGCAGGATTAAAACATCCTGGCTTGATGGGAACTCTACCATCACATGATTTACTGAAAGAATGGAATCGCCGTGAAGCATTGCTCGTTCCTAAAGGTCAGGCAAACCCTCCTGATCCACGTACAGCCGTTCTGCGTGGTGTGAAAGGTCCAGAATTTGATCGTATGGCGGCTGAAGCTGCACGCACAGTTCCTCCACGTGAACATGGGGGTAACACAGACATTAAAGACCTTGCTGCAGGAAGCCGTATTTACTTCCCTGTTTATCAAAAAGGTGCTGGCTTCTCAATGGGCGACCTCCACTTCTCACAAGGTGACGGTGAAATTGGTTTCTGTGGTGCGATTGAAATGGATGGCGTTACACGTGTCGGTTTCGATTTAATCAAAGGTGGAATGGAAAAATACAATATTGATTCACCTATCTTTGTTCCAAGCAATGTACGTCCAAATTATGATCAATGGCTGACTTTCGAAGGGATCAGTGTTGAAGATGGTGTAAATCACTATCTCGATGCGACAGTGGCTTACCGCCAAGCATGTTTAAAAGCCATTAAGTATCTTGAAAACTTTGGCTTTACTGGGTCACAAGCCTACATGTTACTTACCGCTGCACCGGTTGAAGGTCGTATCGGAGGTATTGTAGATATTCCAAACTGTGCATGTACCGTCTCACTCCCAACCTCCATTTTTGAACAAAATATCTTGCCGCAAGGTGCTTTAAATGACGATAAATTTTGGGGGCATAAACGCTAATTAGCGCATTATTGTTGTTACAGGTTTCACCATTTTACGGGGTAGCTTGAGTAAGCATGCGAGCTACCTCCTTTTTAACTTTTAAACATGCGCATGCTTAAAAATAAGTAGGAGCACGACCATGCCATTATACGATTTCCGCTGTGAACACTGCGAAGGAATTTTTGAACAACGTGTGCCTATTTCTAGGATTGCAACTGACACCATCGAATGCAAATACTGCCAACAACCCACCTTAGCGAAACCGATGATTACTGGCAGACAACAAATCAACATGAAGACCAAATGGCGCCCAGGATCAGGTGCAGAACAACTTGCAGGACCTTTAGTGGGCGGTCCAGGTACCAATAAAAATAGTGCACGCAGTTCAGTGCTACACAACTGTCGTGGTGTGAATTGTTCACTCTGTGAAGTATAAAAAAGCCCGCATCTGCGGGCTTTAATGCTCGTGTCTGCAGAAAATTAAACGACTAATTCAGCTAAGTTGCCTTTTTGTTCCAACCATTCTTTACGATCACTTGCGCGTTTCTTGGCTAATAATTTATCTAATAAACCTGAAGTAAAATGCACATCATCCAAATCTAGTTGCACCAAACGACGAGTATTGGGATCCAATGTTGTTTCACGGAGCTGACTTGCATTCATCTCACCCAAACCTTTAAATCGTGTGATTTGTGGGGATTTAGTTTTGGCTTTTTTCAATATGCCTTCTAATTCTGCTTCGTCAAGCGCGTAATGCACATCTTTACCGTCATCAATACGGAATAAAGGTGGCATCGCAACAAATAAGTGCCCTGCTTCAACTAGACTTGGGAAGTGCTTCACAAATAATGCACATAGCAAAGTCGCAATATGTAATCCATCTGAGTCTGCATCGGCAAGAATACAGATCTTGCCATAGCGAAGTTCAGACAAATCATCAGAACCCGGATCGACTCCTATTGCGATTGCAATATTATGAACCTCTTGAGAAGCAAGTACTTCATCTGAAGAGACTTCCCAAGTGTTTAAAATTTTTCCGCGGATCGGCATAATCGCTTGGAAATTCTTATCACGCGCCTGTTTGGCAGATCCTCCAGCAGAATCACCTTCCACAATAAATAGTTCTGACTCTTCCAAACTATGTCCCACACAATCAGATAATTTGCCTGGTAAAGTTGGACCTGAAACGATTTTTTTGCGCTCAACTTTCTTTGCAGCTTTTAAACGACGTCCCGCTTTTGAAATCGCCATTTCAGCCAATTGCATTGCAATTTCTGAATTTTGATTCAACCATAAGGCAAAAGCATCTTTTGCGATGTTCTGCACAATCCCAGAGGCTTCACGACTTGAAAGACGCTCTTTGGTTTGACCTGAAAATTGTGGCTCTTGAAATTTCAAAGACAGAATATAGTTCACGCCATCCCAAACATCTTCTGCTGAAAGCTTCATATTACGTGGTAAGAGATTACGTAACTCACAGAATTCACGGATCGCATCCGTCACACCTGAACGTAGACCATTCACATGTGTGCCACCTTGCGCCGTTGGAATCAAGTTCACATAAGATTCTTGAATGCTCTCTCCGCCTTCAACATTCCAACAGATCGCAAACTCCGCACTGGCACGTTCCGCGTCACCTGTAGCGACAAATGCAGGCATAGGGATGATTTCACGATCTTCCAACTCATCCATCAAATAATCGACGAGACCATTTTCAAACTGCCAAGTGATCTTTTCGTCGTTAATTTCATCAACATAATTGATTTGTAAGCCAGCAGCTAATACCGCCTTCGCTTTTAAATTGTGTTTAAGTGCCTTTAATGCGAATTTAGGTGAATCAAAATATTTCGCTTCAGGCCAAAAGTGAACTAAGGTACCCGATGCACGTTTGGGTGCTTTACCTTCCAGAACTTCAAGTGGTGCCGTTGCTTCACCTTGCTCAAAGGCCATTTTGTATAAATTACCTTGGCGCTGAACTTGGACTTCCACACGTGTGGAAAGCGCATTTACAACAGAAATACCAACCCCGTGCAAACCACCAGAGAATTGATAATTATCTGTACTGAATTTCCCACCTGCATGCAGTTTAGTCAGAATAATTTCAATGCCGCTTTGACCATATTCAGGATGAATATCAACTGGCATACCACGCCCGTTATCTTCTACTGACAATGAACCATCTTTATACACAGTCACTGTAATTTTATTCGCGTGTCCTGCCAATGCTTCATCGACCGCATTATCAATGACCTCTTGCGCCAAATGGTTTGGACGTGTGGTATCGGTATACATGCCTGGACGACGGCGTACAGGATCTAAACCAGATAAGACTTCAAGGGATTGGGCCGTATATTGAGACACGTTGAATTGTTTCCTTATTTTAAGCTGTCAGCTAAAAACTGATATACCAAGGGTATTTTATCCGCGAAATCATCCATCGCGTGATTGCCATATGTTTCTGTAATGAGGAACGCTTGATGACCATCGCAATTATAATAACGTTCCGCTTCACGATAATCCAAAACTTCATCACCTTGTTGTAACAAGACCAAGATTTTGTCTGCATCTTGCACAAACGGAACTGCCATATGCTCCAATTGATCAAGCTGAGCTTCATCTAACGACCAATTCGCAGTGACTGGATGAGGAAACTGCGCCGTTGAAAACAAGTTTCTAAATAATTTCCATGGTTGCATAGCGGGATTAATCAGTACAGCTGCGACTCCATGTTTCGCGGCAAGCTGCGTCGCATAAAATCCACCTAAACTGCTCCCAATCAAAACGACATTTGACATAGACTCGATGAGTGTCGAAATCAAAGTAATTACCTGATCAGGCGGCATATTTAAATCAGGCAAATGCACTTGTACATGTTCATGTCTTTCAAAATACTGACGAATCAGTTGCCCTTTAATCGAAAAAGGACTACTTTGAAATCCATGTAGATAGATAATATTCATGAACTGATTAATTGCATTTTCCTCAAAATTGTTCTAATTTTTATTGTGAATCATATCACATATTTGTTTCTCTTTTGTACGATAACAAATATTGTCAGACAAAAAAATTAGAGCCGATCTGAAATCAAAGTTATCTTAAAAATTGTTCGGGATGAACAACATAAGATAAATACAAGGAATTTTATACAGTGATCATTGCTAAAAATAAAGTGTCTTTAGATGATCATGCACTATCAGGATAAGACTAGATGCCGAGTTTAACGCCACTACATGAAACCTATTGTAAATGGGATCGATCTCCTCCAAGTCAGGCCGATGTGCTTGAAGGTTTGGCACAACTGGTCAGCACTCCAATTAACCTTGCTGTTCAAAATCTCATTCAATCACTTCAACGTGAAGTGCTCTTAACCGTATTTGGTTTAAGTAAAAAAACATCAAAAGAATTTCAAAAGAAAACGTACGTTCGAAAGTTATATCAATTTTCATATGACACGCTTCTAAATTACGGAAATTATTTGGTCGCACCAGCCCTGCGCAAAATCATTGATCAATTTCCGAAACTCCATGATAAGCCCCTCACGCCAAAAATGATTTTTTTGGTCAGTGCTCTTAATGGCGTGATTGGCGACTATTTACTCAAAAATCAAAATCCGTTGGCGATTACCAGTAATCTGTATGATCACTATGGAGAGTTACAACAGGGTGACCTGTCAGGTCGTGTCGTGATCTTTTGCCATGGTCTGTGCATGAATCATCTTGATTGGACCAATCGCAACTATGGCGGTATTGGTGAAAAACTGCTTGCACAACGCGACAACAACACCATGCTTTATTTGCATTACAACACTGGGCGCAGAATTTCAGCGAATGGTCGTTCGTTGGCCAATATGCTTGAAGACTTGGTAAAGCGCAATCCACGTATCACCAGCCTTGATTTAATCGGTCACAGTATGGGTGGTTTGGTTTCTCGAAGTGCTTTGTTTTATGGTAAACAAAATCTCCATCAATGGTTTCACATGGCAGAGAATTTGGTCTGCTTAGGTTCTCCACATCATGGTGCGGTTCTAGAACGTATTGGCTTTGCCGTTCAAGAAAAAATTGGACACTTTCCCATCATCAAGTTAGCCAGCCACATTGTGAATATTCGCAGTGATGGTATTTTGGATTTACGCCATGGTAGTGTCCGTGATGATGACTGGGAACACAATCACGCTCGTATTGGCATGATGGATGATAATCGTAAACCTGCACCGCTGCCTTCACATATCAATACATTCTTAGTAGCTGGAACAATTGAGTTTGAAAATCGTAAAAATCGTACACTTAAAGTCATTGGCGATTACTTAGTGAGTGTGCAAAGTGCTTTGGGTGAGCATCCAAATCCGCGATTCCAACTGAAATTGCCAGAATCACATAAAGCGGTGTTCTACGGGCTCAATCATATGGAAATTCAATACCATTCCAGTGTTGCTGAGCAAATCGTTAAATGGTTCTATCCACATCACGATGAATTAGCTGAAGAGCAAATCCGTAAATATTTAATCAAATTAGAAAGCATGGAAGGAATCGTAGAAACCTGACCATCTTCAATAAAAAAGCCAACTATTAGTTGGCTTTTTTATTTTAAGCAGAATACTTTCTGAATAACTGCCAAATCGAGATGATCACCAAAATACTAAAAAATACCAAAGACCACACAGGTAAAGACTGACCTAGGAAAGTCCAGTCTACTACCGCACATTCGCCTGATCCTGACAGCACTTGTTGAAGCACTGTTTTAAGCGGCAAAGCATCTACCAAATAATCTAAACCAGGCCCACAACTTGGCACTTTATCCGGAGGTAAACTCTGCAGCCAGACATGACGTGCAGCAACACCCGCTGACCATAAAATCGATAATGTCCCTAGGAAAGCATATACTCGTTTTAAACCATTACGGACGGGATTGTGTAGAAACGCAATAAAAGAAATCAGCCCCAATCCGATCAGACCTAACCGTTGAAATACACACAATGGACAAGGTTCAAGACCTTGGACATGTTCGAGATACAACGCGAAGGCCATTCCAATCACGCTGGCTATAAACAACAGGCCACTCACCATGCGGTAATTTTGCCACTGCATATACTTTCCTCAATATTTTTATCGATATGCTTTTAGATATTCTTTAAAGCTTAAACTAGACTCTGCTTCCAACTGTTGTTGCTGCTCAAGTGATTGCACTGTAAGTTGTTCAAAATAGGTGACTTTATCCTGAGATAACACATAATTTTGATAATGATCAGCATGTTGATGCGCGAGCACACTACCTAAGCTCCAAGTACCACTATGTTTTAGTGTATCTTCTACTATTTTCGCAGAGAAGGTTTCATCCACTTCATCTACTCGTGATTGCATAATTTGCATTGCATCAGAATACAACGAGGTCGAGTGAACTTGATCTAACGTTTCTGCTAAAGGCTGCATCTGTTTGAGATATTGATTTGCCCATGTCTCAATTTCAATTGATTGACCATTTTCAACAATGGCAGCATTTGGCGCACGTCCACGATTCACAACTTCTTGCTGGTTTTGTTCAATCACTTCAAGTTCATCATCTAGCAGCTCAGGACTGTCTTTTAATAAACAATAAAGCGCTAATACCTCTAAGAAGCCTGCAGTATCTTCATTAATACCAATAGGGCTGTATGGATTCACATCTACTGCGCGCAATTCTACATACCCTACACCACGGTTTGCTAATGCATCAGATGGTGTTTCACCAGACTGTGGTACTTGTTTAGGGCGTACAAGACTGTAGTACTCATTTTCAATTTGCAGTACGTGATCATTAATTTGGATCGGTTCGCCCGCTTCGTCATCTAATCCCAAACGACTGAAAGCAGCATAAGACGTTTTCACCGCCTTTTGTAAGCCTGCTAAATATCCTTTCAAATCATTGTAATGAATACCTAACTCTTTCTGCGCTGAGTTTTGATATCCAAAGCGCCCCATACGCAATGCAGTGGCATATGGCAAATACAATGTTCCCTTAATTAAAGGCAATAAATGATGTTCACGACCCGTCATAAAACAACGACAGACCGATGGGCTTGCACCTATCAAAAACATAACCAATGGGGTTAAACGAATGAAATTTCGAATTAAAGCGAAATATCGATGGCTGCGATAATCCTGCAAACTGAGCTGTTTTAAAGCTTCATCTTGCTCGTTTGCTTGCAACTGCTCAAACAACGCATCAGGGAATGAAACATTGTAATGTACACCTGAAATCGTCTGCATACGACGACCATAACGTACACCTAAACCACGACGGTATAAGGTTTTGAATTTACCAATATTGGACGAGCCATATTGCGCAAGACGAATACTTTCTTCTTCATCATCCAACATACATGGCATCGACATTGGCCATAGCTTTTCACCATCTTCTAGATGTCGATGAGTGAAAGCATGAATATCTTCTAAGTAGCTTAATGCTTCAGGAATTGAAGATTGAGGAGGCGTAATAAACTCAAGTAAGGCTTCAGAATAATCTGTCGTAATATGAGGATGAGTTAACGCAGAGCCTAAACCCTTAGGATGATCTTTCTGGGAGATAAAGCCATCACTTTGCATCCTTAGGCTTTCGCGCTCAATGCCTCGTAACATACCTTTAAACACCGTCGAATCCACCCAATTTGGTAAAATTGTTTCAGAGAGCGCTTCGGGTTGACTCATTACTTACTCGCTTATCTAGAAGAACGACTGAGATAAAAAATTATTGATTTATATCAAGTATACCGTGATTTATATTCGCAAATGCAGTTTGCATATACATTTCAGTTGGATAAACCTTTTATTTTGGCAAATTTTTAACACAATCTTAGTCTTTAAGACATCTGAAATTTGTGATTTTATTGCAGAATAAATGCTAACAAACTGTAAAGAATATGAATTATCACAACGTTATAGATTTTTGGTTCAGTGCTGAAACTCAACCGCATTGGTTTGCGAAAAGCGATGCTTTCGATCAACTTATTCAAGCGCAATTTGGTCACACCATCCAACAAGCTGCCGCAGGCGAACTATGGACATGGCGGGAAACTGCTTTAGGACGCTTAGCAGAAATCATTGTCTTGGATCAATTTTCTCGTAATGTTTATCGTGGCAAAGCTGAATCTTTTGCCCAAGATCCATTAGCACTTGGGCTAGCTCAAGAAGCGGTTCGTCTTGGTTTAGATCTCGAACTGGAACCTGAACAACGTAGCTTCTTATATATGCCTTTCATGCATAGCGAATCAAAAATCATTCACACTCAAGCGCTTCGTTTGTTTGAGGCATTAGGCAACCCTGTAAATTTAGACTTTGAGAAAAAGCATCAAGTCATCATTGAACGTTTCGGCCGCTATCCTCATCGTAATGAAATTTTAAATCGTCTCTCTACGCCTGAGGAAATAGAATTCTTAAAACAGCCAAACAGTAGCTTCTAAATTGATATTGACACAACAGACTTCAGGAGAGCGAAATGAAAAACTTATGCATGATTTTGGGATTATCTGGCATGCTCCTGCTGTCTGGTTGTGCCACGACGCCAAGTAAACCGCGTACATTTGATCAGCTTGGGCAATTCGCAACTATTCCCTTGAACCAATCAACGTATCGTATTAGTTTTCAAGGCTCATCTAACATGAGCTATGGTACAGCTGAAGAAATAACCTTACTTAAAGCTGCACAAACAACAGTCAAACAGGGCTTTCATTTTTTTAAAGTCCAAGATGATCCAAGCAATCGCACACAACAACCACCTCGTCAAGCTGTGGTTTATTCCAATCCTTACCCGTATGGTTATGGATATCGTAGACATCCTATGTTCTTTGATCCTTTTTATGATGTGCCACAGGTGGTCAGTTTAGAGCCAGTTCAAGTAGCCTATACCATCACCTGTTTTAAAGATCAAAAAACAGCACCTCAAGATGCTTTTGATGCACGTTTAATTTTACAGGCCTTAGGGTCTAAATATGGTTTAAGTGCTACAGGCGACGTACTGCCTGTACAAACACAGCCTTCTCTATCACAATAAAATAATATTAATACAACAGCTTACATAGGAATTATGCATGAGTGCATCACCAACAATGACTACCCCTAGTCTGGATCGAAGCAAACGATTTGCCATGATCGCACTGGTTGTCGCTGTATTGGCTTGGATATCGCTCATGGTGGCTGCCAAAATTTTTCCAGAATATGTTTGGCTTATTCATATTTTAATGTTGTCTGCTGAAGCAGGTGTGGTTGGTGGTTTAGCAGATTGGTATGCCATTACGGTTTTGTTTCGGAACCCATTCGGCCGTATCCCTATTCCTAAGTTTTTAAAAGATCACACCGAAATTATTCCACGTAACAAAGCGCGTATTGCAGAATCCATGGGACGTTTTGTTCAAGAAAACTTCCTATCGCCACAGATTGTGGCAAAAAGCTTGAGTCAAACAGATGTGAGTTTGGCAGTAGGACAATGGCTAGCCAATCCAGATAACAATCGTCAAGTGACTCAAGTGATTCAACAGACAGTGCCTAAAGTTTTTGAATTTGTTGGACAAGAACAAGTCGGTAGGTTTATTCAAACTAACAGTGTGCAATGGGTAAAGAACACTCAAATCAATACCCTGGCCAGTGAAATGATTCGTGCCGTATTAGAAAATGACTTCCACCAAGATGTTTTACAACGTGGTCTCGATGTTGCGCACGGTTGGGTGATTTCACATCCTGAACAAACTCGGGAGCTAACCCGCACCCTATTTAAAGAACTCGGAGTGTGGCGTTTAGCCAAAGGCGCAAGTTGGATCGGTATCGATGTTCAACAAAGAACGATTGACTCTTTAATAGAGCGTGTCGAGTCAATGTTGGCAGATCCAGAGCATCCATGGCGTCAAAAAATTGAGAGTATTGCACAGCATTTAATGACTGAACTGGCAAATCCTGAAAGTCAGGCGAGTCTTAAATTAAATGAAACTAAAAATGCATTGTTAGATAGTCCTCAAGTTTTAAATTTTATTACTGGTGCCGTCGTCATTCTGTGCAATGCCATTCGTGAAGATTTGGAGAAAGCAGATTCAGGTATAGCTGAAAATTTACGTGTTGCGATTCAACAAGTCGGTCAAAACATCATTTCCAATCCTGCATTACGCCAATTATTAAATGAAAAAATGAGTTCAATGGCAGTCAATCTCAGTGATCAATACAGCGAAAAAGTCATTTTATTTATCAGTGAACGCATTCACGAATGGGACTCACGAGAAATGATCGATAAAATTGAAAATGAAGTCGGTGGTGACTTACATATGATTCGCGTCAACGGTGTTGTCGTTGGTGCATTTATCGGTTTAGTGTTAGGGATCATCCGAGCAGCAGTTGAATTTTTGATTTAACTTAGAAATGAAATTTAAATTTGGTCGCTGACTAAAATTGAATTCATTGTGAATTGACGTCATCAAAAAGCCCATTTCTGCATGAATGGGCTGTATTTATTATTCTTAATCCATTTAAAGAACTAAGCTATCATTAGAGTCATTCCTATCTGCTTCATCTTATATAAACCATAATAATATTATAAGGTTACATAATTTTTTTACGATTTAAATGTGAAATAATATCTTGATAAGAGTCTACTTTACAAAAATAAGCTGGGGAGTTCTTTCTCACGTCTTCTGAGGGTTGAAATAAAAAACCATAATCAACTAAATGCAACATCGAAAAATCATTGAATGCATCACCGATCGCAATACTATTGGTCATTGAAACGTTTTCTTTTTGGAACTTTACAATAATTTCATGTTTCCCTTTATCTCGTGTATACAGAACATTTTCTATAAATCCATCTGGTCCAATTTCTAAGTGATGACAATATGTATTTTTAACAGGAAGATTTAATTTTTCAAAAAAGGGAAATAAAAACTCATAAAAGCAATCTGAAATAATGTTAACTTCAAAATTTTCAGCCTTTTGCAAATATTCTAAAAACTCCTTAGCATCTGGAATGACATCCAGTTCTTTAATGTCATCGATTAATTGTTTTAAAGGAATTTTATTTTCTTTCAGTAAATTAATTCTAAATTCCATCAGAGACTTATAGTCTGCGACTTCTCGAGTTGTAATCGCCAACTCTGGGATATTGTATACATTTGAAAAGTGTTTCCATATTTCAGGGACAAGAACACCTTCCATATCGATAAAAGCCATCTTTTTCATATTGCTACCCTATTATTGAAATTTAGCAAACAGAAGTGCTATCCCTAGCAGACATAATACAGTTCCAATCACTCTGTTAATCTGTACTTGCTTAGCTAACATTTTCTGTCTTAAAACAATCGATGAAAAAAGCAAAGCCACCAATCCAAACCATAAAAAATGAGCAAAAGACATAAATAGCCCATAACCGACCAGAATCGCTTTCGGCGTACTCACACTGATGATCTGAGTGTATGTACTAATCACAAATAAAGTCGTTTTAGGATTAAGTGCATTGGTGAAAAAGCCATATTTCACTGCTTGAAAAGGATTAATTGCAGCAGTTGATGACGTCTCGACAACCGGACTTTGTACAAAAGTTTTATAACCGATATAGATGAGATAGATGGCTCCAATATACTTCACAATATTTAGAATTTGAGGTGTATACGCCATGACAAATGCGACAGCAATGAGCGTATAAGTCACATGAATCAACACACCTAAAGAAATTCCCAGTGAAGTGAGAACACCTATCCTTCTACCATATAAGTAACTGTTTTTTGTCACGATAGCGAAATCAGCACCAGGACTCACAACAGCGAGTATGGTGATGAGAATAACTGCTATAAACTCACCCATTCATTATGCCTTTTTAAACGTGATCACTAATACATCTCTTAATCCAATATCACCCAACGTAAAATCATTGACTTTGATTTCCGTTACGCTGTGATAGACCTGATGATCATCCACAAGTGCGATATCTAAAAAATTTTCAAGCATAAATTCTGCTTTCAAATTCTTATTTAAGTCATAAATTCGGGTCATTCCACCCTGAACATTTTGACGGTTGATCATGGCCATTAAAACGAAATCCACCCCATCTCGATGTATCCCCTCAGGGGTTGGCTTACCACTATCGTTAAATTTTGCTTCAATGCGAAATTGATGCGCTTCGATAAACCAATTTTCAGTTTCAATTTCTGAAAAGGTGAGATATGCAAATTGTAGTAAATTTCTAAAAATTGGATTTTCAATTGTATTTTTATCAATCTCTGAAAAATATCTCGCAATTCCACCATTCAAAGTGTTGTATTCAATCGTCTGAAAATGAGGAATATAAGAATTTTTCAGTAAAATTTTATGCTTATCATTAATAGTAAAAGTTGCATGTTTTCTTGTTCGATATTTACCTTTATCCGACATAAATTGATCTAAATCTAGAGCGTTCCAACTGTCTATAAAATCACTGACATCTTGCTCATTAACATCGTGAAAATTATTATTTTTCTGTATTTCTTGGAATGTATTTAAATCAATAAACGCATAACCCTTTTTGATTATCTCTTTTGAATATGTGTATTCATGGAGATGCTGCTTGTTAAATGGACTGAATTTTAATATATTTTCCATTGTATTAGCTTTATTTTGCTTTTGGTAATCTTCATTTTGAACAAAAGTTAAAAAAATAAAATCAATAAAATCGACTAAAAATATATGAGTTTTTGGAATGATAGAAAAAATATCTTTGAATTCACTGAAGTTTTTTTATTTTGTCGCTAAATACAGCAGTGTCACGATTGCAGCAAAGAAATTATTTGTTACGCAAAGTGCCGTCAGTAAGCAAATTTACAATCTCGAAGAAATATTAAATATCACATTATTTGAACGACGAAATAAAACCTTGATACTCACCAAAGAAGGAGAAACTCTTTTTCATTGCGCTCAGAATATTTTCAATCAATTGGATGATTGTTTAATTGGACTAACTCAAAATAAAACTGAAAACAAACAATTGGTACTGTCCTGTGAACCAACCATTTCGATGAAGTGGTTAATTCCACGACTTGTTGAATTTAAAAAACTTGGACATGATTTTGAAGTGGTTTTGCTCACAGGTGGTGGTGTAGTCGACTTTGAAAAAGATAATATCGATATCGCAATACGAAGAAATGATTTTGAATGGGGATCGCATCTGTTTAGTGAGAAAATTGGCGATGAATATATTGTGGCAGTCCAAGCATCTCACCACCCTAAAACCAAAGAATTGTTAATTTCTAAATCACGCCCTTATTTTTCAAAAAAATTACACCAATTGGATGAACTCAAAGATATTCTGAAGAAACATTCCAAAATAGAATTAGAGCATTTTTACTTATGTTTAGAAGGCTGCTTGGCTGGCCTAGGAAAGACGATCATTTCTATCTACATGATTGAAAAAGAATTAGAGCTCAAGTCTGTAAAAAAAATAACACCAATTCTTCAGGATGGTTCTGCCTATTATCTACTGTCCCATACTAGATTTATTGAAGATCCTCGGAAGATTATTTTTTTAAATTGGTTAAAAAATGAAATGAAGCAAAGTCAGATCAATCATTTTTAACATGAGATCACATAGATCATCTAAGGTTTTAAACTTAATTGAAGATCATTAGAATCTTATGAAAATTAAAACGAATATGTCGCAGATATTTGTATTTAGTGCAGGCATTTCAACTGCTAAACTACGAAGAAACGGGCTAAATATTACTATCCAGCATGATTAAAATTGAATCTAAATTACCAGACTTAGGTGTCACTATTTTTAGCGTGATGTCAGCACTCGCCCAAAAGTTGAACGCGTTAAATCTTTCTCAAGGTTTTCCTGATTTTCCACCTCCTCCTGAATTAATTGCAGCTTTAGCTCAAGCCACACAACAAGGCTATAACCAATATCCACCTGGTGACGGTCTGCTGAGTTTAAGACAAAAAATTGCAGCCCAATTCTGCCAACGAGACCAAGTCGATTTAGACCCGATCAGCGAAATCACCATTACACCTGGTGCAACGACTGCAATTTTGTGTGCGATTCAAGCTGTTGTAAATGCTGGAGATGAAGTAATTATTTTCGATCCTGCTTATGATAGTTATGCACCTGCAGTGAAACTCGCTGGGGCGCAAGCGATCCATATCAACTTGGTACATCCAGACTTCCATGTTGACTGGAATGTGGTGAAAGATCGAATAAATGAACGAACGCGATTAATCATTGTAAATACACCACATAATCCCTCAGGTGCAATTTGGTCCAAGCAAGATTGGCAACAACTGATCGAGTTGATTCAGGATAAAAACATTTGTGTACTATCTGACGAGGTCTATGAACATTTAGTGTTTGATGGTCAACAACATTATTCTGCGCTTAGTTTTCCTGAACTTCGAGATCGTAGTTTTGTGATTGGTTCATTCGGAAAAACGTTTCATGTTACTGGTTGGAAAACTGGATATTGCGTTGCACCTCAGGCACTGATGAAAGTATTTCGTCAAATTTATCAATTTGCCAATTTCTGTGGTGTCCATCCGATTCAAATCGCGCTTAATCAATTCATCGAACAACATCCTGAACATATTTTAGATCTCCCCAATTTTTATCAAGCTAAACGTGACTTATTCATCCATGGAATTCAACATTCAAAATTTCAATATGTGCCGTCACCAGGAACTTATTTTCAAAACTTAGATTTCAGTACACTAAGACCTGAGCTCACAGATATAGAAATGTGCCAATATCTTGCAGAACAACACAAACTGGTAGCGATTCCTATATCAGTGTTTTATCAACAGCCACCTCAAGATCTGAAGCTCATTCGGGTCTGTTTTGCAAAACGAGAGGAAACCTTGCATCTTGCAGGAGAAATTTTAACGAAGGTTCAATCACAATAACGAAAAGAGACGAGACGGATTACTTTATTACTAAAGCAATTTGAATGATAAGGTGCTAAGGTCAATCCGTTGATATAGAAAACAATAATGGATAAGACTTATATATGGCGAGAACCTTACGGCCGATTGATGAACCTGGTTTCTGGAAAGTTTTTTTAGTTTTTTTAGTTCCGCTGATTGCAACCAATATCCTGCAAAATTTATCCGGCACAATTAATACGATCTTCGTCGGGCAAATGATGGGCGTTCAAGCAATTGCTGCTGTTTCCGTCTTCTTCCCTATTTTGTTCTGTCTCTTGGCTTTTGTAATTGGGCTTTCGGCTGGCTCGACGGTATTGGTTGGTCAAGCGTGGGGAGCACAAAATTTAGAAAAAGTAAGAGCGGTTGTCGGCTCTACTATTTTTATGACATTGATCGGCGGGACGATTATTGCCATTTTAGGTGTTCTATCTGCACGCCACATTCTTGAGGCCTTGGGCACAGACCCAAGTGTCATGCATTTATCTTTGCCTTATGTTCAATGGATGTTAGCAGGTAGCCCACTCCTTTTTATTTATATTATTTATACCTCTATCTTACGTGGTGTCGGTGATAGCATTACACCTCTCATCGCTTTGGGAATGACCAGTTTAATTGGGCTCTTTATTACCCCTGTTCTCATCGCTGGATATTTTGGATTTCCTCAATTGGGTATCATTGCACCTGCCATCGCCACGATTGTGGGTTATCTGGCCGTGCTTATTTTTCTGTACGTTTATTTAAATAAAAAAAATCATCCATTACGTCCAGATTTAGCAATGTGTAAACATGTACGCCACAATCCTGAACTGAGCAAAATTATTCTCAGACTTGGCGTTCCTACAGGCATTCAAATGGTCACGACCTCTGTGGCAGGATTAGTCATTGTCGGCTTGGTCAATCGCTATGGTTCAGAAGCAACAGCTGCTTATGGCGCAGTTAATCAGGTTTTGAACTACATCCAATTCCCTGCTCTGTCTATCGCAATTGCTGCCTCTATTTTTGGGGCTCAAGCGATCGGTGCAGGTAAAGCGGATTCTTTATCACGTGTAACTAAAACAGCACTGGGGATGAATTTTGTCTTTACAGGCGGGCTCGTAATCTTGGCTTATTTGTTCTCAAAATATCTCATGGCATTATTTATTACAGATGAAAAAGTCGTGATACTCGGGCAACAATTATTGTTTATTGTGCTGTGGTCAATTTTATTTTTTGGCGCGAGTGCTATTTTCGCCTCAATTATGCGTGCAAGTGGCACTGTGACTATGCCAATGATCATCAATATTGTAGCCATACTCTGTATAGAACTCCCAGCAGCTTATCTATTTAGCGCATGGTGGGGGCTGGCGGGAATCTGGTACGCTTATGCTTTGGCTTTCGTTTGCTTATGTGTGATGCAAGGTTTGTATTATCAATTTGTTTGGAAAAAGAAAACTGTTCAAGTACTAATTTAAATTAGAAATCAAGAAAATAAAAAACCCGCATGACGCGGGTTTTTTTAACGATTATTTAGAATCGAAACGTTTACTCATTTTAGTCGCAAATGCAGTCACTTTTTGATAGCCCGTTGGCATCACACGTTGCATTAAATCAATCACTTTCGCATCGTTACCAATCAGTAAACGACGGCGATCTTTTTGCACTGCTTCTAGAATTTGACGCGCTGCTTCTTCAGGTGGACAACGTAATAATTTATCAAATGTCTGTGCAGATTTCTGTGGATTCATGCCCAAAGATTTTAAACTGTCATTCATTTTTGCAGCTTTCGCAATATTGGTACGAATGCCACCTGGATGTACGCAAAGCGCGCTCACACCCACATTTTCAATATCTAGCTCTTGACGAAGAGATTCAGTGAAACCACGTACAGCAAATTTAGTTGCATTATACGCAGACTGAGTTGGTTGCGCAGTTAAACCGAATAAACTTGAAATGTTGATAATGTGTCCATCACCTGTTTTCTTAATATATGGTAAGAATTCTTTGGTGCCGTACACGACACCCCAGAAGTTAATGTTAACAATCCATTCCAACTCTTCGTATGTTGCGCCTTCAACGGTCGAACCCAATGCCACCCCAGCATTGTTGAAAATCATGTTCACTGAACCATGATTCTGTACAGTTTCAGCCGCCCATGCTTTAACTTCGTCACGATTCGCAACATCTACTTTCTTGGTTGTGACTCGTACATTTGCATTCCTCGTCAGTTCAACTGTTTCTGCTAAGCCCTTTTCATTTACGTCACTTAAAGACAAATGACAACCTTGCTTGGCCAGTAACACCGCAAGTTGTTGACCAATACCAGAACCTGCACCTGTGATTGCAGCCACTTTGTTTTTAAAATTTTTCATTGTGAATCCTTTTTTTGATTTTTATGCACCACAGCGTTGATCTGGGTCATTCATGTTCACTATAATTTTGACAATTATTATTGTCAATGTAACTATCGACCATTTTTATTGTTACTATAGGCCAATTTAGTATCTTTAGCTGATCAGTACTCTATACTGACCGCAGCATAACACTTTTATAAAAAGACTCGAATTGCTATGAACCCAGAGAACCTCACTCCATCAGAACACGAGCAAGCGATTGAAAAGCCTCCCGCAAAAGAGCGTCAATTTAAAGGGATGTCCTTAACTGAACGCAAACAAGCACGCCGTGAGAAACTTATTGAAGCGGGTATTGAAGCATATGGAACTCATGGTTTTTTCTCAGTAACCGTTAAAGATATTTGCACACAAGCGAAATTAACTGAACGTTACTTTTATGAATCTTTTAAGAAAAGTGAAAACTTATTCCAAACGATCTTTTTAGAACTGATTGAGAAGCTTCAACAAACATTAATGCAAGCTATTATGAAAGCCTCTCCTGAGCCTCTCAACATGATTGATGCAGGTCTAAATGCGTTCTTTAGTTTTTTAGAAGATGATCCGCGTACCGCTCGGATTATTTATATTGATGCAATGCTCGTCCAAGAACTTCATAATCATGCAACCATTCAAGAAACAATGGGCCGTTTCGACCGAATGATTCATGCCTTTGTCACATTAATGATGCCACATACCCATCTCACTGAAAAAGAGATCTCCTTGATTGCAACTGGTCTAAATGGCTATGTCACTCAAGTTGCTGTTCGCTGGGTAGTAGGTGGTTTTAAACTTCCACGTGCTGAGGTCGTTCAGGCATGTAAAACCGTTTTTCTCGCCCTATTGAATGATCTAATGAAAAAGTAGCATCAAATTAAGATGAAGAAATTGTGACAAATCGTAAGTAAATTTAAGGTATTGATTTAATTTCAGATTAATAAATATCAATGAGACAAAATATCAGCCTAATTGTCACAAAACATTGCTATATTTAACTTCGATTTCCATCTTGCAATGATACTGTCATAATTAATCTTTGTAATAAGCCTGTCATAAATATAAAACGGTTCACCGTTCATCATAGGATATTGCGTTGTGAAAGATGACTACATTTTAATTGTCGACGACGAGCTCCCAATTCGGGAAATGATCCATACTTCTTTAGATATGGCAGGCTTTCAATGCTTGGAAGCAGAAGATGCGAAACAAGCACATCAAATGATTGTTGATCAACGTCCAGCGCTTATCCTACTCGACTGGATGTTACCGGGTGGCGTGAGTGGCGTAGATTTGTGTCGTCGCCTTAAGCGTGATGAAACACTTTCAGAAATTCCAGTCATTATGTTGACTGCGCGTGGCGAAGAAGACCATAAAGTTCAAGGTCTTGATGCTGGAGCAGATGACTATATGACGAAACCATTTTCAACACGTGAGTTGGTATCCCGTATTAAAGCGGTGTTAAGACGTGCAAATGCGTTAAATGGCGAAAAAACCATTGATGCAAATGGCTTAATTCTTGACCCAGTAAGCCAACGTGTCAGCTATAATCAAAATATTCTTGATATGGGGCCAACAGAATATCGTCTATTGGCATTCTTTATGACTCATCCAGAACGTGCCTATACCCGTGCTCAATTACTTGATCAGGTATGGGGTGGAAATGTGTATATTGAAGACAGAACCATCGACGTCCATATCCGTCGCTTACGTAAGGTGCTCGAACCTTATGGTGCAGACCGTTATGTTCAAACTGTGCGTGGTACTGGCTATCGTTTTTCAACACGAGCTGATGTTGCTTTAGGTTAATTTAGATTTTATGTACGAACCCTACCCCGTCCCAGAATTGGCACGTGAACATCAAAAGTTTCTATATAGCAGTTTATGGACTTTTGCCAAGCAAGACTTACGTTTACTGGTATTTCTACTGATTATTGCGGGCTGTATCGGGTTAGGGATTGGATATCTTTGGATATGCTTAGGCATTGCCTGTCTCATATTTTTTGGTATCCAATTACGCTCATTATATTTAGTCAATGATTGGATTTCGAATCGTCCTTACGATGTACCACCAAATTTAAATGGAATCTGGGGGGCATTACTGTTCAATGTATATCGGGCTCAACGCCAAGAACGTATTGTTCAGTCTGAAATGGTTGGACTGATCGATCGAACTCAATCTTCTCTCGTAGCTTTATCAGAAGCGATTATTCTTACGGATGATTCCCATCAAATCGAATGGTGGAATCCTGCTGCGGAAAAACTATTTGGGATTCAAGCTGTTGATCGTGGCCGTAACCTGCTCACGATTATTCGCCAACCTGATTTTATTGAGTATTTTCATAATACCCATCAAGCACCAGATGGTGTAAAAATTAAATTGGTGAACCATGATAATAAGTATGCGCAAATTAAACTGACTCGCTTTGGCAATGAAAGTCGCCTCTTAGTTGCGCACGACATTACCCGTATGAAAAATCTCGAGCAAATGCGTTCAGATTTTGTTGACAATATTTCACATGAATTAAGAACACCACTCACAGTGTTAAGTGGGTATATCGAAACATTCACAGATCAAGAAGATATCAATCCGCGCTGGAAACGTGCCTTTGAACAAATGCAATCGCAAACTAAACGCATGAATGCATTGGTCAATGATCTTTTGCTTTTGTCTCGTTTAGAAAATGAAAAACAAATTGCGAAAAATCAAATTATCGAAATGCCAAGTTTAATGAACCATCTGTTCGATGATGCGCAAGCTTACAATATTGATTATGGTCATACACTTAACCTTGATATAGACAGCCACTGTGACTTAATTGGTTCAGATATGGAATTGGCGAGTGCATTTAGCAACTTAATTACCAATGCCATAAAGTACACCCCGAAAGGTGGCACCATCACCATCGGCTGGCATGATGATGGAGAACGTGGCTATTTTTCTGTTCAGGATACTGGTATTGGAATTGATCCAAAACACTTACCGCGTTTAACTGAGCGTTTTTATCGTGTGGATAGTGCACGCAGTCGTCAAACAGGTGGTACTGGTTTAGGCCTTGCCATCGTTAAGCACGTACTTATGCAACATGGCGCACATATTGAAATCGAGTCGAAAGAAAACGAAGGCTCTACATTTATTGCCGTGTTTCCCAAAGAACGCTTGTATAAAATGCACGAATAAAAAAAAGCGCCTTAGGCGCTTTTCTTATTCAAAAGATATACTCAAATAAGATGACCCAACGCTTCACCCATTACTACAGTTGAGTTCGCCTTAAATGCTTGGTCCCATTGCATTTTATCTTTCTCAAACAAAACTACAGCCGTTGAACCCAAATAAAAACGTCCGAGCTCATCACCTTTTTCAAGTTTCATCGCATGATGGTTCAGCTCTAAGCGACCTGTTGGTTTTACTTTACCTGTCGCAACAGTTTCAATTCCAGCAACAATCATTGCGCCAACTAAAACAACAGCCATACGACCAATATCAGTATCGAATAAACATACCATTCGTTCATTACGTGCAAACAAACCCGGAATATTTTCAGCTGTAGTTTGGTTGACTGAAAATAATTCACCTGGAATATATAAAGTTTCAGTCAATGTACCAGAATAAGGCATATGCACACGATGATAATCACGCGGTGATAAGTACACTGTTGCAAATTCACCATTTTTGAATGGTGCTGCCAATTGAGGATCACCAATTAACTTTTCAACTGAAAAGCTTTGACCTTTTGCCTGAAAAATATCGCCCTCATTGATTTTACCTAATTGTGAAATTGCACCGTCTGCAGGTGACACGACACTTTTAGGATTAGGATCAATTGAACGAACGCCTGTTTTCAAAGAGCGAGTGAAAAACTCATTAAAGGATTTAAATTTCAAGGCATTTTGTTGCTCAGCAATTGACATATCAATGCCATATTTTGCTTTAAATGCTTGAATGACAACATTCTTTAATACTGAGTTTTCACTGGCTGCGACTTTACCCACCAAACGGCTGAGTTTTTGTTGCGGGACGATTTGCTGCGCTTGAATAAATAGTTTCTTTTTTAAATTTGTCAGACTCACTCAGGTGACTCTCCAGTAATGATTGGACTGTCGAGGCGGTTGCCCCACTCGCTCCACGCACCATCATAAGCTTGGATATCCCAACCCAGTAATCGACCAATAATGTAAGCTAAACCTGAACGGTGATGAGACTGACAATATACGACGACTGGCTGATCAAATTGAAAGCCCAATTGTTCTAAACGTTGTTGCGTGCGTTCTAAGGGGTGCAATTTTAAATGATTTTGACGATTAAGTGCAGTACTCCACTCAAAATGTCTAGCCGTTGGAATATGTCCACCACGACGTGCCGCGAGACGTTGCCCGGTATACTCCTCAGCCGTTCGGCAGTCCCATACTTGGCAAGTTTTATTTTCAATTTTTTTTATTAAAGTTGAATAATCAATACGGTGTTGATCAACATTGGATGTCTTAACTTGAAAAAGACATGTGACTGGCTGAACCTCTTCAACTTCTGAAGAAGTAGGATAGTTGGCGCCTAACCACGCATGAATACCACCATTTAATAAACTGGTGTTATAAAAACCCATACAGTGTAGATTCCAGATCAGTCGACCAGCCCATGCCCCACCTTCATCATCATAGACCACGACATGATGCTCAGGTGATATGTTTAATATCTGGACTAGCTGCTGAAGCCCTTCATCATCAGGCAATAAACCCGTAGTTTGTTCCTCTTGGCGCACTAAAAATTTTGGCTTCAGATGTATAGCATGCGGAATATGTAATTGCTCATAGACCGAACTTCGGGTCAAATCAACAATACGTAACTTTTCACTTCCTAAATGAGGAACAAGTTGTTCTGCTTCAATGAGCAGACCGAAATCAAAAGCGTTAGTGGTCATATTTATTGAATAGTTCTATTGGCCTTGTTCAAATCTTAGCACAAGACTTTTTCAAAATTATTCTGATTTTTTGCATGGTATTAGCAAAAAATCAGAAAAGGGAAATTATGATTAAGGAGACTCAACATCAAATACCTGACGCAAATATGCGAGGAAGGTATCATTATCAGTCATCGTTTTTCCTGGACTATCAGAGAGTTTAGCTACCGATTGACCATTGCATTCGACTAACTTTAGAACAATATTCAAAGCAGTTTGTCCCATATCATTGGTGAGGTTAGTACCAATCCCGAAACTCACTTGGAAACGATCTTTAAAATATTGATGCAAATCCCATGCCTTCTCTAAGTTTAGACCATCACTGAAAGTGAGCATTTTAGTTTTGCTGTCAATTTTTAATTTTTTATAATGTGCGTAGGCTTTATCGCCCCACTCATATGGATCACCACTGTCATGTCGTAGACCATCAAACAATTTGGCAAAATACAAATCAAAGTCTCTTAGGAATGCATCCATACCAACAACATCTGTCAGTGCAATACCTAAATCTCCGCGATATTCCTGCACCCAAGTTTCAAGTGCAGCTTTTTGGAAATCACGTAAGCGAACATCCAGTGCTTGGAAAGCTTGTAAAAATTCATGTGCCATCGTACCAATGGGTGTAATACCCAACTGCTTTGCCAATAAAACATTACTTGTGCCACGAAAAATATGTGGTGCAGCCTTATTAAACTCTTCCACCACATGTTTCTGCCAGTCAAAACTATAGCGACGGCGTGTTCCAAAATCGGAAACAAGAAATGGTGGATCATTCGGTTGTTGACTACTTTCATAGTGTTTCAACAATTCAATTTTAGCTTTAAGACGGCGCTCTCCTTCTGCCAATACCTGCTTATCGCGAATACGACGAAAATAGAGTTCATTGACGATTGCAAGCACGAAAATTTCAAACATCATTGCTTGAACCATAGGTCCTTCGATACGAATATCTAAACGGCCTTGATCATCGATACTGGCTTTAATAAAGCGGCGCTTAAGTTGGAATAATTCTAAATAGTCTACAAAATCACTTTTAATAAAGCGTAAACTTCTTAAATATTGTAATTCATCTTCTTTAAATTTGAGCTGACACAGTAAATCTAACTGTTCGTTCAGTTCATCTAATATATCCACGAGTGGATAGGCTGTATCTTCAAGGTTACGACAACGAAATTGATAGACACTATCCGTTTGAGGAAATTGATGTAATACCACTTGTAACATCGTGAATTTATACAAGTCAGTATCAAGTAAGGATTGAATAATGGCAGACATATTATTTTTCAGTTTTTAGCAACTTATTGCATTAAAGCACATTTTGTTGCGATTCATAGCTCGTTTTAGTAATTGTCGAAGATTATTCGACTAATTACTAAAACTTAAACTGATTATTTTTTTGCATTGTCTTGACTATATCACTCAGTCAAAGCTTTCAATGCTTTATCTTGCCCAATAACTTTTGCGAATTCTTCTGTGGTCTTGTGTCCTGTCTGTTTTGCTTGAGCATCACAATCGACCTGGCGTAATTGTTTGGCAATCGACCATTCAAGCTTAAAGATAGCACCCATCAAAGCTGTATTACCCTTATTATCACGAGCACAGCGGTCTGCGCCGTTTTCCAATAGAGTCGTTACAATATCTTGATGACCATAGTAGGTCGCCATCATTAATGGTGTAAAACCAGCATGGTTTTTAATATTGACTGGAAAACCATGTTTCAAAAATTCATGAATAACTTCTTTGTTTCCTGTTTTCGCTGCTGCAAAAAATAAGTCAATCACTTCTTTCTGATCTGATTGTTGTGAGCTACTGACAGACGTCGTTTGAGCGTGAAGCATTACTGAACTTAAACTCAGTAAAGCGATTAATAAACTATATACAATATTTTTCATTCTTCCCTCACCTGAGTTTAAATTCGATAACGAGTGCCTGTAAAACTCCCCTAGGGTTGCAGGAAAGGAATTGAGTTTTACAGGACTTTTTTGAGGTGACACCTTAGACCCTAATCACCAATTCAAGGACTAATCTTGATTAGTCTTTTAAAGCTGCCGCTTTCGCTTTAACAGTCGCTAAGTTACCGTTTACAGCTTTAGTCATACGTGTGCCGTAATCCGCATCTGCTTTATAGAAATAAGACAACATGATGTGTTTAGTTTCTGAATCTTTTACGTTACCAAGATCAGCTGCTAAGTTCATAATGAGGTCAGATTTCTCTTTAGCAGAGTATGAACGGTATAAATCACCCGCTTGCTTAAAGTTTTGCTCTTTCACACCACGTTGCTGAACTGTGCCAGAAAGTGGAGTTTCAACAGCACGTGCTTTAGGAGTCGATGGTTTTGGCTCCATACGGCTTGGTTCATAGTTCACATTAGATGAAGTTGCACCAACATTCATATAACCGTCTTGGTTATTGTTGTTCACATTTACCAATGGACGGTTTACTGGAATTTGCTGGTGATTTGCACCTAAACGGTACATTTGTGTATCAGAGTAAGAGAAGATACGACCTTGAAGTAAGCGGTCTTCTGATGGCTCGATACCTGGTACTAAATTACCCGGAGCCATTGCCACTTGTTCCGTTTCTTGGAAGAAATTCTTCGGCATACGATTTAACGTCAAAGTACCCACTTTTGTTTCTGGTACTAAATCAGTAGGCCAGATTTTAGTTGGATCAAGTGGATCGAAATCGAAGCTATTCAAATCTTTAGGATCCAATACTTGGATATAAAGATCCCATTTCGGGAAATTGCCCGCATTGATGTTCTTATAAAGATCATTCGTTAAGTGGTTGAAGTCTTTACCTTGTAATTCAGCAGCTTCTTTAACGTTTAGACCTTTAACACCTTGCTTAGAACGGAAGTTAAATTTAACGTATTTATATTCGCCTTTGTCGTTGTACAATTTAAATGCATGTACACCGAAACCGTCTTGTTCACGGTAGCTCGTAGGAACACCTTGGTTACCATATACATAAGTCAACATATTTGTTGCCCATGGCTGGCTAGACAAGAAGTCAAATACGCGATTAGCGTCTTGAACGTTGTCAATTGGGCTTGGTTTCATTGCGTGGATGAAGTCTGGGAACTTGATCGCATCACGAATGAAGAATACAGGCGTTTGGTTACCAACTAAATCCCAGTTACCTTCTTGAGTATAAAACTTAATTGCGAAGCCATGTGGGTCACGTAAAGTTTCTGGAGAATGCTTACCATGAATTACTGTAGAGAAGCGTAAGAATACTGGAGTTTTCGTACCTGCTTTGAAAAGTGAAGCAATAGTAAGATCTGATAAATCTTTAGTTGCAACGAATTCACCATAAGCTCCCGTACCACGTGCGTGTACAACACGCTCAGGGATACGCTCACGACCGAAACGTTGAAGTTTTTGAATCAACTGTACATCTTGTAATAATACAGAACCATTTGGACCTGCAGTGATTGAGTTTTGGTTATCACCCACTGGTGCGCCGTTATCTTTTGTTAATGGTGCAGCTGATGCTGCTGTCGCAGTTGCAAGCATTGCAACCAACATTGAACGCTTAAACATCGTTTTCTCTCTCAAATTTACCTTTCCTGCACGCGTAAATTACCTTCTTTAACAAAATTGGTAAAAAGGTTAATTTTTATTATTTCAATCGCTTTATTAGATCAAAAGTATATACTCCGATTAATTATTTTTTTATCAATGACTTATGAGGATTGATGACGACTTTATCCCTTTTCTTTTTTCCAATTTGATACAATTCATTTGAATTAAAAAACATCAAACTTGGTTGAATTATGCGTGCTTTACTCCAACGCGTCCTTGAAGCGAAAGTCGTTGTGGATGGTGAGATTACTGGTCAAATCGAAAAAGGGATTTTAGTTTTTATTGGTATTGGCAAAGAAGATAACTTTGAAAAAGGTAAGAAGCTCATCGATAAGATTTTAAAATACCGTTTTTTTGATGATGACCAAGGAAAAATGGGTTGGAATCTTAGCCAAGCCGGAGGCGGATTATTATTAGTCTCGCAATTTACCCTGATGGCACAAACCCAAAAAGGTTTGCGTCCTGACTTCGGCCCTGCAATGCCGCCTCTCGAAGCAAAAGAACTGTATGAACAGTTAGTTGAATACGCAAAATCTCAGTTTGAACTTGTACAAACAGGAATCTTTGCAGCGGATATGAAAGTGCATCTCATCAATGATGGTCCGGTAACCTTCAATCTTGAAGTTGAATGACTAGAAAAGCCCTCTGATGAGGGCTTTTTTTCTTGCATTTCAATACTCATCTCTAGAATCAAAACGAGAAAAGTCCGTATTTAGGTGCTGTATTACTTACCTGTCTTTTCTTTAATAAATTGACGAGCAAATTGTATTTTTTCTTTTACAGGTTTAGGAATTTTTGGTGGAATTAATTTAGCGACTTGGTTAAACCATACCAATAAGCTGAAATCACCTTCCATTTTAATACTGCCATTTTGCATACCCGTCATGAATGCAGTTGGATCACCTTTCAACAGGGTTTTAACACCTTGCTCGCTATCAGCAAACTGAAGTACGAAATCTGCTTTCTCTGCATCACCTGAAACAGAATCAATCTGACCATTGTTGACTAAAATCTGACGTGCAACACCGAGGTCTGTACCTATTTGAATACGGAACTGACGATCATGAATTAACTCAATAAATTTTGGACTCGTACGTGACAATTGTTTCATACGCAACGCCAAACCTAACACCAAAAGGTCTAGTGGATCTGTGCTTGCATCAACGATAGGTAATTTCACAACAGGTATTGAAGATAGTTTCATGACAATTTAAGTCCGTTTTTTTAATATCAAAAATAATTGATTCATCCTAGCATATCTTATAAGTAAGGAAATGCAGCTTTGTTTAACAAAACGTATAGGCAAAAAAAAGGTATATCATTTTGATACACCTTTAAATATAAAATTGTTACCACGCAGTTTTGGTCTACATATCATTTGTCATGAGTAGGATTTAATCGTCCTCATATACAGGAGTATGTTCAATATAACGACGATTTTCTAAAGCCTTTTGCGCACGACTATCTTCGCGAAGTAAGAAAGCCGTTAAAGCCACCATGGCTAAGCTAATCGCTGTTAAATAACTATATGCCAAAGACATGTCAAAGACGTGTTGGACACTATAACGAATACCTTCAAGTAAACCCCAGAAGACCATACCCGCCAACATAAACCCTAGCCAATGACGATAAGGTGAAAAGAATACGGCCGCCAATGCTACAGCGATCAGAGCAAATCCGAGTATCGTTGCAAAAGTTAAAGTGACCATAAAAATCTCCGTCAAAATTTAGATGTTTCAAATACTGCCTAATGGTGTTTCACAACAAATTAAATAACGCTTCACTTTCTTCAATGGTCTTGTTGGCGTTTATGAAAGCATTATGGTGAGTTTTTTTCAGAAAAAAAGACCTGATGCTTTTGTAAGCGACACATATTGTCGCAACATTCTTTTGTCATTACATTTTTTAAGATTAGACATTTTTCATAGAGTCAGAATCAGTCAAACTTGGCGTGTCATTACAAAAAAATACCTCGTAATTTTTTGTCAAAAACATCTTTTTTTCGATGATGACCATCTGTTTTTTCGTCTGAACTTAGCTGATTAAAATTTGTCTAAGAATGATTCACTTAGATAAAAAAAAGCGACCATTTGGTCGCCTTTTTAATAAGCTTTTTTTGATTTTAAGCTCGACTTAAATCTTTATCATGTACACCTAACAGGTACAGAACACCATCCAATCCAACACTTGAGATGGCTTGATTTGCATTTTGACGCACCAATGGTTTAGCACGGAATGCAACGCCCAAGCCCGCTATAGAGAGCATTGGCAAATCATTTGCACCATCACCTACTGCAATCGTTTGCTCAAGTGAAATGCCCATTTCATCCGCAATTTGGCCTAATAAAAATGCTTTACGAGCGCCATCCACAATATGCCCTTTAACTTCGCCAGTGACCTGCCCATCTTGAACATCCAAGATATTGGCATGAACTTCATCAATCCCAAGTTTTTCTTGTAAATATTCAGCGAAGTATTGGAAGCCACCAGATAAAATAGCCGTACGATAACCCAAAGATTTCAGGGTTGAAATAAGACGTTCTGCACCTTCAGTAATCGTTAAACGTTCTGCAATTTTAGGCAATACAGAAGCATCCATACCTTTCAGTAGTGCCACACGCGCACGGAAACTGCTCTGAAAGTCCAGTTCACCTTGCATAGCACGCTCAGTAATTTCTGCGACTTGTTCACCGACACCTGCTTCAATTGCCAGCTCATCAATTACTTCTTGTTCGATCAGGGTTGAATCCATATCAAAGCAAACTAAACGACGATTACGACGGTACGGCGTGTCTTCTTGTACTGCAACATCGACACTTAATTCATTTGATAAACTTAAACATGCCGCTCGCATCGCTGCAGCATCTAACATCTGACCGCTCAAACCAAATTGCACACAAGCACGTTTTGGTTCATTTTCAAAATGATTTAACGTTGGGCGTCCAGACAAACGGGTGACTGTTTCAATATTAAAGCCTTGACTCGAAACAATATTAGTCACTGCTTGCAAATGTGCTGCAGTAAGTTCAGGTGCCAATGCCGTCACGATATATCGTGTACGTCCACCCTCTTTCACCCATTGCTCATAATCTTCTGAATCGATCGGTTTAAAGCGCACAGTAAGACCAATATCGTGTGCTAAAATCAGAATATCTTTCATGGCCAAAGCCGTTGCTGTCTGGTCTTCGGAAGCAACCACGATGCCGAGAGTCAATTGGTTATGGATAACTGCTTGTCCTACATCTAAAATTTGCAAAGAATGTACGGACAACACCTGCATCAATCGAGTAAACTGATTCGGTTGGTCAGGTCCTAAAAATGAAATAAGAATGATTTCTCGCATGAATTGACTCGGGTCTGAGCTACGAATATTGTAAGAATCATAATCGAAATTGAATTAATTTTCTTTGGAAGTTTACGTTGAATGCGCCTAGACAAGGGCTATTTGCTAGCCTGCTGATTGTAAGTTTTGCCTTGCATACCTTTTTATTGGTTATTGCAACGACACATCAATTAAATGAAAACCGTGCAAGCCAAGGTTTGCTAATGACGACTCAACTGGTCGCAGATAGCTTAACTGAACTTGAACCTGCCAATACTGTATCTCTTGCATTATTAGCCAACCGCTATGCAACGAATCCAAGTGTTGCATATATACGTATTCTTGGCACAGGAGATCAAGTTCTCGCAACTGCAGGCTTGTCTAAGACGCGTCAGGGTGAAATCTTCGTTCGAGATGCGCTACAAAATGAAAAGAAAATTGGCAGTGTGGAAATCACATTGGTTAAACCAAGTATCGGTGAAATATTAAGAACACAATGGCTGGCAATCCTCTCTTCACTCTTTATTCATGGCTTATTATGGTTGGCTTATCGTGCCATTGCTCGCCCTACGCGTAGCGAATATCTTGCGAGATTAAATAATGAGTCCCGTTTACGTCATGAGATCAAGCTGCTCACTGAAGCATTAGAACTGGAAAAGAGTCAGCCTAAACAACCTCATACGCCAGAGCAAAATAAAGAACAAGCTGCAATTACGCCAAAAGTACCGACTCTGCAGTTAGATCAGGATGCTTTATCCCTGAATATCCAATTTTATGATCCGAAACAATTAATTAATACGGTCAACAAATCTGTCTCTTTACCTTATTTTAATTTATGTCAAATTTTCTTAAATAAGAGCATCGAACTGTGTACAGCGCATTATCATTTGAATGTTGATGATATCGTTGTGAATCGTAGTTTTGATCAACAAGGCGCTGTCATCAGTATTTCTTCACTCAAGAATAACTCGATTGCTTGCATCTTAATGATTGGTTCGGTGTTTCAATTATTGTCAGAAGTACTCTATAAACGTTACCGTGAAGATAAACGGTTCGTATTGCAAACACGTTGTGCTGTAACCGCACCAGTGGAGGCAATGCAACTCGATTCAGTACAAGCGGCGGAAAGACTCACACATCACCTGATTGCGAAAGAAATGGCGCTATATTTGACCCACGATCAGTTAAAGCATATTGGTGAATGCTATCAATTGGTTCCGATGCCGAATCCGACCAGTGTGTTAACTCGTCACGCTTTCATGATTAATGGTATGAACGAAGCCTGTGCCGAACTCGCACAAAATATCCGTACTGAGATTTTGAAAGGCAAAGCCCAAAGCTCCTCGACGGATCGTACAATCAGCTCTTAATTAGATTAAATTTTAATAAGTAAACCAGATTTGATGCTAAGTTAAATCTGGTTTTTCTTTTTAAAAGCTCACAGTCGTGAAAAGTTAGACTAAGCGTCTAGTTTGTATACAAAAGTGCTCTTTTGGTAATTTTATCTCTCTTTTCAATGTGCTATGAAGGTGTATGTTGGACTGTATTGAATGGTACAGTCATAAGCATAGGCAAACTGACTAAAAAAGCGTTAGACTATGGCGCAACAAATTTATTCAAATGTCAGAATGACATAACAAAAAGGTGAAGGTTGATGTCGCTCAATACTGTAGAAGAACTTGTAGCAGATATCCGTGCAGGAAAAATGGTCATCCTGATGGATGATGAAGATCGTGAAAATGAAGGCGACCTCGTTATTGCTGCAACGCACGTACGACCTGAAGACATTAATTTCATGATCACGCATGCTCGTGGCTTAGTTTGTTTAACCTTAAGCCGTGAACGCTGCAAACAATTAAATTTACCGTTGATGGTTGATGCGAATGGCGCTCAACACGGGACAAACTTCACGCTTTCTATTGAAGCTGCAAATGGCATTTCTACAGGTATTTCTCCAGCAGAACGTGCGCACACGATTCAAACAGCAGTTGCGGCACATGCAAAACCAGCAGATATCGTTCAGCCAGGCCATATTTTTCCACTCATGGCACAACCAGGTGGTGTGCTCCATCGTGCAGGTCATACCGAAGCAGGTTGTGATTTAGCTCGTCTTGCAGGTCTTGAACCAGCTTCTGTGATTTGTGAAATTATCAATGAAGACGGGACTATGGCCCGTCGTGCTGACCTTGAAATTTTTGCTGAAAAACACGGTCTAAAAATTGGTACAATTGCTGATCTTATTCACTACCGTATGACCAATGAACAAACGGTAGAGCGTTTGGATCAACAAAAACTCGATACCGAGTATGGTACTTTTGATCTTTACCGTTATCGTGAAGTCGGGAATCCTGATATTCATTTGGCATTGGTTAAAGGTCAACCTGAAGAGGGTGTGACGACTGTTCGCGTTCATGGCTTCAATCCGGCGCGAGACTTATTAAAGCTTAATAAGCAAGATGGTGAAGCAGCTTGGAATTTAGATCGTGCTTTAAAAGAAATTGCTCAAAGCGATCGTGGTGTCTTGGTATGGATTGGACAACGTCAGCCGTCTGATTTAGGTCCAGCATTAGAAGCATTAACTGCGCCAAAACCAGCCAAGTCAAATGCTGCCTTATCGCAGCAATACCAAACCATTGGTGTGGGTGCACAAATTTTACGTGATTTAGGCGTACAGAAAATGAAGCTCCTGAGCTCACCTTTACGCTTCAATGCATTGTCTGGCTTTAATTTAGAAGTGGTCGAATACATCACAGCTGATCAGAGCTCTCATTCATAACTCTTATTAAATATCGAGGTTGCTATGGCGATTCGCCGTATTGAAGGTTTATTACATCTCGCGAGCGAAGATCGTTACGCGATTCTAGTTGGTCGTTTTAACAGCTTTGTTGTTGAACATTTATTAGAAGGTGCAATTGATACATTGCATCGACATGGTGTTAAAGACGATAATATCACTGTCGTTCACGCGCCAGGCGCTTGGGAACTTCCGGTTGTGGCGAAAAAACTCGCAAATTCTGGTAAGTTTGATGCGGTAATTGCACTTGGTGCAGTTATTCGCGGTAGCACTCCTCACTTTGACTTTGTTGCTGGTGAATGTGCAAAAGGCCTTGGTGTTGTTGGTTTAGAAGCTGGTTTACCTGTAATCAATGGCGTATTGACTACAGACAGCATTGAACAAGCCATCGAGCGTTCAGGTACAAAAGCAGGTAATAAAGGTGGTGAAGCTGCCTTGACTGCAATTGAAATGGTTAACTTGCTAAAGGCGATCTAAAGCATGTCGCAGACACTCCAAGCTACTTATGCAGCTAAACGCAAAGCACGTCGTTTTGCTGTACAAGGGATTTATGAATGGCAAATGAGCCACAACCCTGTGCATGAAATTGAAGCACGTACACGTGCTGAAAATGCCATGCATAAAGTGGATCTCAGCTATTATCACGAGTTGCTCACACAAGTGATTGCAAATCATGAAGCATTGGATGCGTTATTAATTCCAGTACTAGATCGTGAGATCTCGGCACTGGACGGCGTTGAATTAGCTACTTTGCGTCTTGGCGCGTATGAATTGAAAGAGCATCTTGAAATTCCATATCGCGTCGTTCTCGATGAAGCAATTGAATTGGCTAAACACTTCGGCGGTGCAGATAGTCACAAATACATCAATGGTGTATTAGACCGTTTGGCACAAAGCCTACGTGAAGCAGAAAAGCAACAAGCAAAATAAGTTGTTGTTGAAATGGCTGAGTTTTCTATTATTGACACCTATTTCAATCGACCGAGTTATTCTTCAGTCGATCTAGGTGTCGGTGATGACTCAGCCCTGCTCACCCCGCCTCCACAGCAACAATTGGTCATTTGTGCCGATACCCTCGTTGCTGGTCGACATTTCCCCATCGATACAGATCCCCATGCGATTGGATGGAAATCTGTAGCTGTGAATCTTTCAGACATTGCAGCCATGGGTGCAAAACCTCAAAGCATTCTCTTGGCATTGAGCCTACCCCAAATTGATCATCACTGGCTAAAAGGGTTTAGTCAGGGTTTGTATGATTGTTGCGATCAATTTGGAGTAAGTTTAATTGGCGGCGACACAACGCAAAGCCCACATCTCACATTATCAGTTACCGCTCTAGGCTGGGTGGATATTGGAAAAGCCGTGCCACGTTCTGGTGCTCAAGCAGGTGATTTAATCTGTGTATCCGGCACTGTCGGTGATGCTGCATTCGGATTAAAATATCCCGATCATGCTTTAAAAAAACGTCTCGATTATCCCACTCCACGTTGTGAACTCGGTCAAGCGCTTAAAGGATTGGCGCATAGTATGATTGACGTATCCGATGGTTTAGCACAAGATTTAGGACATATTCTCAAAGCATCTCATGTTGGTGCCGACCTACACTTAGATCAACTTCCACTTAGTCCTGCCTTACAAGCATTGTCCAATCAGCAAAAATGGAAATTGGCTTTAGCAGGTGGTGATGATTATGAATTGTGTTTTACCATTCCTTTACCTGCCTTGGATGAATTAAAAGCTCGACACTGCGATACACCGATCACGGTGATTGGTGTCGTAAAAGAGACACAGCAATTAGATTTTTATCATCATCAACAACGACAAGAACTAGAATTACAGGGATATCAGCACTTTGCAAAAACAACCAATTAATTTTAAAACGATGACTTGGTCTGAACGTTTCATTGTTTTTTGTGGCGTTGGATTCGGTTCTGGTTTAGCACCAAAAGCACCTGGTACTTTTGGTTCAGCTTTTGCCTTGTTGTTTATCCCTGCTTTCATGGCAATAGGTTTTTTGTATAGCACGATTGCCATAATCGTTATGTCATTGATTGGGATATATATTTGTGGAAGAGCTGCTGATATAATGCGCGTCCATGATGACGGACGAATTGTGTGGGATGAATTTGCGGGTCAATCGATCACGTTTCTCCCTTTAATCTATCTAGGCCTGATGAATTGGGTATGGCTTTTTATTGGTTTTGCACTTTTCCGTCTCTTTGATGTTTGGAAACCTTGGCCTATTCGCATCATTGATCGTCAAGTCGACGGTGGTTTCGGCATTATGCTTGATGATCTGATCGCAGGTCTGTGGGCAGCACTTTGTATTATAATTTATCTCTATATTGATATGGCTTAAGCCAAGCTCCAAAGAAAGGATGTTGTATGTCAACCACAGTTGTTATTCTTGCTGCAGGTAAAGGGACGCGAATGCGTTCAAAACTACCAAAAGTATTACAACCTTTAGCAGGACGTCCACTCTTAGGGCATGTCATTGAAACCGCAAAAAAAATACAAGCTGAAAATATTATTACTATTTTCGGTCACGGCGGCGCTCTAGTTAAACAAGCATTTTCGACAGAAAATATTGACTGGGTTGAACAAGCTGAACAACTTGGTACAGGTCACGCTGTTCAAATGACCTTACCTGTATTACCCAAAGATGGTATTTCTTTAATTTTATCCGGCGATGTGCCTTGTATTACAGCCGATACATTACAAAAATTACTTGAAGCAACACAATCTAAAGGTATTGGCTTAGTCACACTTACACTAGACGATGCTTCAGGTTACGGTCGTATCGTGAGAGAAAATGGTAAAATCCAAGCCATTGTTGAACATAAAGATGCTTCTGAAGCGCAACGTTTAATTCAAGAAATTAATACTGGCATTTATGCAGTAAGCAATGCCAAATTGCACGAGTGGTTGCCACGTCTGAATAATAATAATGCGCAAGGCGAATACTATTTAACAGATATCGTAGCAATGGCTATTAACGATGGACTCGAAATTGCTTCAGTTGAACCTGCTTTAGCTTTCGAAGTTGAAGGTGTAAATGATCGTGTGCAATTGGCAGCATTGGAAAGAGAATACCAAACCTACCAAGCGAAATTACTGATGCAGCAAGGTGTACATTTGATCGACCCGAGTCGTTTCGATCTCCGAGGTTCACTCAAGGTTGGTCAAGATGTACGTATCGATATCAATGTCATTATCGAGGGCGAATGTGAACTTGGTGACAATGTCGAAATCGGTGCAGGATGTGTAATTAAAAACTCCAAAATTGCTGCAGGCACGAAAGTTCAACCGTATAGCGTATTTGATTCAGCCATTGTGGGTGAGCAGACTCAAATTGGACCATTCGCACGTTTGCGCCCTGGTGCTAAATTGGCAAATGAAGTACACATTGGCAACTTTGTTGAAGTGAAAAACACCACCATTGGTTTAGGCTCTAAAGCCAATCATTTTACGTACTTAGGTGATGCTGAAGTGGGTGAGGGTTCAAATATCGGCGCGGGTACGATCACATGTAATTATGATGGTGTCAACAAGTTTAAAACGATCATTGGTGACCAAGCCTTTATAGGCTCAAACAGCTCTTTAGTCGCGCCGGTTAAAATTGGTAATGGTGCAACAGTTGGTGCTGGATCGACGATTACTCGTGATGTGGATGATCATAGTTTAGCGGTAGAACGCTCTAAACAATTTGTGAAAGACAATTATCCACGTCCACAAAAGATTAAGAATTAAGGGGATTACAATATGTGTGGTATCGTCGGCGGTGTAGCAGAACGAAGCATAACGAATATTCTAATTGAAGGCTTAAAGCGTCTTGAATACCGTGGTTATGACTCAGCGGGATTAGCTTTAATCAATGCAGGTCAAGTTTTACGTGAACGTCGTGTCGGTAAAGTTATCAACCTTGAAGAAGCGGTTTCAGAAGCAGCAATCACTGGCGCGCTTGGTATCGCACATACACGTTGGGCTACTCATGGCAAACCTACAGAAAATAATGCACATCCGCATATATCTGGTCAAGTCGCTGTGGTACATAACGGTATTATTGAAAATTACCAAGAGCTTAAAGATGATCTTGAAGCATTAGGATATGTGTTTACATCCCAAACAGATACTGAAGTTGTTGCACACTTAGTTCACGATGCACTGAAGTCTGCTCCTAACCTGCTTAAAGCCGTTGAACAAGTTGTGCCTCAACTCAAAGGTGCATTTGCACTCGGTATCGTACATACAGATTACCCAAATGAATTGATCACTGTTCGTGAAGGTTCACCGCTCGTGATCGGTGTGGGAATTGGTGAGAACTTTATCAGTTCTGATCAATTGGCCCTATTACCGATTACCAATCGTTTTATATACCTTGAAGAAGGTGATATTGCGCGTTTAACACGTGATACGATTGAAGTCTATGTACAAGGTGAGCGCGTTGAACGCCCTGTCAAAGAACTTGATGCGACAGTGAGTAATGCTTCAAAAGGTGAATATAAGCATTACATGCTGAAAGAAATTTATGAGCAACCTGAAGCGATCAAGCAAACTATCTCTCAAGCCTTAAATGCCGATCACTTACGTGATGATTTTCTTGCAAATGCTGTAGAAGATTTTTCTCAGATTCAGCAAGTTCAAATTATCGCTTGCGGTACCAGTTACCATGCAGGCATGATCGCAAAATATTGGTTTGAACAACTGATTGATGTACCTTGCCAAGTTGAAATTGCAAGTGAGTTCCGCTATCGCACTCCAGTCATCGTGAACAATACACTCTATGTGTGTATTTCTCAATCAGGTGAAACTGCCGACACATTGGCAGCTCTTCGTGATACACAAAAACGTGCCAAAGCGAAAAATATTAATATCACCACGATGACGATCTGTAACGTTGCAACATCTTCCATGGTGCGTGAAACAGATTACAGCTTATTGACATTAGCAGGTCCAGAAATTGGGGTTGCGTCGACCAAAGCATTCACCACACAACTTGCTGCCTTGATGCTTCTCGTGCTTAAGTTCGGTCAAGTTAAACAAACGATTTCTAATGACCAAGTAACAGAAATCATTACTGGATTGTGGCATACACCTAAAGTGATTCTTGACACATTACAATGTGATAAAGAAATTTTACGCCTATCTGAATTGTTTGTTGAAAAACAACATTGCCTATTTTTAGGTCGTGGAACACAATTCCCAATCGCGCTTGAAGGAGCGCTTAAACTGAAAGAAATTTCATATATTCATGCTGAAGGTTATGCAGCTGGTGAGTTGAAACACGGCCCATTGGCCTTAGTTGATAATGATATGCCTGTTGTCATTCTTGCTCCTCAGGATGACATGCTTGATAAGCTCAAATCAAATATGGAAGAGGTTCAAGCACGTGGTGGTGAGCTGTTTGTATTTGCAGATGAAAATAGTGGCATTAAGGAGAAAGAGCGCCAACACGTCGTTCAAGTTCCGAGCGTTTCAGCACTATTATCACCAATCGTATACAGTATTCCTGTGCAGCTTTTGTCTTATCATGTCGCTGTACTACGTGGTACCGATGTAGATCAGCCGCGTAACTTAGCAAAGTCAGTTACGGTTGAATAATTCAATTTGATCTACACTTAAAAAGATCGATAATGAAAATTATCGGTCTTTTTTTTATCAAATGAAATATCTTATCAGTGCATGTTTAGTCGGACATCCAGTTCGCTACGATGGTCAACATTGCCTTCAACAAAAAATTAAAATGCTCATTGATACCGATCAGGCCGTCGTAATCTGCCCTGAAATTTCTGGAGGACTTAGCACTCCCAGAGCCCCTGCTGAAATTCAAAAAGGAACAGGCTCCGATGTTTTGAGTGGCCATGCAAAAGTATTTGATCTTTCGGGAAAAGATGTTACCGAAGCATTTATTTTAGGTGCCAAACAGACCTTAGCTTTTGCGAAAAAACATGGGATTACTCATGCGATTTTGAAAGCTAAAAGTCCATCATGTGGTTTTGGTCAGATTTATGATGGCTCTTTTTCGGGGTCAAAAATAAATGCGGACGGTGTTACAGCAGCGCTTTTAAAGCAACATGGTATTCACATCATGACTGAAAAAGAATTTCTAGATCAGTTAATGAAATAAAATCAGCTACTTAATCACATCATCGTCATATTCATGTTTTTTAAGGTGAGCTTTGTCACGCGTCGCCCAATAACTCGCCAAGATGGGTCCCGAAATATTGTGCCATAAACTAAAAATCGCACTTGGAAGTGCTGTAATGGGTGTTGCCGCAAAATGAACCGCAGCTAAAGCAACGCCTAAGCCAGAATTTTGCATCCCTACTTCTATCGAAACTGCTTTAGCATCTGCTTGATTAAGCTGCAATAATTTTGCAGCCCAATAACCTATAAAATATCCTAATCCATTATGTAAAATTACAACAGCAAGGATCAGTAACCCTGACTGTAAAATTTGCATTTTGCTTCCAGCAATAATCGCAGCCACAATCAATACAATCGCGATGACTGAAACCATAGGCATCATTGCGATATATCGATCTATTTTTTGCTTAAATAGGCCGCTCACGATCACCCCTAAAATGATAGGGAACAAAATCACTTGCATTACCGATACAAGCATTGCTACCGCATCTATATCGATCCACTGACTCGCTAAGAGATAAAAAATCAATGGTGTCAGCAAAGGTGCTAACATCGTTGAAACTGAGGTACACGCGACGGACAAAGCCACATTTGCCTTTGCCATATAAGCAATGACGTTAGATGCTGTACCTCCGGGACAACATCCAACAAGGAGTACGCCAACGGCAATTTCAGCGGGTAATCGAAATGCTATGCACAATCCCCATGCCAATAATGGCATCACTATAAATTGAGCACTCACGCCAACGGCAACCGCCTTAGGCTGGCTGAAAACACTTTTAAAATCTTCCCACGACAGGGTCATTCCCATGCCAAACATGATAATCCCGAGCATCCAAGTGATATAAGACTTAAGCCAAATAAAAGCTTCTGGCATATACATGGCAATTCCTGCAAATAGGAGTACCCACAGCGCAAAGGTTTTCTGCACGAATTGATTGCTAGCTTTCATTTAGAAGTTCACTTGTTGGATTAACGACGTATGATCTTGAGCCATGCCTTTAAATGGTCTGCGCTGAGTGTCTGAGAGTCATCAGTTCTTTGGCGTAAATTCGTTTCACACCTTGTGCAAGCATTTCTTGCCATGCATGTTGCAACGAACCATTTAAATCGATGCCTTTAGTCGCATCTGACACGACATAACTGTTAAAACCTAATTTTGCAGCATCAATTGCCGTCCAAGCCACACAAAAATCAGTGGCGATCCCGACAATGAAGATGTCACGAATTCCACGCTCACGCAGATAACCTGCTAAGCCAGTCGATGTTCGATGATCAGCTTCTAAAAAGGCAGAATAACTATCAATATGTGGATGAAAACCTTTACGAATGACCAACTGCGCTTTGGATATATTCAAGTCTGGATGAAAATCTGCATCATGTGTACCCTGCACACAATGTGAAGGCCATAACACCTGGCGGCCATAAGCTAATTCAATCGTCTCATAAGCAGACTTTCCAGGATGATTTTCAAAAAATGAAATATGGTCTTGAGGATGCCAATCTTGGGTAAGGACAACATTGTCAAAATGCCGAGCAAGTGAATTAATGGTTGGAATAATTTGATCTGAATTTGCTACCGCCAAATTTCCCCCAGGGGTAAATCCATTCTGAACATCAACAACGATAAGTGCACTTTGTTGTGGTTGGAACATCCTTTTCAGCTCCCAATATTTTTAAAATTGTTAGGGACTATTGCATAGGATCAAGAGAACTACAATTGCTTGAGTTGAAAATTTGATATCAAAATTCTATAAAAAAAGCCTGCATCAAGCAGGCTTTAATCTATGTTTTTGTCTTAATTCTGGATACGACGTACCAACATTAACATGAAGATTGCAGAAATAATAATACAAGGGATTGCTGCAGAGATTACGCCTGCTGCACCAAATCCAGCCGTTAATAATGATCCTGCAATTGCTGGCCCAAGCATAGCACCGATACGACCTACTGCTGATGCAACACCAACACCTGTACCACGTACTTCTGTTGGGTACACAATACCACCAAATGCGTAAAGCACACCTTGACAGCCAATCACGAAAGCACCAACCAATGCTGAAGCCAAATACATTTGTGTGAGTGAGCTTGCTGCATTCAACGCAAGAAGGCCAGCCAAAATACCACCGTACATTAACAAGATCACATAAGCTTTTTTCCAGCGGTCAGTTAATACACCTAAAATCACAGTACCTACAGTAGCACTTACCATGAAGTAGAATTGCGCTGTCGCACCTTCTTTTCTTGAGAAACCTAATTCTTGGAATAGAGAAGGTAACCAGCTGAGCATGATGTAAACCACCATGAGCGTGAAGAAATAGCTACACCAGATGAACATCGTACGAAGAAGATTCTGTGAATTAAACAAATCTTTAAACGAACCTTGTGGAGCTTCTGCAATTTCAGCTTCAGTTCTATTTTGCGTTTTCAAGAATTCTTTAGATTCAGGTAAGAACTTCATCATTACTGGAATAACAATTAATGGTAATAAACCACCAAGATAGAAAATATTTTTCCAGTTAGCACCGAAATCTGTACTTGCAATTAAAGATAAGATCGCAGCACCGACAGGCATACCGCAATACATTAGCCCTACAGCACGACCACGATTTTGTGGGGTTACAGCTTCAGAAGCCAAAGTGATGAGAATTGGCATTGCTGCACCTAGTCCTGCACCTGCAAGGAAACGTACAGCCAATAAACTGTTAAAACTATTTACCCATACCGTACATAAAGTGAATACAGCGAAAACAGCAACAGACCAAATTAAAACTGTTTTACGACCAATACGGTCCGCAATACGCCCACCTACCAGTGCCCCAGGTAACAGACCTAAAATACCAGCACTAAAAAACACACCTAATTGTGAACTATCTAAACCAAAATGTTCACGAATACCCGCAGCTGCAATACCTGCAGCCTGAATATCTAAGCCTTCAATTACTGCAATGAGGAAGCAGATACCTACCGTCAAAATTGCATGTTTGTTACTTACTGATTCTTGCATTGAACTTCCCTCACTCATCAGCATTTGAGTCCGATGCCCGATTATCTATGTAAGTCAATGAAAGTGAGAGTTATCAAATGGTGTAATAAAATGTAATCAAAATAAGATTAAATTTCATACCTCTTGCCAACCAAAATAAATTCTAGTCTTCAAAACGATTAATTATTTTTTTTATTTAGGAAAAAACCAAGAAAAATCTATTATAAAATCTATAAGTATTAGAATAGTTTAACCTTTAAGTAAAAAAAATAAGACGTTTTATAAATTATAATAATCACATAATTTAAAAATTATTAGTCTATTCACCTGTATATACATACATCTTAAATCTGATGTAAGTGATATAAGCTATTAATTCAGGGTAAATTGGTCAGATTTTAGTTCGAATTTTCATTTTTATCCGCAATACTTTCATAGACGAACATCTATCTTCACTGTAATTTAAATGCCTAACCATAAGGTCTTAAAATTGCTTTTTTTAAAAAAAGTTACTTGTTTTAACTAAACTTTTTTTTGACTGAAGTGAATTCATATTGTTCTTATTGGTAGCTTAGTTCATAATTTGCATACGCATTACCCAGTATGCAGGCATATTGGATCGTGATATAAATCAAAATACATACCCATCCAAACTTCGCTTCTCAACCTTCACTGGATGGAAAAATAGGATCGTGTTTTAAAATGACTACTCAGCAAGCTCAGGTAATTCAAGGCTCAATCGTCGCAATCGTCACTCCAATGTTTGAAGATGGAACTGTTGATTGGAAGGGTCTCGAGAAGCTTGTTGAATGGCACATTGAACAAGGTACAAACAGTATCGTTGCCGTGGGAACAACAGGTGAAGCTTCGACCTTAAGCATGGCTGAACACACTCAAGTGATCAAAGAAATCATTCGTGTAGCCAATAAACGCATTCCAATTATTGCCGGCACAGGCGCAAACTCAACGCATGAAGCGATTGAGCTTACCAAAGAAGCTAAAGAGCTTGGTGCAGATGCTGCACTTTTAGTAACGCCATATTATAACAAACCGACTCAAGAAGGCTTGTATCAGCATTACAAAGCAATTGCTGAAGCTGTTGATTTACCGCAAATTCTTTATAACGTACCTGGCCGTACTGGCGTTGATATGAGCAATGAAACTGTAATTCGTCTTGCTGATATTCCTCAAATCGTAGGGATTAAAGATGCAACAGGTGATGTTCCTCGCGGTGCTGAGCTTTTAAAAGCACTTGAAGGCAAAGATATGGTGGTCTATTCAGGTGATGACGCAACAGCATATCAACTGATTGAGCATGGTGCGAAAGGTAATATTTCTGTGACCGCTAACGTCGCTCCAAAGCAAATGAGCCAAGTGTGTGCCGCTGGTTTAGTGGGTGATGTAGCTCAAGCAAAAGCAATTAATGATCAAGTTGCAAATTTACACGAAATTCTATTTTGTGAATCAAACCCAATTCCTGTGAAATGGGCACTTCATGAAATGGGATTAATTGGTACAGGTATCCGTTTACCACTTACTCCATTAGCAGAACAATATCGAGCTTCACTGCGTGATGCATTAAAAGCTGCGAGCATTATTTAAAGAAGAGTTTAACAACTATGCAACTACGTTTTGGTTTACCCCTTGCCCTTTCAGCCCTCAGCATGGTCGGTTGTAGTACGATTGGTATCGATAATGGTTCACTCGATTATAAAAAATCTACTGCACAAGCCCCGCTTAAATTCCCTGAAGGTTCAATGGTTAGACCAGCAACACCGCTTTATCCAGCGCCTGTTGTTGAACAGCTTGCAATAGACAATGCGCCACAAATGATTAATAAGCGAGGTAATCGTTTTGAGCTACCTCGTCCTAATGTGGCACCAACCATTTCTAATCCTGTTGAGAGTGAACAATCAACTGCTGTCGGTCGTCCACAACTTTTAACTGATGGAAATGGCAATCCGTTGATCAAAATTGACGGAAATTCTGCTACAATTTGGCAATACACAATCGCCACCCTCAGTAGCCTCAACTACAACTTTGTCAATCAACCTAAGAATCCCCATTCCGCGACAATTCAAGTGGATGGTGAAAGTTTAGTGCTTAAACTGACATCTGTAGGTTCGAGTCATACCTTGGCCGTGTTTACCCCAACTAACGCGTTTGCAGACAAACAAAAAGCTGCGAGCCTGTTAACCCAGATTTATCAAAACTGGCCAGCCTAGTCGTTCTAGGCATATTTTTTCTGAAAAAGGTTCCACCATGTTAAAACAAACCTTGCTCTATACTGGTAAAGCTAAATCCGTTTATGAAACCGATAGTGCAGACCACCTGATTTTAGTCTTTCGTGATGATGCCTCAGCATTTAATGGCGAAAAAATCGAACAGCTAGATCGCAAAGGTAAGGTGAACAACCGTTTTAACGCCTTTATCATGGAAAAACTTGCAGCTGCAGGTATCGAAACTCATTTCGAAAAACTTTTAACACCAAACGAAGTTTTGGTTAAAAAGTTAAACATGATTCCAGTTGAATGTGTAATCCGTAACTATGCAGCTGGTTCGCTTTGCCGTCGTTTGGGTGTTGAAGAAGGTTTAGAACTTACACCACCTACATTTGAATTATTTTTCAAAGATGACGCTTTGGGCGACCCAATGGTGAATGAATCTCAAGCCATTGCTTTAGGTTGGGCTACTGCTGAACAACTTGAGCGTATGAAAGAGTTAACTCACCAAGTAAACGTGGTGTTAAAAGATCTTTTTGCTCAAGGCAACATGCTTTTAGTTGATTTTAAACTTGAATTTGGTGTGTTCCATGATCGTATCGTTCTTGGTGATGAATTCTCTCCAGATGGTTGCCGTCTATGGGACAAAGATACCAAGAAAAAATTAGATAAAGACCGTTTCCGCCAAGGTTTAGGTGGTGTGGTTGAAGCTTATGAAGAAGTTGCTACACGTATCGGTGTTGACCTTTCTGATATCTAAATCAAAATTTAGATAAAATGAAGCCGAGTCATATGACTCGGCTTTTTTGTATCTGTTGATATTATTTTTATATTTTCAAATTGTTCTTATACATTCATTATTTTTGTTAAGTCGCATTACCAATGCTCTCTCCTCATTGGTAATGCTATTAATTTATCGAATCGATATTTAAATAAGATGACAAATCTGGGGTTTTGATCATTAAAAAACTCAATTGTTTTTTTGTTTTTAAATTTACATCCATTAATCGAATAAATTAATGCTATTTATTAAAATGATCGTTTTTACAATATTACTAAGTTCAACTAATATATTTTTATACCAGGCAACTACAGGAGTTGGTGGCTCAAGAGAGAGACTGTAGTTGCCGACCAGATGAATCGCTTTTCGCCCAGCTTCCCATAGAACTGGGCTTTTTTTATTGTTGTTGCTGCTCTTGCTGCCAACGTCGCTGCTGTAAACGCTCTGCTTCGACTTCACGCTTATTACGAGCTGATTCGTACAATTTGGTGCCTTTCAGCTCTGGAGGCATATAATCCTGCAACACGAAATGTTCTGGATAGTGATGTGGATATAAGTAATCTACACCATATCCCTGCTCTTTCATTAACTTGGTTGGAGCATTTCTTAAATGCAATGGAACTGGAAGATTTGACGTACGTTCAGCCAACTCTAATGCTTTATTGATTGCTAAGTAAGTGCTGTTACTTTTCGCGCTTGTGGCCAAATACACTGCACATTGTCCTAAAATAATACGGCATTCTGGCATCCCAACCGCTTGAACGGACCTAAAACACTCCCCAGCCAATAACAACGCATTAGGATTAGAATTTCCAATATCTTCCGAAGCGGCTATCAACATCCGACGCGCAATAAAGACTGGATCTTCTCCCCCTTTTAACATTCTCGCCATCCAATATAGTGCAGCGTCAGGATCACTTCCACGAATTGATTTAATGAATGCTGAGACTAAATCATAGTGCTGCTCACCAGATTTGTCATATCGCGCAATATTTTGTTGAGCTACTTTCACCACGATGGCATTGGTGACAATATTTTCAACATCTGCTTCAAATGTGCTCGCAATGAGATCCAATAAATTCAGTGCTTTACGAGCATCACCTGAGGCAAATTGAATTAATGCATCATATTCTTCGATGTGAATATGACGGTCTTTCAAAAATTGGTCTTGCTTGAGTGCACGTTCAATTAAATGTTGAATATCATGCTCAGATAATGCATTCAGCGTATACACCTGACAGCGCGACAACAAAGCATTATTGACTTCAAAAGAAGGATTTTCTGTGGTTGCACCAACCAGAGTAATCTTGCCTTTTTCTACTGCGCTCAGTAAGGCATCTTGTTGAGATTTATTAAAGCGATGAATTTCATCAATAAAAACCACTGGCACAATGAGATCGCCACTTTCCCCAATGATTTCTCGAAGCTCTTTAACACCAGTGTTGAGTGCAGACAAGCTAATAAAAGTACGATCTACAGCTTGAGCTAACAATAGCGCAATGGTGGTCTTGCCGACCCCTGGAGGCCCCCAAAAAATAATCGAAGGTAAATGTCCTTGGTCAATCATTTGACGTAAAGGTGCGTCTTCACCAAGTAAATGATCTTGTCCGATAATCTCAGACAAATCACGTGGACGTAAGCGTTCAGGTAGCGGAATTTGTGTATCGGACATATTTTTTATAGATCTCAAAGTGCTGTTGACTAGTCTACTATGTAATAGTCAAATTCCAATATTAATAGTCAAAACAACCATCACTATTCAACATTTTTCATTTTACTCAGATTCGAGTTTTGCTTTTAATTTGAATAAATAAGCTTGCGGTCCATCTTCTATTCCCCAAATTGTGCCATCCTTCGCTTCATGCAAGTCTCGTACTCGAACCCCCATATCCAAGCGCTGAATTTCTCGTACAGGTTCAGATTGTGGATCTACCACAATAATGGCTTTCGATGATAATCCACCGATTAAGGCTTTGTTCTTCCATTGTGGAAAATAGTTAGATTTATAAAAAATCAGACTCGAGGGTGAAATCACTGGAGACCAATCAAGTTTAGGGGCTATAAATTCAGGTCGCGTTTCATGATTCGGAATCTGTTTCCCATCATAGTGATCACCATTAGATACAATTGGATAGCCATAATTCTTACCTTTTTCAATAAGATTGAACTCATCGCCACCTTTAGGGCCCATTTCTGCCACCCACAAACGATTTTGATGATCAAATGCCATACCTAAAGGATTACGATGACCTAAACTCCAAATCTGCGCTGAGACACCACCTTGCTTGGCAAATGGATTAGATTCTTGAGCACGACCATCATCATACAAATATACAATTTTACCTAGATTAGACTGCATATCTTGTGCAGGCTGAAACTTCTGCCGTTCCCCTGAACTAATCCATAAATTCGCTTGCTGGTCAAACACTATACGATGTGCATAATGCCCCTGACCCGACACTTTAGGGACTTGCTCCCATATGCGTTCGATATCCGTCAGTTTCGGTGCTTCGATATTCGATAAATCCAATTTCGCTCGGATTACCACTGCACCAAACAATCCATTTTTTTCTTCGGCATAACTGAGATATAACCAAGCGTTATTATTGAAATTAGGATGAATCGAAACATCACCTAACCCACCTTGTCCGCCATAAGCAACTTGAGGCACAGCAGCCACGTTAAAACTACGTTTTGATTGTGGGTCAAACAACTTAAGTATGCCTGACTTTTCTGTAATTAACAGTTGACCATTTGGTAAAGTTGCAATCGCCCATGGTTCATTAAATAGAGCAATTTTTTCAACTTGATATCGTTGTTCTTGAGCTTTTGAATTCTCGTTTTTGACTGTTGATTCCTGCGGATTCTGTGCTTCACTGGCTTTATTTTGATTGGCATGACACGCCATTATGATTCCGCTCAAACCAACAATCCAAATCAGTTTTTTAGCTTTTAACATGCCTTTCCCTTTTTAAATCCTTGAATATCAGTCTCAAGGATTAAACGGCAATGATCATTTTAAAAGTGTTTTTATATTACAAAATATGTGCAGTCTAGCAATTGAATGTATTAGCGTACCCACCGCACGATGTATTCATCTATTTCATTTTCATCAACAAGCTGTTCAGATATACAACGACCTGCTACAGATTTTCGAGCACTAATCACACTTTGTTTATTGCCTGTCACCAAGTGATGCCAATTCGGTAGCTTTTTACCTTCATTAATACGTCGATATGCACAACTCGAAGGTAACCAGCGTATTTGTTGTAATTTTTCAGGCGTTAACTGAATACAGTCAGGTACATGCACCTGACGATTTTCATAATCTGAACAATGCCCCGTCTGACAATCTAGAAGTTTGCACGCAACTTTGGTATATGCGATTTCTTCGGTTTCATCATCTTCTAATTTAACCAAACAACACATACCACAACCATCACACAGTGCCTCCCATTCTGCTTGGTTCATTTCAAACAGTGAATAATGTTTCCAAAATTCAGGGCGTAAAGATGTGCTCATGATTCAGCTAAATATCAAAAATTTGAGTCAGTATATCACTAATAATTCTCATAAAATTTCATCAATCTCAGTTACAGTTGATTAACTAAAGAATATCAATACTCTACGTTAAAATACCCTTTGTATACATTTTGCTCAGTTTATTTTCTTATACTGAATGAACATTAATAAAAATTTATGGAGAATCAAAATGTTCCGTTGGGCGATTATTTTTGCAGTGATTGCATTGATAGCAAGTTTGCTAGGGTTTGGTGGTGTAGCAGGCTTATCTAAAGATTTCGCAATTATCTTACTTGTGATTGCAGTGATTCTCGCAATTGTAGGCTTTATCTCAAGAGGCAAAGTCTAGTGTTCTTAATCACTAGATTAAATTGAAAACACAAGATTGATGAAAAGAAGAAGGTACTCCTTCTTCTTTTTTTATTTCTTTTTATCTGTTCATTGATACGCGTTTTATATATTCCAATCTTTCATAAATTCTCACATTTGATTTTACTTTCTTATTGCAAATTCATCACTTCGGAAAACATTTATGCTTTAATCTTTGCTGATTTTCATAAACGAAAGGACTTTCAATAATGACTTCAGCAATTCAAACAAGAGAAATTCAGTATAAAGCGGCAGATGGTACTCAATTGATTGGTTATTTTGCCGCACCTGAAAACTCTTCAGGAGCTGCAGGTATTATTGTAGCCCCAGAGTGGTGGGGTCGTAATGAATATACAGAACAACGTGCTCGAGAACTTGCAGAACAAGGATATGCTGCTTTTGCCATTGATATGTACGGCGACAAAAAGGTAACCACTGAAGCTTCTCAAGCAAATGAGTGGATGATGCAAACTTTCGCACAGCCTGAAACGATTGTACAACGCGCTACAGCTGCGTTAGACACTTTATCTGCACAGCCTGAAGTTGACGCAACTCGATTAGCTGCGATTGGTTTTTGTTACGGCGGAAAAGTTGTTTTAGATCTTGCTCGCTCTGGTGCGAACTTAAAAGCAGTTGCTACCTTCCATGCTAATTTATCTGCGCAAACACCTGCTCAACAAGGTCAAGTAAAAGCTGAAATTCTGGTTTTGCATGGTGAGCTAGATAGCATGGTCACGCTAGATGATGTGGCACAATTTAAAGAAGAAATGTTTGCAGCTCAGGTGCCACATGAGGTCATTATCTTTGAGGATGCAAAACATGGTTTTAGCAATCCACAAGCTGATGAACGGGCAAAAGCCAATGGTGTAGATCTCGGTTATAACGCTGAAGCTGAGGAAAAAAGCTTAGCTGCGATGTATGAGTTACTGTCGCGTCACTTAGATTAATTACTTTCAAAGTTTATTAGCGCTAAGATTATTGAAGAAAGAAGATAAAATATAAGAGGAATATAAGGATGAGTGAACAATGTACTTATTGCAATCACGATGAATATGATGTGATTGATAAAAATGAATTCGGTGTGATTTTGCCAGAACAGCAGCCGTTGACTAAAGGACATTCCGTTATTATTCCTTTACGTCATGTGAGTTCTTTTTTTGAAATTACCGATAAAGAGCGTAAAAGTTTACAGTCGTTGTTAGAACTGGCACGTAACGAGTTAAAAATCCGTCATCATCCGGAAGGCTTTCATATCGCTTTTAATGATGGCAAAGTTTTTGGCGATGAAGAGTCGGAACATTTACACATCCATATTATTCCTCGTTACAAAAACCAACCGCTTAAATTAGATAGTCGTTGGGGCATTATTCAAGAGTAATGTTGATTTTACAAAAAGGCGCAATATGCGCCTTTTTTCATGCTTTTTTAAAAGGTCTTTGCCTAGATTGGTTATACTGAGCACAGATTGTATTAATGGTATTTTCATGTTTTCTTTTTCAACTGCGTTACTGGATTGGTTTGATGTACATGGTCGACATGACCTGCCATGGCAAGTCGCAGATGATCCTTACAAAGTTTGGGTCTCTGAAATTATGTTGCAGCAAACCCAAGTGAAAACTGTTCTGAAATACTATGATCGTTTTATTGAGCGCTTTCCGACGGTCACCGATTTAGGTCATGCTACTTGGGATGAAGTTGCTCCTTACTGGGCAGGTCTAGGCTATTATGCGCGTGCTCGCAACCTGCATAAAGCAGCCACAATCGTAAGTCAAAATGGACATTTTCCAGAGACTTTAGAAGCTTGGATGGCCCTGCCAGGAATAGGTAGATCAACTGCTGGTGCATTGATGTCACTTGGATTACGCAAATACGGCGTGATAATGGATGGAAATGTTAAGCGTGTTTTAGCACGTTTCTTTGCCATTGAAGATGATTTATCAAAGCCTGTCCATGAACGTGCAATGTGGGAATTAGCCGAGCAACTCTGTCCTGAACAACGCAACCATGATTACACGCAAGCCATTATGGATTTGGGTGCAACAATTTGTACTCCTAAAAAACCACTTTGCCTGTACTGTCCAATGCAGTCAGAATGCCAAGCTTTAAAGCAGGGTCTGACACAAGAGTTACCATTTAAAAAGCCAAAAAAAGCAGTGCCTATAAAGACTGCGGATGTTTTATTACTGCGAAGTACTGAAAATACATGGTTATGGCAACAACGTCCGCATTCAGGCTTATGGGGTGGTTTATGGACCTTACCCATCATTGATGAAACTTCAGAATTTAGTCAATTGACTCAGCAATATGGTTTGGTGAGTAATCAATTACCAACTCAAATTTCACACAGTTTCACCCACTTTACCTGGTTACTGAATGCACATATTTTCCATGTTGATCTCGACCAGATGGAATACCTCCAAACAGAATTAGGAGGTGAATGGCTCGCTCCACAAGTTGTAACAGAAATGGGCATTCCAACTGCGATGAAAAAATTGATCTCAGCCGTGAAATTGTGACATAGTCGATTCAAATAAGTGTGACTGTATCAATCAAGGAGTTGGAGTGACTAAGTATTTGCGACATTACATCATCCTAAGTGTAGCTATTTTACTTGTTGCCTGCAGTAGCCAACCTCCAAAACAAACGCCGCTTGACCCAACCCTCGTTGCTCGCTTACATATGCTTCCTTTGGACCGCAAATTACCTATCCCAGTACAAGGTGTAAAAGCGAGACAACTGACAGACACTTGGGGTGCATCACGAAGTCACGGTCGAACACATGAAGGCATTGATATCTTGGCGCCTCGTGGTACAAAAGTTTATAGTGCAACTGATGGAATTGTTCGCAGTATGCGCGATAATAAGCTGGGTGGGAAAGTCATTTGGATTTTAGGACCCGCTGGTTCTTGGCATTATTATGCGCATTTAGATCAGCATAAAAAAGGTCTCAATGAGGGTGACTTCGTGCGACGAGGTGACCATATTGGTTATGTCGGCAATACGGGTAATGCTCGACATACTGCCCCTCATTTACATTATGGAATTTACTTAGATGGTCGCGGTCGAGGCCCTGTCAATCCATACCCTTATTTACGTTAAATTAAAGTTTTTATTATTAGGAAGTTTTCATGTCAGAAGCCTTGATTAATCGTCTAGTTGAATTTGCAGAATCTGGCAATCAACAACGTATTGTCTTAAAAGGACAAAGCCATCAGGGCTGGATTATGGAAATTACCGAAGAAGCTCTGTTGATTAGCACTGGGTTTGCAGATAAAGCAGGTAAAGATTTCTGGATTAATTTTTCGGATTTAGAACAAGCAGAGTTGTTCTTTTGGGACAATCAAAACGATCAGTGGGTTGCTTTTACCATTTGATCACTTCGGAGCATTCGCATGACGATTCAACGCTGTGGCTGGTGCTCCGATGAGCAGATTTATATTAATTATCACGATCAAGAGTGGGGTGTGCCTGTATATGATGAACACACCTTATTTGAAATGCTCTGTTTAGAAGGTCAGCAAGCAGGACTCGCTTGGGTTATTGTTTTAAAAAAACGCGAGCGATATCGATATCATTTCTTTCAATACACCATTGAAGAAATTGCGACTTTTACAGATGAGCATTTAATCGAAATAGCACAAGATCCGGGAATAATTCGTCATTTAGGTAAATTAAAAGCGATTCGAGATAATGCTCGAGCATGGTTGAATATGCGCCAAATCATGCCTGATATGGTCAAATGGTTATGGAGTTTTGTAGGACATCAACCCAAAGTTCATTCTGTGCCAGACTATCGCTTAGCACAAACACAAAGCGAATTAAGCCTGCAACTGTCTAAAACTCTAAAAAAGAATGGTTTTAAATTCGTCGGTCCAACCATTATCTATTCTTATCTGCAAGCGGTAGGAATGATTGATGATCATGAAAATCACTGCTTTAAAAAGCTTAGTTTAGCGCCATAATCTTTTTAAGAAGGTGCTTGGGATGATGACCTCATTTTTTGTTTCACCCAATCCGCTAAAAACACGATGGAGTCATGAATTTCATGAGTTAGTTCATGCCCTGCATTTAAGCGAATATAATTTTTATAACGGCGTTCTTCTCCAAAAACATCACCGGGAACAATGTTAATACCATGTTGACGTGCAGCATAATAGAGTTCTAAACCATCAATATGTGTCGCCAATTGCAGCCATAAAACATAACCACCATCCGGCTGACTTAACCCAATGTCGATCCCGTGAAAAGCGTTTAATATCGTTTTTCGATATGCATCAACTTGATGATTTAATTTTGGTTTTAATCGGAGTAGATGCTCACGATAGGCTCTACTATACATCAGGTCAGCCAAAGCCAATTGCAAAGGTGTATTCACACTGACATTTTGAATGACAATTTGACGATGCAAATATTTAAGCCTCGGCGGTAAACAAAACCAACCTACTCGATATGCGCTGGACAATGATTTTGATATTGAACTGCATAAAATGACATAGCCTGCTTCATCCCAATGCTTAATCGGTAAAGGTCTTTGTAAATTAAAACTACATTCAGCATAAATATCATCTTCAATCACATAGCATTGATATTGTTCAGCCAATTGCACAATCTTCTGCTTATCATGATTAGAAAGCTCAAATCCTAGTGGATTTTGATAATTCACAGTCAATAGACAGGCTTTGGTATCGGGGTGCTGCATTGCTCTTTCTAAGCGTTCTAAATCAAAACCATCCACATTTGCAGGTATCTCAATCAACTTGCGTTTCAGTGTCCCTAACAACTGTAATTGACCATTAAAATTTGGGGTTGGAATCACAATGCCATCCCCTTCCTTGGTCAAGAGCTGAACCACGAGTGATAACGCAGCCATACAGCCATTGGTGATATAAATCTCGTCTGGATTGATATAAAAACCATCTTCAGCCCAATGGTCTGATAAAGCTTGTCTCAATCTCAAATGCCCTTGTCGATTACTGTAAAGGAAATCTTCTGGTTGACTGTGTTTTAAAGCACGTTGAATTGACTTTCGGATTGCATCTACAGGCACGTGATTTGGAGAGATTTGTACTGCACCTAAATGAATTGATCGATTATTGGTTGAAGACTCCTGTATTTCAATTTGCAAATCTAAGTTACTGATATCCTTTGCTTCAGCTTCAAATTCACGATGATAAGGCAATACTGGTTGATCATTTTTGGATTTCAAATGTTGTACAAAATAACCTGATTTATTTTTAACAGTGATGAGCCCTTCCGATTCCAATAATGCATAACAATTTTTTGCTGTATTTAAACTGACGGCATGTAATGCTGAAAATTGCCGAAGGGAAATGAGCTTCTGTCCTGAACACAGTTCTCCACTCAGAATTTTCTGTTTGATATGTTTGGCTAAGATTTGATACTGAAACATGAACTGTGCTCATTTTTATAAAATGTGTGTATCTGTATCTATAAACCTAGCAAATTTATGATGGTCTTACAGCTAAAAACACACAGGAGGCCATATGAACAACGATAAATTATATTTGATATTACCCTTGGTAACACTTTTGACAGCTTGCCAACCAGAGCATGCAATCGATCAAGTTGCACTTGAGCAAAAATTTATTTGTACATCATTAATTGATGGCTTCTTGAAAGTGACGCACAACAGTCATTATCGTTTTACAAAAAGTATTGAATCTCCAGAGCAGGAGAAAATTTACCTTTACACCGTATCTTCTGATCATGCGGTCAAGCTCAATAGTCCCACACAAAAAAATTTAAATTTTCAATGTGATGATTCCAAAAAACAGACCTACCAAGTTTTTCTATTGGATCAGGCATCTAAGACAAAGCAACCAATTTTGAGTTTTCATTTGCCTCAAGCAGCAGAGTTAAAGCAATTTACAGCTTACACTTTGAAAAATGATTAAATGCCTGATCTAAAGTCATTATTTCAAAATATCTGGTAACGATATCTGCACAGATTGAGATTTTGCTAATTCAGTTTTCATTTTTTGCAACATTTGATAAGGCTGCTGTTGTACAAACATATTGGTCACACTTTGTGGAATTGCACCTTCTGGATCCGCATATCCTGAAGTGCTGACCTTCACCTTATTCGGTCCAATCTGTTCAAAGCTCCAGTCTCCAACATAGTGTTGCAGCCGAATATACTGAGGATTCTTCGATTTTCCCGTTTGCGAAGCTTTATTCTTAATATGAATAATACCTTTTGAATCCTTATACATTTTCCCTTGCACAATCAGATCTCGATCTTTCAAAGGAAATGGAAAATCTAACACCATGTAGAGTTTAAATTCCCCTTGCTTCAAATCTTGAGAAATCACCTGTGCTGAACCGACATTGGGTACCCATGATTTTGCATTTTCCACATCCAAAACTATTGCAACTGCTCTTTCGAGTGAAGCATCCACTACTGTTTCAGCACGATAGGACAACACAGGATGATCAGGATTTTGCATCGTCCACACTTTAATATTGTTTTTGTTAATGGTGAGTCGAGAGGCTTCATTGGCTTGAACTTGGCTTGTCAGGCCAATGGCACTGACAAGCAAGCAGATCATAGAAATTTTCTTCATTTTTATTCTTCATATTTAACATTATTATTTAGATGATCACGCAGTATTTTTAAACTTAAACTTTGATATCGTTGAAGCCTAAAACGTCTTTCATGTCATATTTTTTCGGTGCTTTACCGACAACCCAAGCAGCGGCACGTACTGCACCTGCAGCAAAATTCATGCGGTTCGTGGCTTTATGTGTGATTTCTACACGTTCACCTTCACCAATAAACATTACCGTATGTTCACCCACAATATCGCCACCACGAATGGTTTGGAAACCAATACTTTGACGTTCACGAGGACCAGTATGCCCTTCACGGTGATACACCGCATCTTGCTTCAAATCACGACCTAATGCATCAGCAATCGCCTCACCCATCATTAAAGCAGTACCTGATGGCGCATCAACTTTATGACGATGATGTGCTTCGATCACTTCAATATCGACACTGTCACCAAAGACTTTAGATGCTAATTCTAAAAGTTTAATGGATACATTCACGCCTACGGAGTAGTTTGCTGCGTAGACTACAGGAGCAATCGTTGCACTTTCATCTAAAAATGCTTTTTGCTCATCGTTCATTCCTGTCGTACCGATCACTAATGCAACACCAGCCTCACGGCACAGTTTCAAATGCTGTTCAGTTGCAACTGGTGCAGTAAAGTCAATAAATACATCACAATCATTTAAAACATCTTGGATATCACCCACGACTTTCACACCAAGTGTACCAATACCCGCTAATTCGCCTGCATCCGCGCCAATAAGGCTACTGCCTGGACGCTCTACCGCTGCTGCTAATTGATAACCAGCATCTTGAACTGCTTGAATCAATGTACGACCCATACGGCCACCAGCACCTAAAATTCCAATACGCGGAGCGACAGACATAACCTATTCCTAGTGTTGCTTTAAAATTGTTCTTACTATAACAAAAGTCTATACATACGCTAAGTTTATCGATATAAAAAATTATGCTGTCTTTTAAGCATTTGATTTGAACCTTAATCGAATAATTAGATTAAATTAAGAAAAATATTCGGTTTTTTATATTTATAAATTTTAACTATGATCAATGCCATGAAATTCAACACTTTTATAAGGAAATAATATGGCAGACCAAGCTCGAAAATTATCAACGATCCAAACGATCGAACAGTTACAGTTGGATGCTTCATTAGTTCAAGGTTTAGATCATGCCGAAACTGCGTGGATCATTATCGAAGCTATTCAACAATTGCAGGAATATCATAATCAGTGGCACTGAGATGAAACGGATCAGATGATTTTTCTTATTTAAAAGAAAATCATCTTCTGTGTTATTAAAATATTTACAATTTAAAAATCATATTAGGATTCAAAATTTAAAATTGCTCAAAGCATTGATTGCTCAGCTAAAGCATCGGTTTCTATTTTCATTCCTATTAAAATATGTTCTTATTATCTCGTTATTTTTAATCTAAATTACATTCTATCTTCACAGTTTCTCTGCATTTTTTCAGTACATTAGTGTGAACCCCAATTTATAAGGTCAACGAGGGCGGAATATGAAAAAGATTATGACAGTTTTGACATTATCTTTAAGTGCAATATTTACAGCAAATATTGCCAATGCTGCTCCTTACTCTGATGACTACCAAGATAAAGGTTCACGTGAACGTGGTAAAGGATTTGAGAAACATACTCAATATGATGCTTCATCAGATCAAGAGTTCCAAGATCGTCGTAAAAACAGAGAAGAGCGTGGCGTAAAACGTTTACGTCAACATAAATGGCAAACTGGCTACGTCATGCCTCAACACTATCGTGGCAATAGTTATAAAACCGAATATAAAGATCATAACCTACCAAAACCTGGTAAAAACCAACAATGGTACAAAGTGAATAATGACTTTATTCTGGTGGATTCAAACAGCAATAGTATTTTGAAAATCCAGCAAGATTAATTTTGACGTTTAAATCGACCCGACTTCATGTCGGGTTTTTTGTTGAGTGCAATCCTAATCATTGATCTTCATCACTTCTTCATATATTTCACAAATTGACTATATCTCTCCACGGTTTATCTCAAATCATTTTGTACTTTAGCGATATCGGATAAATAACAAAGTTAGAGGTATCCCACATGAAAAAGTTAGTATCAGTACTTACATTAGCAATGAGTGGTTTATTGGCAACATCTGCGATGGCTGGTCCACATGACGATGGTCGTCACTATTCAAAACCAACTCCACCACCAGCGCATTGGAATAAAGGTCAGCCTGGGAAATATCAACATGACCGCTATGAACAAAATCGTGGCTTCCAAAATGTAAATCCAAGCCGTCAATGGCGAGTAGGTCAACAGTTACCACGTCAATTCAACTCTTCAAAATTTGAGTTAAGTGATCGTCAAGCGAAGAATCTACCTAAAGCGGCGCGTAACCAGCAGTGGTACAAAATTAATGGAGACTATGTCTTAGTGAATGAGCGTACAGATCGCATCGTGCGTATCATCGGATAAGCTTATTCCTAGATCTTCTCAAATTGATCTTCCCTGCACTCAGCCCAAACTCAGTTTGGGCTTTTTTATGTCTTTATTTTAATGCAGGTGTGGAAAATCATTTTTTTGTTTAGAATCTGATGACCACTTCCCGCTTCTATCGGTACATGCATGCAATCGGACTCAATAGATACAACTCAAAATATGACACAGCAATATGTGCATTGGTTCCGAAACTCAGCGCCGTATATCAACGCCCATCGTAATAAAACCTTCGTTTTAATGTTTGGCGGCGAAGCAGTTCAATCACCAAATTTTCAACATATTATTCATGATATTGCCCTTTTACATTCTCTCGGCATTCGACTCATTCTGGTTCATGGAGCACGACCACAAATCAGTGCAAATCTTGCTGAGAAGAATTTAGATAGTCCTTTTCATAATCATCGTAGAGTAACAACACGTGACTCATTAGGTGCGGTCATGTCTGCCGTAGGCTCAATCCGTTTACAAATCGAAGCCTTATTGTCTATGGGACTTGCAAATTCACCCATGTATGGTGCTCGCATTGATGTGGTATCTGGTAATTTTATAACAGCTAAACCTTATGGCATTCGTAATGGTATCGATTTTCAACTTACCGGTGAAGTACGTTCAGTCGATGCAGATGCGATTCAAAAACATTTGGACAATCACAATATTGTATTGCTTGGCCCCTCAGGTTATTCAACCACTGGTGAAGTTTATAACTTGCTTGCTGAAGAAGTGGCGACCAAAACAGCTATCCAACTCGGTGCCGATAAACTCATTTTTCTCGGTTCCGAACAAGGTTTAATGCAAAGCCCACAGCAGTTGTTGCGCGAAGTGACCCCGCATCAGCTAGATCAACATATTGACGTTGCTTTAGAGCAAAATTATGAATTGGCATTGCATTTACAAAATGCCAAGGAAGCCTCTTTAAATGGCGTTAACCGCGTTCATTTATTATCTTATGAACATGATGGTGCATTAATCGAAGAATTATTTACTCGTGATGGGCATGGCACGATGATCACCGATGCACATTATGAAGAAGTCCGCACAGCGACGATTCAGGATGTCGGTGGATTAATCAGTTTATTACGCCCATTAGAACAAGAAGGCATTTTGGTATACCGCTCTAGAGAACGCTTGGAAAATGAAATTGATCATTTCGCTGTGATTGAACGTGACGGTATGGTTCTGGCTTGTGCAGCATTATATCCAATACCAACTGAATCAAATGAAATTCGTTCTGCAGAAATAGCCTGTGTGGCAGTACATCCAAGTTACCGCAAATCAAATCGTGGTAGCCAAATCTTGCACTATTTAGAAGAGAAAGCAAAAAAGTCTAATATCCAACAGTTATTTATTCTTACGACACGAACCGCACATTGGTTTTTGGAACAAGGGTTTGTCAAAGCATCGGTGGATGACTTACCACAAGCGCGTCAGGCACTTTATAATTTCCAAAGAAACTCAATTGTTTGTAAAAAGCCACTCTAAAGTGGCTTTTTTATTGCACCCTTATGAACTGCTTTATCTTTCTTTTATATATCGATATTCCTAGGTGAACTATCTTTACAATCATTCGATATATTCATACAAATCATATCCTTATCACAATTTAATATTTTAATATATATTTATATATTTCATAAACTTAGAAACAAAAATATCGTTATTCTTAGATTGAGCCTTTTGCATTTTTTTAGATATTTTTTTCTCTTTTAATTTTATCTTTTTTATTCATTAGGAATTCCTGAATTCTTATTTTTTACGAAATAGAAAATTCATTAACTTAGGCGCGTTACATGACGCATTTATTTTTTTGATTTTTTTTATTTTTAAGTTTTCAGGATTTTCAATATGAGCAGCTTTAACGCTAATCTTTGGAAAAAAACACTCATTTTGTCTTCTGCGTTAACAGGTGCTTTGCTACTCACTGGTTGCGACTCAAAAAAAGAAGATAAAACCCAAGTGTTAAATATCGGTTATCAAAAGTATGGCTTACTGCCCGTGATTAAAGAACGTGGTGAATTAGAAGCCGCTTTGAAGGATCAAAACATTCAAGTGAAATGGGTAGAGTTCCCAGGTGGACCACAACTGTTAGAAGGTTTGAATGTCGGCAGTGTTTCATTTGGTGAAGTCGGTGAAGCACCCCCTATTTTTGCCCAAGCAGCGAATTCAAATTTGGTTTATGTCGCAAATCAACCTGCGACTCCACGCGCTGAAGCGTTGATTGTTCAAAAAAATTCGAACATCAAAGATATTCAACAACTTAAAGGTAAGCGTGTAGCGTTAAACAAAGGTTCTAACGTTCATTATCTTCTCTTGAAGATCTTAGAAAAGAATCATTTGACGCTTGATGATATTGAAGTGGTTTACCTACCACCATCGGATGCTCGCGCAGCATTTGAGCGCGGTGCAGTCGATGCATGGGTAATCTGGGATCCGTTCTTTGCAGCAGCAGAGCATCAAATCGGCGCACGTGTTCTCGCTTCTGGCGAAGGGAATGCCAATAACTACCAGTTCTATATGGCTGATCGTAAGTTCGTTGAACAGAATCCTGAAATTATACAAACCGTTGTTCAAGAACTTAATGAAGCATCAGATTGGATTGCTTCCAATAAAGACGAAGCAGCTCAACTGCTCGTGAAGCCTACAGGCCTAGATTTCAAAATTCTTCAAACCTCAATTGGACGTATGAGCTTCGGCGTTTATCCAATTAGTACTGAAGTTACTCAACATCAGCAAAAAGTTGCCGATGTATTCCATCAACAGAAATTGATTCCAAACAAAATCAATATTCAGGCCGCAATTATTGCGCCTACACCCAAATAACAACATGAAAAGGTGATGAACATGACTCAATATCAATCAGGAAATACAGCACACACTTGGTTTAAAACCTCAAGTCATTCAATGACAACGATGCTATTTGCCTGTGCGATGTTGGGTTGCTCAGCTGCATGGGCTGTTGATCCCTCAGTGAAAGAATTACGCATTGGCTTCCAAAAATCTTCCGTAAATTTGGTGATTGCTCAACAGCAAAAACTGTTTGAGCAAGAATTTCCCAATGCCAAAATTACATGGAATGAGTTCCCTGGTGGTCCTCAAATTTTAGAAGCACTTGCAGTGGGTTCAGTGGATATTGGTGCAACAGGTGATACCCCCCCTGTTTATGCGCAAGCAGGAAACAAACCTTTGCATTACATTGCTTATGAGGCGGCGAAGCCACTTTCTTCAGCAATCTTAGTGCCGCAAAAATCCAAAATTACTCAGCTTAAACACCTCAAAGGCAAGCGTGTCGCAGTACATCGTGGCTCTAGTTCACATTATCTATTGGTCCAAGCCGTCCGAAAAGCAGGTTTGCAATGGAGCGATGTAAAACCAATTTGGTTAAGTCCTGCTGATGCACGCGCAGCATTCCAAAAAGGTGCTGTTGATGCATGGGCCATTTGGGACCCGTATTACGCTGCTGCTGAACTTGAAGATAAAGCAAAAGTTTTGACCACTGGACAAGGACTGAGCCCGAATTACACGTTCTATCTCGCTTCAGGCAAGTTTATCGACAAACATCCTCAAGCGATTTCAGGTGTCATTGAACAGATTAATCTTGCTGATCAATGGGTTCAAAAGAACTTAAAAACTACAGCAACGATTTTTGCCAAAACAACAGGTTTAAAGCCGAATGTGAGCCAAACCTTTGTTCAGCGCCGACCTCGTCCATCTTATGCAGCACCTTTAACCGCGAAAGTCATTGCAGATCAGCAACAACTGGCTGATCGCTTTGCTGAGCTCAAAATCATTCCTAAACCGATACAAATTAACCAAGTCATATGGACTGGTCAGTAACTCATATTAAGGACTTAAGTAATGAAAATTTTCTGGTTTATTCCTACTCATGGTGATAGTCGCTACCTAGGTACAAGCAAAGGCGGACGTGTTGTCGACCATGCCTACATGAAACAAATCGCTGTGGCGGTGGATAATCTAGGTTATGAAGGTGTGCTTATCCCGACTGGTCGTTCTTGTGAAGATCCATGGTTGACTGCCGCAAGTTTAATTGATGCCACCAAAAATCTTAAATTTCTCGTTGCTTTGCGTCCAGGGGTAACCACTCCTGCACTGGCTGCACGTATGGCAGCAACCTTTGACCGTCTTTCAAATGGCCGTGTTCTATTGAACTTGGTCACTGGTGGTGATGAGCAAGAGTTAAAAGGTGACGGCGTCTATGAAGATCATAAAACGCGTTATAAAACTGCGACTGAATATACTACGATTTGGCGCGAAATTTTAAAACGCTCTCATACGGGTGAAAGCTTCACGTTCCATGGTGAACGTCTAAGCGTGGATGATGCAAAATTATTATATCCACCCGTGCAAAAACCTTATCCACCATTGTGGTTTGGTGGTTCTTCTGATGATGCTGTTGAACTGGCAACTGATCAAGTAGATACCTATTTAACTTGGGGAGAGCCTCCAGCAGCGGTTAAAGAAAAAATCGAAAATGTCCGCGCTAAGGCGGCAGCTAAAGGTCGCACCCTAGATTACGGTATTCGTTTACATGTCATCGTCCGCGAAACCAACCAGGAAGCATGGAGAGCTGCTGAAGAATTAATTCAGTATGTTGATGATGAAACAATCGCTGCGGCACAGAAAAAATTTAAACAAATGGACTCTGTTGGTCAACGTCGTATGGCTGAACTTCATAATGGAGATCGCTCGAAACTTGAAGTTTCACCAAACTTATGGGCTGGCGTAGGTCTCGTCCGTGGGGGGGCAGGCACGGCATTAGTAGGTGACCCTGAAACTGTGGCGGCACGTATCCAAGAATATGCAGATTTAGGCATTAATACCTTTATTTTCTCAGGTTATCCGCACCTTGAAGAATCAATTCGTTTTGCTGAATTGGTATTCCCTCTTCTGCCATTAGAAACACGCCAAAAACTGACTCAACCTAATCTGACTGGTCCTTTTGGTGAGATTGTCGCGAATAACTATACTCCTGAAGAAAATAAAAAAGGAGATCAGGTTCAGGAGCCGGCATGACAACAGCGGTAGATAAAACTCAAAAACATTCTATCTTGTTGAGTAAAACCAAGGTGGTTAAAGCTGAAGGTTTTCTCTCTCGAGGAATCAAACAACTGGGGCAACGTTTGTTGCCTTGGTTAGTACCCATTTTTCTTGTTGTGATTTGGCAACTGGCATCAGTCACTGGCATTTTAGAAAGCCGCGTCTTGCCTGCTCCAACCGCAGTGGTTTTGGCTTTTTGGCATCTATTGCTCAGTGGTGAACTGTGGACACATGTCCAAGTCAGTGCGGGACGTGCACTGATTGGCTTGCTGATTGGTGGTGGCTTAGGATTATTTTTAGGGTTGTTAAATGGCTCATCTAAAGTCGCCTCTACGTTACTCGACACGACCCTACAAATGATCCGTAATATTCCAGCTTTAGCTTTAATTCCATTGGTGATTCTATGGTTTGGAATTGACGAATCTGCCAAATTATTTTTGGTCGCGATTGGCGTGTTTTTCCCAATTTATATCAATACGTATCACGGTATCCGATCTGTAGATCCTCAGCTGATCGAGATGGGCAAGAGTTATGGTTTAACACGCTGGCAGTTATACAAAGAAATTATTTTACCAGGTGCTCTTCCTTCCATTTTAGTTGGTTTGCGCTTCGCACTAGGTTTAGTTTGGGTTCTTTTAATTGTGGCTGAAACCATCTCGGCACAAGCTGGAATTGGCTACATGACCATGAATGCGCGTGAATTTTTACAAACAGATGTCGTTTTAGTAGGGATTCTACTGTATGCCCTACTTGGTAAATTAGCGGATGTACTCGCGGTTGCCTTAGAAAAATATTTATTACGCTGGCATCCAGGCTATCAAAAATAGGAATGCGTATGACTGATTTAAGTATTTCAAATCTCGCTGATGAACATGTCATTCCAGATCATGCCAGATCAGCTCCACAAAAGATCGGTGCAGAAATCAATATTGAACAACTGCACAAGTTCTATGGCAAAGTTAAAGTATTAGAGGATTTAGACCTACATATAGAACCTGGTGAATTTGTTGCCATTGTGGGTCGAAGTGGCTGTGGTAAGAGTACGTTGTTACGGTTAATCGCGGATTTAGAACAACCGAGTTATGGTGAGATTAAATTTAAATCTGCACTGAACTTTCGTGAAGGTATTACCGCAGATGATATCCGCGTCATGTTCCAAGATCCTCGCCTATTACCATGGAAAAGCATTTTAAAAAATGTGCAATTGGGCTTAGATAAATCCCAGCATGATAAGGCTGAAGCATTATTGGAAAAAGTTGGCTTAAATGAAAAAGCTGAACTTTGGCCTGCACAACTTTCAGGTGGACAACGTCAACGAGCAGCGCTAGCACGTGCCTTGTCTCATACCCCTCGAATACTATTACTTGATGAACCTTTGGGGGCTTTAGATGCGCTTACGCGTTTAGACATGCAAAATTTGATCGAGAAACTATGGCTAGAACAAGGCTTCACCACCATCTTAGTGACACATGATGTCAGTGAAGCTGTTCAGTTAGCAGATCGTATTATTTTGCTCGATAAAGGTCATATCGCACATCAGTTCAAAGTAGATTTACCACGACCGCGACAAAAAAATGTCAAATTTGCAGAGCTTGAACAACAAGTTTTAGAAGCCGTACTTTCAACTTAAGCGATACAAAATATGACATTCTGAATTGTTGAATGAGGTAAATGGAAGTGTCTAATTTTCGTCGGAAAATTAGACACTTTTCGTACTGATAAATGGCTTTTTTTAATTAAATTAAAAGATATCCTCGATCAGCATTTCCCACATGAGTAATATGTATTTGTTTATCAAATAAATTGTACATGTGTCTTATTATTAGTTTTATCACTTAACTACACAATTATTCTTCATATTCTTTTGCAAATGCCCTAATCCTTGTGCACAAATCGCACGTTTTGCCGTACAATTTGAGGTTCCTTTTTATAATTTACTGACGAGATGGAACAAAAGAAGAGTACGCAAAAACGTCAACAGCTTTTAGCTGCTGCATTAGATGTGTTTTCTGTGTATGGTTTTAGTGGTGCAAGCTTAGATGAAATTGCACAACTCGCGGAAATGCACAAATCGAATATTTTCTATTACTATGAAAATAAAGAAGCGCTCTATGTCGAAGTGCTGACTACTGTCATGCAAAAATGGTTAGCTCCACTGCAAATGTTGGAAGCTGATTTAGAGCCTGCTGAAGCGATCACGCAATATCTCATGCAAAAGATTGAGGTTTCCCGTACTCAACATAAAGCATCAAAATTATTTGCTTTAGAAATTATCCAAGGCGCACCACATATCCTGCCAATTTTGAAAGGTCCATTAAAAAAACTCTTCAAACGTAAATCCAAAGTGATTGCTACATGGCAAGAGCAAGGCAAAATATCAGACAAAATCGATCCTGAAGTTTTAATTATTAACCTTTGGGGAATCACACAAAACTATGCTGATTTTAGCACTCAAACTGAAATGGTGACGGGAAAAACCTTACGTAATCGCACCATGTATCAACGTACCATCGAACATACGGTGCATATGATGCTATATGGTATTTTACCTCGCCCATAATTGGTTTCTCTAAATCTCTTCGAGATTGATCTCTGGCATACGACCATAGTTTCTATGGTCGCCAAAATCTTCAAAATCTTCAAAATCTAGTGTTCCATACTCTGATATAAAGCCAATAATTTTTGAGCGCCCAACAACAAGTTCTCCTCCCAATCTAAATGTGCGGTGTCGTTTGCCCCATCTGTAATGTATTTCACGGAAATCAAACGAACGCCAAGTTTCTTACATACTTTGGCGAGCGCATATCCTTCCATATCAACCAACTGACATGGCACCTTAGGTTCACCAGTTTCAAAGCTATCGCCAGTCCCACAAATGCCCTTGGGAAAATGTTGGAAATACGGCTCTAGGTTAATCGTTGCGGGAAATTCCTGATCCATCGGTGTAACACCAACTTCAAAGCCAAGCGGTGAAACATCCATATCTCGCTGTACAAATGTTGTTACTTCAACCAAGGAATGCGCATCAAAATGCGAACTTCCTGCTGTTCCTAAATTCAGCAAAGTTGTGCATCCCGTTTTTTGAATCACTTCAAAAGCTTTAAAAGCGGCGTTGACTTTACCAATACCACTGTAATGCACCTCAATTCCAGCTTGTTCGAATAATCCTTTCGACTCACTTGGTAGTGCCATAATTAAAGCTAGATCAGACATGCAGATACTCATTGACTAAATTATTGCTGCTCATTAAAAATCAAGGTTGAATAAACTGCAAACATAAAAAGCTGAGGCCTCGCTCAGCTTTTGATTTCAATCTATTTTATACATGTCTTAGACTTTATTTTCTAAATAGCTTTTTAGACACGGTGAGAATAATAAATGCCCGCGATAAAAGCCGACCAATGTTTTACTCATCACAATAAGCCAAAGCAAAACTAATAGCATTGTGAGCAAATAACCCAATTGATAAATGATGCCTACATTCAGCTGCTCAGCTAAACTCAAGACCGCTAAGCTGAATACCCCCAGTGGAAAAGTCAGTCCCCACCAACCTAAGTTAAAAGGCAAACCTTGCTTGGCATGATGATAAGTGGTTAACACTGCAATCCCGAACCACCACAGCCCAAAGCCTAATAAAATCAGACTAGCAAAAATGCCACCTTGCTGTAAGAACTCCCCTAACCCTGCTAAGCCTACACTGGCAAGAATAGTTGGTGCTTGTGCACCCAGTAATAGTAAGGCCAGTGCCCCTGTACCAATTGGACCTAAAGCCAACCAACTGCTCATGGCTAATTCTTTCGGTGGTAGTCGATGTAGTGCAAGACGTAACATCAAAATACTCAAAATCGCAAATGCAGGTAAAACTGACATCCCCCAAAGGATATAGCTGCCCAATAATATTCCCACACTGTGTGTCGTTGCTGGTAAATGTGCGAGTAACACGCCACCACTACTGGCTGCGACTTCACAAGCCACAATCGGCAACAACCAAACAGCAGTCATGCTTTTTAGTTCATGTTGTTGTCGTTGATACATGATAAAAGGCACGAACCAAGCAATTGCAACCGCCAAAATCACATCGACATACCATAAGCTTTCCGCCAAACGTAATGCCTGTTCACCATAGATAGGTTGACCATATTTCACCAGTCCATTGATGATGGTTGCCAATGCCATAGGAATAGCACCGAAAAACAAACTCATCATCGGATGTTGAAAAATCTGCTTTGCCTCATTGGTATACAAGATCCATCGTAACAGATAGAGGCTACTAAACAGTAAAAATAGGCCAATGTTCACATACCATAAAGTCTTCCCAAGCTGCCATGTCAGTCCTTTCAACACTGGAAATTCTGATATAATCAGTGCAACCACACCTGTCCCCATACTCACCGTAAACCAGTTTGGTGTAAAATGACGGATCACATCAGACACTTGTGTCAAATCTTGAAAAAGTCCGCGCATGGTTGATTCCATAGCCTTGAAGATAAAAACAGCATAATCCAATTCCATAATAAGAAAAATTGATTAATATTTGTTTTTAAAATAAATTTTATTGATATAAAAATCTGCAATGAAAGTATTGAATAAAAACACAACAACAAGACGAAACTGTGAGAATATGGCAATATATAGCCCAAATTAATTTTAGTCACCATTTCGCCCATGAAGCTACTCCGTCTGAATGCTTTAGCGCCCAACTTTCAATTGCCCAAAACTGCCGTCACCATTGGCAATTTTGATGGTGTTCATTTGGGTCATCAGGCGATGGTTCAGCAATTAAAAGACATAGCACAACAACAAGATTTAAAAACTGTGGTGATGATTTTTGAACCACAGCCTTTAGAATATTTTAAAAGTTACGACGCACCACCACGAATTAGTTCATTACGTGAAAAAGTGGAACATTTGGCTGCACTTGGTATCGACTACATTGTTGTTGCCAAATTTGATGACACATTCCGTAATTTAAGTGCGGAAGAGTTTGCTGATATTTTAAAATACAAGCTGAATACCCAAAGCCTGGTACTCGGTGAAGATCATCATTTTGGTAAAAACCGACAAGGTAATAGCCAATACTTGCGCGATTATGGTTTTCAAGTCACCGATTTAAATAACGTTGAACTGAATGGCGAGCGTATTAGCTCTACCTTAATACGCCAAACTTTGGCTACAGGGGACCTTAAAAAAGCTGCGGAGCTACTTGGTCGGCCGTATAGCATTACGGGTCGTGTTCAATATGGTGATCAAATCGGTCGCACCATTAACTTTCCAACTATCAATGTTCGTCTAAACCGCCATAAACCCTGTTTACATGGTATCTATGGTGTTGAAGTGATTTGTGAAACAGAATCGTTAAAAGACAAAGTTCGCAATGAAAATGCCGAATATCCAGGTATTGCTGGTTATGAGGCTACAGCCCTTTTCGGTGCAGGACATGTCGGCACCCGACCAGCCATCCAACAGGAACATCCAGAGTGGCGATTAGAAGTACATTTCCCTGATGTTTCTGCTAATCTGTATGGCCTGTTAATGCGGGTAACATTTTTGAACTTTGTTCACGGCGAAAAGAATTATCCTTCGCTAGAAGCACTCAAAGCTGGGATCGATGATGATGTTGAGCAACTGCTTGAGTTTCGCCGAAATAACCCCAACTTTCCTTATTAATACTCCTTAATTTTTGTAAAACGCGTCAGCTTTAGACTGATTAAATTGGAAGACAACTTGCATGAGCGATAAGCAAACTCCTGAAAATGCAGTGGACTATAAAGCCACGCTAAACCTCCCAGGTACTGACTTTGCGATGAAAGCAAATCTCGCAGTACGTGAAGCGAAATGGTTAGAAGAGTGGTATGCCGACAACATTTATCAGCAGATTCGTGCGTCGCGTATTGGCAAGAAAAAATATGTGCTTCATGACGGCCCTCCATATGCGAATGGTCAAATTCACTTAGGTCATGCGGTTAACAAAGTCTTAAAAGACATCATCATTAAAAGCCGAGTAATGGATGGTTTTGATGCACCATACGTACCGGGTTGGGACTGTCATGGTCTTCCAATTGAACTTAAAGTTGAAGAAAAAGTCGGTAAAGTCGGCGTAAAAGTAGATGCTTCTACATTCCGTAAAGCCTGCCGTGAATATGCTTACACACAAGTTGAACTGCAAAAGAAAGACTTCGTGCGTATGGGCGTGTTTGGTGATTGGGACAATCCGTACTTAACGATGAACTTCAAACAAGAAGCCGACATCGTGCGTTCATTGGGTGCTATTGCCAAAGCAGGTCATATCGAACCAGGTCTTAAACCCGTCAACTGGTGTTTAGACTGTGGTTCATCATTGGCTGAAGCTGAAGTTGAATACGAAGATAAAAAATCAGACGCAATTGATGTGGGTTTCAGCGTTGTTGATTTAGCTGACCTTTCTGCACGTTTGGGTGTAGACATTGCTGAACGTACCGACATCGTGATTTGGACCACAACACCTTGGACTATGCCTGCCAACCAAGCGGTTGCGCTTCATGCTGATCTCGAATATCAACTTGTGAAAGCGACTGGCGAAGACAAAGCACCTCAAAACTTCATTCTTGCGAAATCATTGGTTGAATCAGCTATTCAGCGTTATGGTTTTACTGCATTTGAAGTCATTGCAGAATTCACTGGTGCAAAACTTGAAAACCTTGTTCTGCAACACCCACTGATCGCTGAACGCCAAGTGCCTGTAATCTTAGGTGAGCACGTGACTGACGGTAGCGGTACAGGTGCTGTACATACTGCACCAGGTCATGGTGTAGACGACTATAAAGTTGGCTTACAGTACAACTTAAAAGTTGAAAACCCAGTCGGTGGTAATGGTGTGTATCTACCAACTTCGCCACTCTTTGCAGGCGAGCACATCTACAAAGCCAATCCAAAAATTATTGCAGCATTGACTGAAGCAGGCAAACTTTGGGCACATGTTGTGATTAAACATAGCTACCCACATTGCTGGCGCCATAAAACTCCGATTATCTTCCGTGCAACACCACAATGGTTCATCAGCATGGATGCCAAAGGTCTACGCCAAGGTGCATTGAACGCGATTGAAAATGATATTGAGTTCGTACCAGATTGGGGTAAAAACCGTATTCAAGCGATGATCGAAGGTCGCCCAGATTGGTGTATCTCTCGCCAACGTACTTGGGGTGTGCCAATTCCATTCTTCGTTCATAAAGATACTAACGAGTTACACCCTCGTACACCTGAATTGATTGAAGAAGTTGCGAAGTTAATCGAGCAAGAAGGTATTGATGGTTGGTATAACCGTGATGCACGCGAATTCATCGGTGATGATGCAGATTGCTATAACGCTGTTCGAGATACTTTAGACGTATGGTTCGATTCAGGTACAACACACTTTGCAGTCCTTCGTGAACGTGAAGAGCTACAAGACCCTGCTGATTTGTACCTTGAAGGTTCAGACCAACACCGTGGTTGGTTCCAATCTTCATTGTTGACTTCAATGGCAATCAACGAACGCGCACCGTATAAAGGCTTGTTGACACACGGCTTCGTGGTCGATGAGAAAGGCCGTAAGATGTCGAAATCGATCGGTAACGTCATCACACCGCAAGACATCATTAAAGATATGGGTGCTGATGGCCTTCGTTTCTGGATTGCATCTGCAGACTACCGTTATGAAATGACCGCAGGTAAAGAAATCTTTAACCGTGCCTCAGACGGTTACCGTCGTATTCGTAACACATTGCGTTTCTTGTTAGCAAACTTAAATGGTTTCCAACCTGCGACTGATTGCTTAGCGATTGATGATTTGATTGCACTTGATCAATACATCTTGCAACGTGCTTCAGAAGTGCAAGAAACCATTAAGAAAGCTTACGAAGATATGAACTTCCATATCGTGACAAGTGCGCTGACGAATTTCTGTATCAACGATTTAGGTGGTTTCTACCTAGACATCATCAAAGACCGTCAGTACACCACCAAAGCAGATTCTCAAGCACGCCGTTCTGCACAAACTGCGTTGTACCATTTGGTTCAAGCATTTGTACGTTGGATGGCACCTATTTTAACGTTCACCGCACAAGAAGCTTGGCCATTGATTCCAGGTCAAACTGAGAAATATGTCTTCACTGCTGAATGGTATGATATTCCGACTGCATCAAATGCCAATGTCGTATCAGAATCTGAATGGCAAACATTGATCAATGTGAAATCGGCAGTGAATAAGTTTATCGAGGCAGCACGTGGTGCGAAAACTGTGGGTTCAAACTTGTCTGCTAAGGTTGAGCTTTGGGCGAATGATGAACTTAAAGCCGTTCTAGACAAATTAGGCGATGAACTACGTTTCGTTCTCATTACTTCACAAGTGATGGTCAATAGTTTCGATGCAGCACAAGGTGAAGTATCTGACTTAGAAGGCTTGAATGTGAAAGTTTCTGCTGCTGACGGCGAAAAATGCGTTCGTTGCTGGCATGTTCTGCCTGATGTGAATACACATCCATCACATCCAGGACTATGTGGTCGTTGTATTATTAACCTCCCTACAGGTCAAGGCGAAGAGAGAAAATATGCCTAATCCACAAAATAATAAAAAAGGTTTATTCCAATTCTATCCCCACAATTTGTGGTGGATAGGATTGTCTATTGTTGCCATTATTTTGGATCAATGGACTAAATGGATAGCAAGTACACATCTGACTTATGCAGACCCTGTACCTGTTTTACCTTTTTTAAATTGGACATTATTACATAACTACGGCGCTGCCTTTAGTTTCTTGTCCGATGCCGGTGGATGGCAACGTTATTTCTTTACATCACTTGCAGGAATTGTCTCGGTTATTTTTGTGTTTTGGATTATGCGTATGCCAAAAAACATGAAAGTATTGCCTTTAGCCATCGCACTCATCTTAGGTGGGGCGATTGGTAATCTTATTGATCGAGTAAGTTTAGGCTATGTTGTAGATTTTATTCATGTCTACTATAACAATAGCCACTTCCCTGCTTTTAACCTTGCAGATAGTGCCATTACTTTAGGTACCATCTTAATGCTGATCGATACTTTTTTCTTAGAGAAACATCGTATTCAACGTGCGGAAGCGCAAAATGACTGATTTTATTAATCCAAATGAAGATACTCGCATTGAAGCGGGTTCAAAAGTACATTTACACTTTTCAGTAGCCATTGAAAATGGTGTTGAAATTGATAATACCCGTAGTCGCGAAGAACCTGTAAGCCTCGTGATAGGTGATGGCAGCTTATTGCCTGGTTTTGAAAAAGCTTTATTTGGCTTACGCGCGGGTGACCGTCGTACAGTAAGTTTACCTGCTGAAGATGCTTTTGGCCCTTGGAACCAAGAGAACGTGCAAAAATTTGATACTGTTAAATTTGAGCAACGTCCTGCTGAAGGTCAAATGATTGAGTTTGAAGATAAAGCAAAGCAGTCATTATATGGTGTGGTTAAATCGGTTGGTGATGATATCACTGAGGTCGACTTTAACCATCCGCTTGCTGGTAAGGACATTACTTTTGAAGTTGAAATTTTCAAAGTAACACCAGCAGGTCAGCAAGGCATCAAAATTATGTAATGCCTGATTCGTACATAAAAAAGCGCCTTATGGCGCTTTTTTTTAGATACATTTTCGATCTACCTTTTTTAAAAAAAACATTTTAAAGTCAGTGTGATAACAGTTAGAAGGATAAATTTGGTGAATATTCAAATTATTGTGGGAAGCATTCGAGAAGGCCGCACAGCCATTAAAGTTGCAAATTGGGTTCAAAACACGATTTCATCATATAACTACAGCACGATTAAGACAGAAATTGTGGACTTAAAAGAATGGGATTTACCGTTTTTCGCTGGAGCAAATCCACCACTAACGGGTATATATGATCAACCTAAGCAACAAGAATGGGCTGCTCAAATCGCGAAAGGTGATGCATTTATATTTATTAGTCCTGAATATAATCATGGATACAGCCCTGCACTTAAAAATGCACTCGACTATTTAGGTAAAGAGTGGAATGGAAAACCTGCTGCTTATGTCAGTTATGGCGGTAGTAATGGCTCTCGCTCTATCGATCAAATCCGTCAAGTTGCTACGCAATTAGGTTTAGTCGACTCAAATGCCGTGGTTGAGATTCGCGATATTTTTGCACGCAATCGCAATGAAACATTCGAAGGCAATGAATTCGATGACAAAGCGCTTAAATCTGCGTTTGATAAAATTGTGCAATATGTAAGTGCGTAATAATCATCTTCAGATCATCAGTAGGTGCGCGATTACAAATACCGAAGACACTTTGATCGAGATAAAATTATAGTTGAAAAAGTGAACCCTCTAAAATTAGAGGGTTCTTTTTAGATACAGATCCCAATGAATTAACTAATTTTGTCCAACCGTTAAACTTTGATTCCCTATACATTTGCATCCACATGCCAAAGGTGAATTATGCTGTGCGGCGGGTTTTCCCATAATAAGCATTTTGCTGTCACCCGCAACAATTGTCGTCACCGTTTTATGTTTAGGACAGGTGGCCTTATCCCCTACACAAGCAACTGGCTTACCTTCGATTAAAAAAGAACTATTTGCTGAAATAACCTGCCCACCACCAGTGGTTGGAGAGCCAATCGTAATATAAGGGAAAGCCATACACTTGTTCCTTTTATAATATTTTATTGAACTTCAAACTCGATTCTTCGATTTTTCTTACGACCCTCTTCCGTTGCATTGTCTGCAACAGGTTCATCAGCACCCATACCCGCTGTACTTAATCGTGAAGGTGAAATATTCTTGGCAATCAAATATTGTTTTACTGCATCCGCACGTTGCAAGCTCAATTCTTTGTTTTTCTGTGGATTACCTTGACTGTCAGTATGTCCGATGATTTTGACATTTTTGCCTTGAACTTTGTTTAGCGCAACCACCATTTCGTCTAAAATTTGTGTGCCTGCTGGTAAAAGTGTGGCACTTCCAGAAGCAAATTCAATAATTCGATTTTTTAAAGCATTATCAATGATGGCTTGTTCTGCATGATTCACAGATAACTGTGCATTAAAGCGATAAGGTGCCACAACTAAATTTTGAAATGTATTTTGAGTCGGTACGATATCATTTTGATTGAGGACTTTACCTGTGAGCTCAACTTGTGTTCCTCTTACACTCAATTTTCCTTGAGAAACTTTTTTAAGATCAGGTGTAATGACTTGTGTCACGGAATCACTCCATCCATTGGGTGCAGTGACAGGACGAACCTGAATTTTATCGATAATTTGGTCTTGGCTATAGACCACTTTCATTTTATTCAATATGGCCTGTTTGCTCATCTCGTTAGGAACAACTCCCTCAACGATAATTTCTTTCGCAAACGATATAACACTTATACTCAATATCGAACTAAGCAATGAAATCTTTAATAAGGTTTTCTTCATCATTATTCTTCTATAAAAGTCTGTCGGAATAATTTCATTCCTTGATTTAAACTTAACTGTCGTTCGCACAAAGATTGCTCGAGTGCAGCAAGACCTGCATTTTGCTCCAAATAGCGATCAATCCACTGTGCTTTTACCAATGAAACCCAATGTTCAGAGCTTAAGTTCTGATTGAAAATATCACTTAATGCTTCAATATCTGCGCCCTGAAAGCCAAATAATAAAACTGGACGTTCTGAATGAAGAATACCAATTAACACTTCGGTATTATGTTTTGGCAAAAATCTTGCGATTAAACTAACCCAGAATGCTGCGATTTCATAACAAAAACTAGGGTTGTGAATCGGTAAAATTAACACCTTATTCAGTTTACTCGTTCCATTTTTTAATACAGGTTGGAGTAAAAGACCTAGTCCAATCATGCTTTGTGCAAGCTCATAGACCGATATTTTCATCATTTGTGCAAACGAATGCATGGTATGATTTTCAAAAAAAGCGGTTGATTCAGTTACATCAAGAACTTGAATTTCTTTTTTGAGCTGACCCAGTTTTTCGATTAAATCATCAGCATCTCGAATTTGACGAATCACACGGTTTCTTTGAAATAAGTCAATCAAAACTGGCTTATAGCTATAAGGTGCATAGAGCAAATTTTGGTAGGGTGCATCCACTTCCAATAAGTGACTCAACACCATAGGAAACTGACGACCTGAGCTGTCTTGGCTGGTCACTAAGTTTGCAACCAAGAACATATTTTCACGCGGATTGGCAATAAAGAAATCTAATGATGCCAAACTTTGATAATTTTGATCGAAATTTGGATTTCTCATTGCCATTTCAAGCGCTTCAGTAATCCACTGATCAATCACTTGAATCAAAGAATACTGTCCTTTGGTTTTCAGAAAATCGCCACGAGCAGGACTCTTACCATAGTACAAAGGCATTGTTTTCACACTGTACATATCGCCTCCTACTGATGATCCATCTTAAGTTGTACTCCATACATCATGGCTGTGCTCCTTGTGTTGCATTTTGCAATGCCGTATTCGTTGAATTCTCAGCTTGAGGTGCTGGTGTTGGTGCCTTTTGAGCAGATACCACACGTGCTGTCGCCTTGTTGGTCGTCACCTTATCAACCAATTGCAAACCGTTTAAATCACGATTAGAACCAACGCCTGTTCCACCTTGACCTGAATTCCCACTGATCAAACGAAAGTTTACTTTTACCGCTAATGATGGTTGTTGAGCACTTGCCCAAGTCATTTCGATGACACCATTTTGATCACGACGTTGCGAAGAGTCGATCAAACGATTGATCCCGTATTCACCTGGTGCATCAAAAATCGTATGCGTTTTCCCTTCGAGATCGACTGCAGTAATACGTGCTCCAGGAATAGCACCAGTATTCGGCCAAACAAAGTTCACCCACTGTTGGATACCATTTTCAAAGACCATACGTTGACCATCAATATCAATCGTATAAGACAGCAACTGTGGATTAGACAATGGATAGAATTGGAAGTTGGACTGATTGGTCGCAGCAGGCGCAGAACCTTGTGACAAAGTACCTGTAGCTACACCGTTAAGTGGTGAAACATAGCGTTGGAAACTCATCACAAATTGTGGATTCAAGATAATGCCTTGGTCTTTCCACGTTTTAGAAGTCAGTGTGTAGCCACGACGAATCACAAATGGATCGAGCGTTTCTTTAACAAAATTGGCAATACTACCTCCCTCACCGAAGATTTGACCGATTTCACTACTCGTCGCTTGGATTGAAGCCGAGGTATTGAATGGAACCTTTTGGCTCAGAGTCTGATTAAACGGTTGATAAGCTTGCATCACCCATAATTTATTAATCTCATCTTGTGCTGGCGTGATTAAGCTTGCAAAGGATTGTGTCAGTGGACTCACCAAAAGCTTTTGAATGAGCTTATTGTCAATATCATTCAGACCGACCGTCAGTTTTTCATCGACAAGTTTTTGCGTAGTATTAAATACTGAGGTTTGTTCATTGATGGTTTGTTTTACCAAAGCCATCGCATTTGGGCCAATATCCCCTGCATTTCGGAGATCATTAAACTTACTGCGTACCTGTGCAAGATTTTCTAAATACTCATCAAGTAATGATTTATTTTGCTGATCATCACGTTTACGAACCAACTGATAAAAAACGTTAAATTCTTTTGATATAGCACCTTGGGCGCGCTCAGCTGCACGTTGAATTTCATTGGTATTATCTTGACGAAGAACCTTACGTTTAAACCAAGCGATAAATCCTGTTTGTGGAGCAGCCAATTCCGCTTGAACCACAGGGTTATCCCAATTGGTTTCTTTCGCTGTATGCTCAATGAGCAAACGTATCGGGGAGTTTTGAGGCTCACCCAATAAATCTATTGTTTTATGTTGCTGGGCAAAATCAGGTTGTTTTGCATAATAAATTCCATTCAAGAATTTACGCCACTCTGCAATATATTCTTTCTTATAGAGTTCAGTCAGCTGCTTACGAATTTGATCTGGACTACCACTAAAGGTGAGGTCATCTGATTGATTGCTGTTCAACACCCAGTCACGACTGTCTGTCGGACTATTCGCAGCTTGATCAATGGCTTGATCGATATATTCGTTCCATGCCTTATATGTAAATACCCCAGGAAGAGCATAAGAACCTAATACGGCACTACGATTGTTCTCACCTACAATTTGAGCTGCTGTCACTGCTGGATATCGTACGGCAGCACGCATTTTGATCTCATTATAAACTCGATCACGTGCTGGCATCCCCTTCATCACCGCCAACAATACTTGTCGGCTTTGATCAACCAATTGCGCATCCGCTGACAACTGTGGGAATTTTGGATCATTCGCCAATGTCATGGTATAGGTCAGCACCTGCTCCGCTTTTTGGATCATTTCACCACGTGGCATTTGTCCACGATTCGCATCTAACCATGAACGCCAAAAGCGCGTAACCTGATCACTCAGATGACTTGCTTCCATATATTTTGAATTGCTCATCATCAAATAAGCTTTCAATGCGTTGTAAGCATCTTGCGGATTCGAATCAGAAGGTTCCAAAGCATTTTGTGCAGGTTTAGCCGATACTTGCTGAATTTCAACATTAACGTGATTTTCTTTTAGTGTCGCTTCATTATTTTTGACACGTTGCAAGAACTGGCCAATATTTTGTTGAGACGGTTCTAAAACAATTTGTCGCACACCATTTAAATATTCGGTTTTAAGTTTTTCCCGCAGATCATTGCCTTGATACAAACCAAAGCCAAACTTTAATGGACGATCTTCTTCAAATTGATCTAACTGTTCTAAACGCTGTTGTAAAATTAGTAACGAGTCGAGCTGTGTCGCCAAATGCTGACCTGATGCCTGCTCCATTTGCATCACTTTATTCAGATCGGCTTGAACATCTGCGATTAACTGTTGGTTGTTACGGTAAGACCACACCCACAGGCCTAAAATTACAGATACCCCAAGTAAAGCTGCAATAAAACTCAAATAACGTTGGCGCTTTTTCGCTGGGTTAATATGTTGCTTCACCAAGTTTTTATCTTTCAGAATGACATCTGAAAATAATCCCTTTAAGAAATACCCATGATTCTGTGATACAGAATTTTGTGGAATACCATGTTCGCTGTTCGGAATTTTCTGAAGTCTAAATTCTTGAGCAATTTGCTCCGTCATTGGACTCTCGATCGTTCCTTCTTGTAAGGCACTGGTGAAGTAAAAACCACGGAATACAGGTTTGAACTGATACGGGTTTTCCTCAAATAGTGTTCCTATAAAAGTTTTGAGTGCTGGCTTTAAAGTCTTAAACTCAAGCGGAAAAGTCATCACACTGGGTGAGATATTCTGTGCATGACGGCGACTTAAATGAGTCGTACTTACGCTTTTCAATCCATCATACAAAATATTGTAATGATGCTCGAATAGATCAACAGCATTTTCAGATGAATCTGGATTATAAGGCAGCGTTGCTCCCCAAACTTGGTCAAATTCATCCTGATCATAGCAATCAAAAAACTCAGTGAATCCTGCGATCAAATCCATTTTAGAAAACACCAAATACACAGGTGCAAAGATTTCTAAACGTTCCGTCAAATCTTGTATACGTGCTCTCAAGTTTTTAGCGAGTTTCAAAGATTTTTCAGGACTTTGGCTAACTAACTCGGCAATACTGACGGTGACAATCAGTCCATTAATCGGCGCTTTAGATCTATTTTTTTTGAGCAAGTTCAAAAAACCAATCCACTCAGAGTGATCTTCTGCATAGACTGAGTAACGACCAGCAGTATCCAACAACACCCCTTCTGTTGAGAAAAACCAGTCGCAATTACGTGTTCCACTCAAACCTGAAGACACTGCATTTTTATGCGTTTCTTCGAATGGGAACTTTAAGCCCGAGTTATAAATGGCAGAACTCTTACCGGCAGCAGGGTTACCAATGACCATATACCAAGGCAACTCATATAGCGCTGCATTCCCTTTTTTATCACCCAGCTTTGACTTACGAATGAGCTGAATTGAATCCTTCATCTGTTGATGAACCAATTGTAGTTCATCTTTATCCTTCTGCTTACCATACTCAGCTTGGGTATCTTTTTCGATTGCTTCCGCCAATTCTTCCCCTTGCTTCTCATGGCGTTTGCGTTGAATGAACCAATAGATTCCATAACCGATTAGACCCAGTACATAAGCCACCGCAAGCGGCCAGAAATACTGTCTAGGTATCGTGTGATAGGCAGACACTAAGGCAACAAACAATGACAATGCAATGATTGCCTTTGGGTTTGAAACGTACTGCCATACATAGCCTAATATCGTGTGCATTGTATTCTCATTTTTTTCGTAAATTTTTAAACGTTTTGCTGCTCAGGATTTATGTCTGTTTCTGATTGATAAGTTTGAATAAATGTCTGAACATCAGGGTTTTGAGTTGTATACACCATTGTCATTAACGCATCATCAAACTGAAAAGCGAGAGTAAATCCAAAAATTTTAGCTAAGCTTTGTGTATTCCCAAGTGTTGGAAAAAGCATTAAATAATGATGTTGCTCAATATTCGTATTGGCAAAATTTTGCTCAATTTTTTTAAGTGTTTTGAGTTGAGTAATGTCATCCAACAGAACTGTAAAGGGCTGCTCATTTTCCACTTTGAACTGATGATCAATGTTATAGCGATCTAAACTCTGTTTCAGTTGTTTTTCATTTATCGCAATATCTAATGTTTTCGTAGGTAAAACATTTTCAATTTGAATTTTAGGTGAAGCTAAACAACAGCTCGAAATATATTCTGCAGGAATATACTGTTCTGAAATCCAAATCTTTTCATCTAATGTATCTTGGTCAATTTCGGAATCAACGATGAACACAAGACTTATAGATGACTCATCTTTTTCAATACTTTGTAAAAGATGAATCCATTCACTATAGCTTGTTTCAGCACCCCAATAGTGGTGTTCCACGTGAAACACTTCAGGAATATAATTGAGCTGACTCAGGTAGTCTGAAATGAGTTGCTCAGAATCTTGTTCATCCCAAACATGCAGTAATTCTTCAGCGAGAATCAGGTGGATTTTAAGCTTATTCAGTCGATAAACTTGCTGCACAGAAGGAGTATCTTCTTCCCCATCATGATACTCAGCCTGAGGATCAATCCATGCTGGATGCATACGATAAGATTGGCTAATTTGAGTATCGTAGAAAAGTGCAGATTTTTTTAAATGCTCACTAATTTCCCAGAGTATTTCTGTTTGTTGTTCGAGTTGAGTCAGAATCAATTGGTGAATGCGGTATTGCCGTTTGAAGCTATATTCATCCTCTTCATCTTGTTCGACGTCTAAATCAGAAATTCGATAACTCAGAATAGGCAAGCCATACCCATTCAATAATTTGTCATCAAGTTCAGGACTCTTGAATTCCCGAATCGCATCAATAATCAGATGATTTTCACCCAAAGCATTGAGTGCATAAGCGCGATAGACATTTAAATTGATCCACTCCACAGGCTCAGGCTGTAGCTCCTCAATTGCGACCTCATCGCTAAGTTGAGGATCATTCTGTTTATTTTTTTGCTCTTTTATCCAATGATAAATCATATATGGCATCACCAAAAAAGCAGTGATTGCAACAGGTAACAATCCAAAAAAGATAAGTAGATCACTGCCAGAAGGATCAAAATTGATGTCACGCCAATACAGCACCACAATCGCAGAAATCACCAGATAAACAGTAAGGAACACTCCAACAATGATTTTGATCATGACGCTACTCCAAGCAATGGGTAGCAAGTTTCATCATTGTCTAGCGGTTGATTATGAGCTAAAAAGGCACCCTGACTAAGCCCCATAGAATGCTCCGAATTTAAAGTAATAGGCTGTATTTCTTGTTTTGATAAAATTAAACGAACATCAACCAATAAGGTTGGGCTACACCAGCTTTGTAGTAGTTTTTTTAATTTTAAACTTAGTTTTTGTTGTGGTAGAAAATCTAGGTAAGTTTTACGATCCAACGGTCCAATTTGAATTTCAATTTTGCCATCAATTTGGGTAATAGTCTCTCCACAAAATGTATTCAATCCTAACAAGCTTGGCGTCGCCCCTCCTAAGGATGTTCTCTGCTGAAGCTCTAATTTAAATTTTTCAGGGATAAACTCTTGTATTGCCACATGCTGATTAAATACCTGTGCAATCATGGTTTTTAAAGCATGTGCTGTATTATTTTGCCCCTGCATTAATCCTGCAAATTCAGCAAAATAATCATCAAGTTCTTGTTGTTGATGTTGCTGACTAATATAACCATTTAAAGCATGGATAATATTCAGATAATGATTTTCAGACTCGACCTCATACCGTACTGGTAAATTGTACTTGACCGTCGCATCAACGAATTGTGAAGTGAGCTTATGATTAAATAAACTCAAAAATTGCGTTGTTTCAACTCGAAATTTGCGTGGTGCTGATTTAACTTTATTGGTATAGCTATAGGGTAATGCCCCCTGCATGCCAGTCAAACCCACCATTAAATTTGTAAGCTGAACTTTTTCATCTTCTAAAGCGAGTGATTCAATTTCTTTTTTAGGGAAGTTAAGCTCTAAGGAAGGATGAAATTTAAAATCACGATCCCATGGTGTATGTGGCCGAGCATAGGGCACATGTCTTAACAATCGAATCGACTGAATAAATTCATAAGCAGTCGGCTGTTGAAATAAATGATCTATTACAGAAGCTTCTTGCCACCAACGTTCTGCACGCATTGGTATAACTCCTGTTGTGATTGAGCATCTTCGATTATGACATCGACAAAACTGTTTAACTGCACTTTTAAGTTAAACACATGGCTCAGCAATTGACTGAAAATATAAAGACTATGACCTCTGAATACTTGTTCATCGATTCGGATAACAACTTTGAGTCCTCGTACGAAAAGCGGGAAAGGTTTGGCTTCAACCAACTTATGCGTCAGGCTAAATTCAATTTGTTTAATCGAATTAATTAACAGATGATTTTCTTTATTCGACGGTAAGTTATATAACTCTAATAGTTCTTTTAAATGCGCTACCGCATCCCCTTTCATCAGTGCTAACGTATTTAATGAAAGATGAGAAATAATGCGCCATTGCTCTTTCTGATTTTGCTCAAATTGATAGGGTAAACTCGGACGCTTCAATACCAAAGCACGACGTGCCAAACTACTATCATTTAGATTTAAAATATTATTTGACTGGCTTAATGCTTCATGCGGTAAATTCCGATTCGAACATAGCAATACGGTGCTAATAAAATCAGACTTTATATCATACGGCTGTAAATGCTTAGAAATAATGGAATAACCCGTTTCAACAAACTTACTGTTGAGCTGTGATGAGTTCAATGCATAGAAAAATTGGACATTTTCATAATGGTAATGACTCATTCCAAAGAACGGCAACACTGGATGATAAACCTGTTCCTGATTAATCTTTTCACGAACCATGTGCATTTTCTGAATCGAATAGACCTGATAAAACTCAGGATGATGCGCATCCGTGATCAATGGATATTCAAGTTGTCGATGATGTATTTTTTGTGGTTCAGCATTTTTTTCAAAAAGATTAACAACCGGCGCGCTGAATAATTTGAAATTTGCAACATTCAGCTCTGAATAATTACGAATAATCGCCTGATCGTTTAGGTTTAACTTAAAATGAATTTGGAGATCAAAACTCGTTTGTTGATCTAATAAATTTGTTAAAAAAGACAAATCAAGATTAAGAAAGCTGAATTTATCTGCAAAACAAAAATATTCCATCAACAAACGATAGGCATGATGTGTATGTTGATCAATAGGCAATAAACTCTCATCTTCCTCAAAGCCCATTAAGGAAAATGGATTAGAAATTTGATAAAGCTGTGTTCCAATGCGTACCGTAAAAGTCGTATCTTTTTTGAAAATACTATCCAAAACTTGCAGCGGAAAATTTGAAATAGCATCTAAATAAATAGGGAGTTTTTCTTGATGAATCCACAAGCCTGCTTCATTGAAAGTTTCAAAACTTAATTGCAAAGTGGCATTTTGATTGAGATGAATTTGAGCACTTGGGTTCGTTTTAAATTGAACTTGATTCAGTTGAATGGGAAGTAATCGTACAGCTTGAGAGGTATTAAATTCACATTGTACCCCCTTAAAGCTTCGTGATTTTAGCGTTGTTGCCTGCGGAATGACGTGAGCTTCAGTTAATTGTTTTATTTTATTTTGATCCTCGAAACTGACGACAGTACAACTTGGAAAATGTCTTAGATATTGAGGGAACATCACCTCAAATAAAGCACGTGTAAAAACGTCATAACTGTCTGCTAATTTTTTATCAATTCGAGCAGCAATCAACGAAAACGCCTGAATTAAGCGCTCAATGTGTGGATCATCAATCTGTTCTTGGTTGAGCGAGAGCCGTTGGGCAATTTTAGGATACTTCTGAGCAAACTCGCGAGATTGTTGACCAAATTCTTGTAATTGTTTTTCGTAGTACGGTAAAAGTTCTTCTATCACAAAAGCCCCAATCTTAAGATCTAGCCGAAATTACATATTGTTGTGTCGTTGGTTTCAATAAAGCATCAAAAACTACAGGCTCATACAATGGATGGATATTTAAATATGCTTGAATACTGAGGCAAAGTGCGCCCATATTGTCGCTGTCTAACAACATTTCAACTTGAATTTGTCGTAGGCGAGGTTCATGTGCCGCAATGGACTGCTGAATAGATTGGCAAATTTTGTCTCGATCCATTGGATTGGCTGTTGATAATCCAACAAAATCAATAATGCCAAACTGTGCAATCGAGCCTTTAACCGTAGGGAAGTCATCAATTTGATCAAACTTGGCTACTCGACTATTGAGTAGATCTTCCAAGTCATGTGCAACAGATTCACGTAGCTCTTGCATAGATAAGCCTTTGATCTGATCCTCATATTCTGGAATCAAGCGGTCAAATAAAGTTGCACGGAAGCCAAATGGATAAAGATGATCTAAATTTGTTTTCATCTTGCCTACTCTAAAAGATGAATAAAGGCCAACTTAAGTCAGCCCCTACTCCTCTCACTTTCAAGACTTTAAGCTTTGTAGCTTGCAGTGTTGTTAGAAAGTGACCATTGCTTCGTGATCGCACCTTTTTGAGTACCATCGATATCTTGTTGGTTGTATGTCCATTCAACAGCAGCATATTTCAAACCAAATGCTTCAGTCGGAACACCTTCAGCATTTACAGATGGTGTTACGCTTGAAACTAGAACATGTTTCAATTTGATTTGAAGGTACTTGATACGCTTATCACCATTCGCACGGTAGTAATCGATTTGTACTTCATCAAAAGTGTAACCAGCAGAACATGCTTCCCAAAGTTTCGGGCTAGTCGCATCTAAATCTTTAACGAATAACATGTCTGAATGTTCAACACGCTCAGAAGTATGACCACCAACACTTGAAGATGTCGCAGATTTAGGCTGACGGATGTTATGAGACCAAGAATTAACTTCCAACCAATCTTTGTGCTCAGTGTCACGAGATTCGCCGTCTACTTTGTATTTTCCTCGAAATTGAACATATATATCTTTCATGAAGATTTCCTGTTTTATTTAACGTTATTATAAAGTTGCTCTATTTAATTAGAGGACTGAGGTAACTCAGTGACAAGTCTCAAAGATACCGACAACTCGTCCAACTGGAAGTGCGGTCTTAAAAACACGACCGATTTGTAGTGACCAGGGTTCGCCGGGTCTTCCACAACTTTTACAGATGCTTCACGAAGCGGGCGCTTAGCTTTGGCCTCTTGTGATGCACCATCATCTAGTAATACATATTGAGATAACCAATCATTCAAAAAGCTTTCTACATTTCCAGCTGAAGCAAAACTTCCGACTTTATCTCGCATCATTGCTTTCAAATAATGCGCAATACGCGACACAGCCATGATGTATTGAATCTGGCTTGAGAGTGCTGAATTTGCATTCGCTGTATCGCTATCATATTTCTTAGGCTTTTGGGTCGATTGAGCCCCAAAGAACGCTGCGTAGTCTGTGTTTTTGCAGTGTACTAATGGAATAAAACCGAGATCGCTCAACTCTTTCTCACGGCGGTCCGTAATCGCAACTTCTGTCGGACACTTAAATACGACTTCACCATCATTGGTTTTGAAGGTATGTACTGGCAAGCCTTCTACTAAACCACCACCTTCAACCCCACGAATTGCTGCACACCAACCATGCATATCAAATGCATTCGTTAAACGTGTACCGAAACCGTATGCTGCATTCATCCAGAGATATTGATCGTGATCTTCACCTGAGACTTCTTCAACGAAGTTAAAGCCTTCTGTTGCCCAACCCTCTTTAGGGTCATAAGGCAGGCGACCCAGAACACGTGGCATAGTTAAAGCCACATAGCGAGAATCATCACTTTCACGGAATGAGCGCCACTGTACATATTCTGCAGTTTCAAAAATTTTAGATACATCACGAGGACGATCAATTTCAGTGAAAGATTCAAGACCTAGAATTGAAGGGCTTGCTGCTGAAATAAAGGGTGCATGAGAGGCAGCGGCAACATGAGAGATTTGTTCTAAAAGATACATATCTGACGGTGTGCGATCGAATTCAAAATCACCAATCAAAGTTGCGTAAGGTGCACCACCAAAAGAACCATATTCTTCTTCATACACTTTTTTGAACAATGTGCTTTGATCAAAGTCAGTTGCGCCTTGGAAGTCCTTAATCAATTCTTTTTTAGTGGTATTTAAAATGCGGATTTTAATTAAAGGATTTGAAGGTGTTTCTTGACAGAAATAGTAAAGTCCACGCCAAGTCGACTCAATCTTTTGAAACTGTTCATGATGCATAATTTTGCTTAATTGAGCAGAAATTAAAGCATCAATTTCAGCAATACGCTTATCTATTGAGACCGTCATGTTTTCTGAAACAGTAATTGTTCCAGCCATAACTTCTTTGGCTAATTCCCCAATTAAATTTTTCGCACGAACATGTTCATCATCGTTACGCGCAATTCGACTTTGTTCAACAATCGAATCTAGAAGACTCGTTTCTTCAACAGCATTGCTTGTCGCAGGTGCGGTTTGTAAATTACTCACGGTCGTCGCCTCCTGCTTCAGCACTTAATTTGCGTACTTGATCTGTATTTTGAAGAATTTCATCAAGCAGATCTTCTAGACGTTCACTATTTGAAATTTTATTACGCAAATCTGAAAGACGTTCACGCGCTTCAACCAATTTGCGTAAAGGGTCAACTTGTTGAACAACATTTTCAGGTCGGAAATCTTCCATTGAGTTAAAAGTAAGATCTACCGACATATTTCCACCCTCTTCCGAAATTGTGTTTTCAACTTGGAAGGCTGCTCTTGGTGCTAGCGAACTCATTACTTCATCAATGTTATCCAAATCTACATTAATAAATTTCTTATCTTTCAGTTTGGTTCTTTCAAGTTCAGATGCTGCTGAGAAGTCCCCTAATACACCAACAACAAAAGGAAGTTCTTTTATTTCTTTACCATCACCTACTTCTACGTCATACGTCAGTTGTACTCGAGGTGGTCGGATGCGTTGTAATTTTTTTTGAACACTTTCACGCTTAGCCATATTATTTTTTCCTAAATTTGTAATTTGATCAGTTCAACGAGCCAAATGGATTCTCACGTTTGGGTGCTGCTGGTTTTTCAACTTTCGCAGGTGTCGTTGTTTTAGCGGGTGTTGTTTTTGCTGGAGTCGATGCACGGCGCGTCGTACGTGCAGGCTGTCGAGTAGTTCGAGTCTCTTGAACACGCTTAGGTGCTTCTTCAACTTTGGTTTCGATTACAGTCAAAGGTTTAGCTTTTTTAACTGCTTCAGAAAGTGCCAACGCAGGTTCGTAAGTCTCTTCAGTCAAATAACGTACTTCTGGTCCACGCATTTGCTCTAATGCCTCATTCGCGATTCCGATTCCAGCTAAAAACTTAGTATCTGTTAACGATGAGTGCTGAACATTTTGTGCATTAAGACTGTTCACCAATTGAAGTGCTTTCTGATTTTGTCCGATTTGTTGAAAACGCTGAGCTGCTTGTGCTAGAAAACCATTTTTGTTGTCTTTATTTTTTTTATCACATGCTTGAGCATAAATTTGTAGCAATGTCTGGTCTGTTTCACCCGCTACTAATGGATGATCTTTAACACAACCTCTTTTGAGTTTTACTTCATCTGCGTAAGTTGTAGACGCCATCCCCAACCCAATTAGCAGAGTTGTAAGCAGAATTTTAGTATTCAAAATACACCCTCATTTATTATTAAATTTACATTAACTATATGATTCATTAAATCATTTTTTAACACACTCAATGTTTAGAGCAATGTCTTCTATATATATTAGATTTAATTAAAATTTAAACTTATAAATGCAAACTTAGTCAACATTATGACCATTATAATAAAGAAACAATTAAGTTTTTTAAGTTACAAAATTATATAGTTCTGTAAACGATTCACACTATAGGATAGTTTTTTTATCACCTTTATTTAGGTAGAATAAAAAATATGGGTGAATTTTTTCATACTAAAAATTATTGTTTATTAAATATTTAGTCGTTAAAAATCTTAAAAATAGACGTTATGTAGGTTTATTTTAAGTAACTATAAATAATTTGAATACAGAGAATTCTGATGAATAACTTGAAAATTTTGATTACAAAACTATCTCCTACGACAAGAACAGCACTAGAAAAGTCTGCAAATTATTGTATTAATCAACAAAATTACGAAATCGAAATTGAACATCTACTCTTCGAATTATTAAATCAAAACGTAAAAAATGATCTCTCTATTTTGCTCGATCAATATAAAATTTCTAAAAATGCACTGATCGATGATTTACAAGAAACGATTTCGCACTTGCCCAAAGGCAATACGCGTACACCTATTTTTGCTCAATCGATTGTACGTCTGCTAGAACAAGCTTGGCTTATTGCTTCCGCAGATCAAACCCCAGTCATCCGTAGCGGGCACTTATTAGTTGCGTTATTGACTGCAGGAGATTTATATCAAATCGCGCTTCGTGCATCGAGTTTATTCGATCTGTTCCCGATTGATACGATGAAACACAAATTTATAGAAATTTGTAAAGCTAGCATTGAAGAGCATCTCCCTCAAGCTGATCATCAAAATGATGTTCAGGGTCAGGATACGATTCATAGTTCAGAATCTCATGCAAAAACACCTGCACTAGATCAATACACCATTAACTTGACTCAAAAAGCGCTTAACGGTGGGATTGATCCTGTCATTGGACGTGAGTTTGAAATTCGCCTTATGTTGGATATTCTGATGCGTCGTCGTCAAAATAATCCTATTTTAACAGGTGAGCCAGGCGTAGGTAAAACTGCTGTCGTTGAAGGTTTAGCGCTGAAGATTGCCAACAACCAAGTGCCTGATGCATTAAAAAATGTACATATCCATGTTCTTGATATGGGTCTATTACAAGCAGGTGCAAGTGTAAAAGGTGAGTTTGAAAATCGCTTAAAACAAGTCATCCAAGAGGTTCAAAGTTCCGCTCATCCTATCATCATCTTCATTGATGAAGCACACACACTGATTGGTGCAGGCGGTCAAGCTGGTCAAAATGATGCGGCGAATCTCCTTAAACCAGCCTTAGCACGTGGCGAGTTAAGAACAATTGCTGCAACTACATGGGCTGAATATAAGCAATATTTTGAAAAAGATGCGGCGCTCAGTCGTCGTTTCCAAGTCGTCAAAGTTGAAGAACCGACTGAAGAAGTTGCGATTGATATGCTTCGCGCCATGATTCCTGTCATGGCTAAACACTTTAATCTTCAAATCGATGACGAAGCCATTGTGACTGCTGTTCATTCTTCACATCGATATATTGCTGGTCGACAACTCCCAGATAAAGCAGTGAGTGTTTTAGATACTGCTGCCGCTCGTGTGGCATTAACTCAGAATGCTCAGCCGGTAAAGTTAGATCAGCTACATGCTCAACATCATAATTTATTGCTTGAATTAGATATTTTGGAACAAGAGAATAATCAGTTCCCACAGCATGACGAACGCCTCTCCAATCTTAAAAATACGATCACTGAAATAGAAAATGAGTTAAATGCCACAACTGAAAAGTGGAAACAAGAACTAGAAATTGTTCAAAAAATCAAAACACTTGAGCAAAAAAATTCTGAATTAAAAGATGAAGAACACATTAATGATTTTAAAAATCAGATTCAGCAACTTAGATCCGATTTAAAAATATTACAAGGTGAACAACCTCTGGTATTTGAACGTGTTAATGCACAAATCATTAATGAGATTATTTCAGACTGGACTGGTATTCCTGTAGGAAAAATGGTCAATGACGAAATTAAGCAAATTCTAAGTTTAGAAGAAAAACTGGAACAACGAGTCATGGGGCAAGACTATGCCCTGCATCAACTTGTTCAAGGAATCAAAACTTCTAAAGCAAAACTTGAAGATCCAAACAAGCCTCAAGGGGTATTTATGTTGGTTGGACCAAGTGGTGTAGGGAAAACAGAAACGGCTTTAGCTTTAGCCAATGAGCTGTATGGTGGGGAATCTCATCTCATCACGATTAACATGTCTGAGTATCAAGAGGCTCATACTGTTTCCTCATTGAAAGGTGCGCCTCCAGGCTATGTAGGATATGGTCAAGGTGGTGTCCTCACTGAAGCTGTTAGACGCAATCCGTATAGCGTTGTTTTGTTAGATGAAATTGAAAAAGCACATTCAGATGTTCAAGAGTTATTTTACCAAGTCTTTGACAAAGGCACACTTGAAGATGGTGAAGGACGTGTTATCGATTTTAAAAACACCACAATTTTATTGACCTCTAACACTGGCTCAAGCGCAATTATGCAGGCCTGTTTGACTAAACCTGTAGAAGAATGGCCTACGGCAGAAGACTTAATTGAACATTTAAAACCAAGTTTATATAAACAGTTTAAACCTGCCTTCTTGGGGCGTATGCGTATCGTGCCTTACTTCCCACTCCATGATGATCTGCTTGTGCGTATTATTCATCATAAGTTAGGCAAAATTACTGATCGTATTTTCAAACAATATCAAACACGTGTTGAGTATACGGATGATTTGGTGGAACTACTCTTAAGTCGCTGTACAGAAGTCGATAGTGGCGCACGTAATGTCGACAATATTCTAAACTCTTCAGTTTTACCTGAACTTGCAACACAAATATTGATCGCCTTGGCGGATAACAAAGTCCCTAAGTTAATTCAAATTGATAGCAAAGATGACCTGATTGAGTATCGATTAGATCCAACAACAGCACCGAAAAAGCGTAAAGCCACCAAAAAGAAAATTGTTGAAGCATAATTATTTGAGTATATAAATTAATATGAACATTGATATAGAACAGCTACTTCAACCAATCTCAGATCAAGCGATCTGTGGCGAAGATCTATCTTTTTCGAATGAATTTCATGAGATCAAGAAAGCGAAAACCCAAGATGATCCGCTCTTAGATATGGGGGATTGGGTAGCTGAACCTAAACAAGCAGATTGGTCATTTGTTTCGGCAAAATGTATCGATGTTCTGACTCAAAAAAGTAAAGATATTCGTTTATTGACTTGGTTAAGCGAGGCTTGGAGTCAACTCTACGGTTATGAAGGAGTCGCTCGTAGCCTTGAGCTTTCGCATCGTATGTTATCCAATTATTGGAAAGATATACATCCTGAAATTGAAGATGATGATTTAGATCAACGTCTGGGTTTATTGCAAGGTTTGACTTCTCAATTACCTGCTTTGATTAAACGTGTTCCACTCATCAATTCAGCTCCTTTCTATTCAATCTACGATTATGAAAAATTACTGCATCAACAAAATGTAAGATTAAAAAATGCTGATGATTATGGATCTTCTCAGAATCATCCAGAAATCGAGCAGTTCGAACAAAGCTTATTTAATACCTCAAAAAGTTTCCAATACAACAATTATCAGTTCTTTTTAGAAATTTTGACGCACTGGGATACCCTCAAGCAAGTACTTGATCAACTGATGCAATTAGATGCTCCAAGTTTCGCAAATACTGATTCTCAGTTGGAAGACATACATAAAACACTGAAAAAAATTTATAAAGCAGATGCATTTTTAATGTCTGAGGATACTCCTGACATGAATCAAGACCTACAATTCCAAGAAAACAATTCAAATATAAATTCTGCTCCAACAGCAAAGATACAAGCAGCAGTAACTCAGCAGTCATTTCAACCTCAACCACAAAGTCATCTACAAAATCGTGAACAAGCAATGCGGGTGCTTAAAGATATTGCGGATTATTTTCAAGCAAATGAACCACATAGTCCTGTGAGTTATATGCTTCAAAAAACCATTAAATGGAGCCAAATGCCGCTTCATGAATGGCTCGCACAAGTCATTAAAAACGATAACAACCCATTGGAATCAGTCCATGAACTCTTGGGTGTAAAAAATAGCAATGAATCTAATGAATGGTAATCTCAATGTTTAAAGCAGAAAAAGTACTGTGGGGTGAAGGTCTATTTTTAAGACCGCAGCACTTTCAAATTCAAGACAGTTATCATGAACAGCGTTTAAATCAAACTATTCGCGCCACCATTCCATTCGCATATGGGGTACAACAGCTCAAATTTGATGAATCTCAATTAACGACCCATGTGCTAGCAATTGAGCACATTGAAATGATTTGGCAAGATGGTGAAATTTACGCTGCTCCTTCGCGAGATCTTTTACCTCAGCCCGTACTGCTCGATGAGCTCAATTTCCGTGGTGAAATGACCATTTTTCTTGCGCTCCCTATCGTTCAACCAAACAAGCGTAATATCGCCCATGAGGCTTCGACACAACCAAGTCGATATCATTCGTATCTGAATGAAACTCATGATTTGTTCACAGATGCCACACCTGCTGAAATTACTTACATTCGTCGTCGTGCTGAGCTGAAATTACTGGAATCTCAGAATGATACTCCTCATGAACTGGATGGTTTTTTATATTTGCCGATAGGAAAAATTAAGCGTCATAGTTCAGGAAGCTTTGAACTTGATACAAAATTTATTCCACCAATTTTGCATATTGCTTCATGTGAGTCATTGGTTGCTAATTTAAAACGTACCTTGAATGTCATTAAAGCAAAAATCAAAACTATTCAAACCAACAATCGCGAAAACGAACAAAAATTAATTGAATTTAGATCAGGTGACATTGTTTCATTTTGGCTAGTGAATGCATTGAATACTGCTCATGCAACTCTCAGCCATTTATTGACTCATCCCCAAATTCACCCTGAACGCTTATTTTTTGAATTACTCAGATTGACTGGCTCATTACTGACATTCTCAACAGCCTATGAAGTTGAACATTTACCTCAATATCAACATCATAATTTACAAGATAGCTTTGCGCAGTTAGATGTCATTTTAAGAGAGTTACTCGACACAATCATTTCAAGTCGATACTTCAATATCAGTCTTAAAGAAATACGTCCTTCGTATTGGGTTGGTAGCTTAGAGTCAGATAAGATCACTCGCGAATCTCGTCTGTATATTGCTGTGTCTAGTTCGATGATGCAGACACACGAACTTGTACAAATTGTCCCACTACGTTTTAAAGTGGGCACAACAGTCGATGTTGAGCAACGTGTCGTCTCTGCATTGCCTGCTATTCCGATTCACCATTTGATGCAAGTACCTACTGCGATTCCAGTCCGCTCTGGTGTGAGTTATTTTGAAATTGAACCTCATCATGAACTCTATCAACGCATGTTGGAGTCTGAAACCATCTGTATTTATGTACCTGCTGGATTCCAAGATATCAGTATTGAACTCATCGCAGTGATGAATGGCTAGAGATTGAGAAGAGAAAAATATGAATATGCCTAATGGAGCACCTTCACTGTTCGATGACGGTCAGATTGGAGCAGGCTCTACACCACAGCAACAGAATAAATTGACACAGTCTTCTAATTTGGTTGATTTAATGCATGACGGTTTCTATATCGTTTTTTTAATTCGTAACCAATACGTTCCTGACAATGTCGATGAATTTCGCCAAAAAATCATGGATCAACTACAACGTTTCGAATTACAAGCGAAGAAGTTGCAGTTCTCAGCCGAGGATATCCATGATGCAAAATATGCATTTTGTGCATTACTTGATGAAACGATTGTCACACAACAGGACCCTAGTTATTTCCATTTACAAAATTCGTGGTTAATTAGTCCTCTTCAGTTAACTTTATTTGGATCTCAACTCGCAGGTTATCAATTTTTTGACTTATTAGAAAAAATTAGAACTCGTGGAAAAGATCGCTTAGCGGCTTTAGAAGTTTTTCACTACTGTTTACTGTTAGGTTTTCAAGGTAAATACCGTATTGAATCAATTGAAAGCTTAAATCATTTGGTTGCACGCGTAGGCGATGAAATAGATTATTTAAAAGGTAAAAAAGCCCTCTTTTCACCTTTCGCTGCATTGCCTGATCAAATTAAAAACATTATTCATAGAGAACTTCCATTCGCTTGGATTCTCTTATTTTTACTCCTCTTTGCATTATTGGCATTTTCTGGACTTCGCTATATGCTCAGTCAACAAGAGACCAAAGCCATGACTCAATATAATAATGTCATTAGTGCACCTGCTGAACAGGCCCACATAACGATTCATTTACCATAAAAGATATTCAACATGAGCCAAGAAAAGAAAAATATTAGAGTCCTTACACCTACTAAAAAAAATAAAAAAATTTCGCCTCTAGTAAGTGGGATCATTGGTGTAGCAATTGGTATCTCTGCCACATCTTTAGCTTTTTATACCTATTTAAATCAACCAAGCTTCCAACCGATTAACGCAGCAGATACAGATTCAACACACTCAAATGATAAATTATCCAATATTGATTCAGGAGTCACTCAAGCTGATCAAAACGAGCAATCTGAACCTGATGAATATCACCAAGCTCAACCCAAGCTAAATGAGCTTAATAATATTTTCAAACATCAGCAAACAAACTCTGCTCAAGCAACTCAACCAGTGACTTCAAGTAAAAATCCCTTTGAATCAACTTTTAATCAAGCGCAACCTTTAAGTAACAAAACTCCCCAAGTTCCACCTAAAGCAGAACCAGTAAAAAAGACCACAACTGAAGCATTACCGAAAACCATAAAAAAGCCTGAGTCTAAGCCTACGACAGCCAATGCAAATAAAGTTGCTGAAAGTAAAGCTGACACTGATGAAAATATTGATATTCCTGTAGCCAGCGTAGAAGTTTCAGTCACACGAACTGCTAAAGAACCTGCACCGTGATTTTTTTTATCATTGTCAGTTTTGTGATATTAATCATCGCACTGACTTTATTGATGTCTTATGAGATAAGACAAAAAATAATAGATTTTGCACAAAGCTTATTACCACAAGGTAAAAAAAAGCTTTTAAACGCACGTAAATTTGCACATGAAATGAATCATGCTGCTTCAGCAGACCAAATTCAAACGCATTGGCACTTACAGCAATGGTGGATACTCATTGCTGGTTTTTTCTTACTTAGCAGTATTATGCTTTTTGCTTTTACAAAACCCGTTGATCCTACAAAAATAGAAGCGAACTATTTAAAGAAAGCTGATCCTCAAATTTATAACTTATTAAATGGGGAAATTCTTTCCCCTCCACCAGAGGTTGAAGAAAGTCTCGTCGATGCAGCAATCGTTGAAGCTGTACGTCTTGAGCAACAATATCAAGCTCAAACTGGCGGTTCTGTTTCATCTACAACTATTCCTAATGTAGAAAATTCAGAGTTTTCTCATGGTCATCTCGATACTTCAATGGTAAATCGTAAGTGGGACAAGATGCATCCAAGCTATAAACAACGATTACTTATGGTCTTCAAAATTATGAAGGAACAACATGGCTATGAATTAGTATTACTAGAGGGTTATCGTAGTCCTGCACGACAAAATAGCCTATCTCGGAATAAAGCAACCACTTTAGCGACTGCATACCGTAGCTATCACCAATTTGGTTTGGCAGCTGATGTCGCATTCAAGCGAGATGGTAAAGTCGTTATTTCTGAACGTGATCCTTGGGCTATGCGTGGCTATCAGTTATATGGTCAAGTTGCTGAGACTGTCGGTTTAGTTTGGGGAGGACGTTGGACAAAAATTCATGACTACGGTCATACAGAATATCGAATGCCTGGCTTGGTTCGTAGCAAGGAAACTCATGATCGTTTCATGCGAGAAGCTGAACAAGGTAATTTAATGGCAAGCAATATAGAACAGTAATAATCCGTTGATTCTCTTTTCAAAATGCCTGTTAACGATACAGGCATTTTTGTATTTATTGATATATTTTGCGCTTGTAATTAACTATGTAAAGACATCGATTTAGAAGTTAATTTTCCCGTACCCATGCATTTCCCTTTATATTTGTATTTATATCTTTATTTCATTCTTTACTGCATAAAAAAACACCCCCTTCTATTGAAGGGGGTGTTTAGAATAATGAGCTGGCGATGACTTACTCTCACATGGGTAACCCCACACTACCATCAGCGCTAAGAGGTTTCACTTCTGAGTTCGGGAAGGGATCAGGTGGTTCACTCTTGCTATTGTCGCCAGCACAACTGTTGTGACTTTGCTTGGGTCTTATTCGCATATATTGTTTGCGTGCCTTTGCTTGGTCAAAGAAGTTATTAACAGCTATTTGAGTTGCTTTAGTTTGTGCAGTTTAGCGTTTTATCTAACTAAATCAAGTTATTTGTCATGATTTGAACCACAACACCAACTGTTTGGGTGTTGTATAGTCAAG